>NZ_CP050804.1:1200000-1570587 GCF_012563545.1 Arcanobacterium buesumense
ACCAGATCGTGATACTGCACAAAATCATCTTCAAGATACGGATGATTCTCGCCATCCCACTCCACCGCGTCATCAACCGGTGCAAGCGGATTCTCCTCAATCAGCTCCATCACTTCCCACTGCGCGCCTACCTCATCAGGGTCAGAATCATTATTCTCAACCAGCGAACGAACCAACTGGCCCTGAGCGTTCTTCACGATCCAGCCCTTGGGATACAATTCAACCGGCGTAGAAGGCTTAACGAACACTGGTGCTTCTTCAGTTTTCTTCGGTGCAGTTTTCACACCATCACGCGCCGTCAGAACCTGCACCTGCAAATTCTCCAACTGTTGCGGCGCGTTAGCCAAAACCTGACGACGGTCACGCTCATCAACAACAAGCTCCCACACTGCGCGGAACTCATCCTCAGAAAGCCCGCGTAAATCCTCGGCAATAATCATCTTCTTTTTAGCCATCATCTCTCCTTAAAATTGGGTATTAAAAAAGACCACCGTTTGGTGGTCTCAAGCATTTTGTGTCTCGGCGGGTTCTTCTCCGTCAGAGCCTTTTTCTTCCAGCTCACTCAGGGCTTTCTCCAGCATCGCCTCAGTCATAATCAGCTTGTGCGTAAGCTCAGCAATCCGCTCCGAGTATTTATTGATAATTGCTTCCGCATCGATATTCATTAATACATTCCTATCTTCTTTAAAATTGATTCCAGTGAAAAAAGCGTATTCCCTTGAATGAAATAAAGGCCGCCAGTGCCAAATGCTATACCGGTTTTTCCCTTCTCTTGCATTAAAGCTGGATAAGACCAGCCGTTGAAATTCGCCAGCGTAAATTTCAACCTCTGCCAAAAATCGTCAGTCGCATCAGTACCACACACGATCGGTAGATCAATATTGATTCCCTTCGCGCCACCATTTGTGTAGCCCCAAGGATCAACACGGAAAACTGAGATGTAATTAGGTGCGTTTTTGTACGGCAGATAGGCCATATCAAGATAAAAGCCCTCATAATCCAAATTCATCGAGATACCACGCCAGCTAGGATTAGCTTTCCAACGCTGATTCGCGAACTGTCCGATATATTTATCGCCATCCCAAAACATGAGCCTACCGTTATCCAACTGCATCGCCTTACGGTTCTGCATGTATGACGTTAGACCGCTCATGTCCATCTGGACGCGCGACGAACTATTAGATGTCTTGATGACTGAGCCGACGATACTTGCACCTTCGATTTTCGCACGTGAAGTAATATTGCCGGAAAACGTCGCTTCACCGTTTGTGCCAATCGAGAAAGTCTCACGATTAGACGAATCAGTAGCTCGGATACGATACCGGTTAATATCAAGATTCGGGCCCTTAAAACCAGCATCCGTAGAAAACATGCGCGACGTTATTTTGCCTGCCATCAAAGATTCAGTCATAAGCTTCTGGATCAAACCAGTGGATGCTTGCACCTTATCCGCAGTCACCGCACCATCAGCAATACCAACCGACCGTATCGGATTATTCGGCGTACCAACCAGAATCTTTCGAGAAACCAGCTCACGAGCAAAAGCACGATCCGCCGCCAGTGCTTGGATAACGCCGTTTTTGAAAGTGTTACCCGGCGATGCCGCTAAACGGCTAATATCCACCTCGGCGGTCTTCAACTCGTCGGCGATCTTTTGACGCGCCGCATCTATCTCCGCACGAACCTTAGACGTGACCTTGACTGTCGTGACTGGTGATGAATCATCAGAACGACGACGCAACCGATCAACGCTCCACGCGCGATAATAGCGCGTTTGCCCCACCACTGATTGCCGATCCAGCATCAGCCCGCCCGCACGAGCCGTGCCCACAACCTTCCATGTGCGCTGATCTGCCGATTCCTCCACCTCAATATAGGCGAAATGAGCTGGTGGATCATACGGTTGACCACCAACATAGTGGAGTTTTCCGTCCCACGTAAGCTCAACAACACCATAATCAGCACCACCAGTAAGGCGTGTTGGTGGTGCAAGTTTCTCATCCGGAGCAACAGTTGTCACCCGACCAACAAGAGCCTTGGACTGTATCCCCTCAGACGAAACTGCCACCACGCTAATAGATACACCTTTATTTGGTGTGAACCCATCGACGAGAACGTTCGTATGCGACTTGCTGTGAACGACTTTACCGCCAACATTGACCTCATATTCCGCGATCCGGATCGCTAGACCATGCACGTCCAACGTGACTGGCGAGAAACCAACACGCACCAAACTGCGCGCCTCGTCGCCTTCCCAGTAGCCCTCTGATTCAGCCACCAAACCAACCGGTTGAGCCGGTTCAGCCTTATCGGCTTTAGTAGGCGCAGACCCAGTACCCGCATCACCATGCGCACCATTAACGATACCCTTGATCCGTTTCACTTGCCGGACTTGCGCATCCTCAAACCGATCATTCAAGGTGAGCGCAACCTTAACGTTGCGTCCCGTACCAGAAAGAGTGACCTGGAAAACCCGCACCGGCTCGACACCATGCGCAGTCCGATACGAAACCCAATCCCCCGGACGAACGTCAACTAACGGAGTCCAATCCAAATCGGCCACCGGCTTCTGCCACGTGTACTCGAACCGTTCACGCGAACCCGCATCCAACTCAGCCTGAATCATCTCACGAGCCGTACGCTCCTCCTTAACACCGCCTTGAGTTAAGACTTTCATCGTCTTACCCCAAGGAGCCGGAGTACCCGCACTGTTGTCTACACGCCACACGTTCCCCTCATCACCAACGAGCAACGCAGTGTGTATCAGCCCGCCGATAGTTGAACGCACCGGAGCTTCAGACGCACCAAGTGGGATAAGTGTTTGCTTGCTTGGTTTCGTGCGCGATTCGGCGTTCACCACCATCAAGCGACGACCCTCAAACCACCAATCAACAAACCCTTGCCCAGAGAGATTCTGCAGTATCGTTAGTAGACTCACGCCCGGCTCAAAGTAGAGCGTGTGAGTCTTGGTCCAAGCATGACCCGCGCTATCACGAGTAGGCGTGAACCCCAGTTCAACACCAGGCACAAGCCCATCAACAAGCCCACGCGCCTCAGACAAAACAGTTGCAAGAATCTGGCCCGCGTTAGCCGATAAGAACTTGCGCTTACCATCCTCATCGTAATGTTCAACCATGCCGAACTTCTTCGGCACAACGACCACATAATCAGTCAAACGACCGTAAGAAACCAGTGTGTAATCAACGCTGGACACGTCGCCGGAGACAACGTCGACCATCGACTCCACACGCATATAGCGTGCGTTTTCTGGCTCCACATAACGGCTACCATTCCACACCTCCAAGACGACCTCACACGGATCAGCCAGCAACGCCGCTTCATCCGAGCCAGCAGCACACTTCACCTTCAACGAACCAAGATCGTTAATAGGTAGCGAGCCTTGCCATTCCAACGGTTTATACAAGTAGTCTTTGAACCCGCCGTCAGGCTCATAAACTGACAGCCGATACAGGTCTTTCATCTCCACCATTTATGACCACCTAACCTTACCGAAAACCCAGAAGGGTTCGTTATCTTCACCCGCAACACCGGCATCACACCCTCAACCGTGACCTTGCCGGCAATCTTCAAAAACCCATCCGGACCGTAATCCCAACCAGTGACGCCAGATACGCGACGACGAGCAACATCAACCTTGGAACCGGAATTCACACCAGTGAGTTTCAGGCTCGAGCCATCAACCAGCGACGTGACCTCAACCTCAGACGCAGAACCGGTAAACGACAAGGTGGCGTCGCGTAAGACACCCGACCCTTCAAAGGCCCGCACATGATTCACGCCATCAACAAGCCCAGTCGAAACCAGTCCCCCGTCGAGCATCCAGCCCGGCTCATGCGTGATTTGTAGCTTCACCAAAACCCCAGCCACGCCAAGCCCGCTAATCTCCGGAACCGAACACGCCACCGAATACACCCGCGAAACATACTTCGTTTTCGTATACCGACCGTGCGTGAACCCCAACGTCTCCGCCTGATCGCACAACGCCTGCAAAACGCTCACGCGCTGAAACAAACGCTCAACACTCACACCAACATCCGGATTATTCACCCACACCGATACTGCTGTAACACTCGACGGCGAACCATCATCAACCACGAGCAGACCATCAGTAGCCGGCAGTTGCAGAGTTGTAATGTTTTTCGGTGTAGAAGCAGGAAGACCGGTAGATTCCTCTACCAGCCAACCAAACTCCTCATTATCCAATGGGACGTTGTTTAGCGCCCACGATGACTCCAACATGCTTGCCCCTCCTTTACACTAGCGAACCAACGCCAGCGGACACCTTCGCCAACTCCTTAGACAAAGAAGTCGACGACGGTTCACGCAACGGATTATTAATCGCACCAATATGAAACGAAACACCAGCGCGCGACACTGGGGCCATGCGAGATGGCCCAGATAATCCACCTCTAAGATTCACATCAGCGCCAAGTGAATTAGTGAAATCACCAAGCGACCTGCGAACCTTGGAATACTGCGACTCCAGACCATCAACAAAGCCTCCAATAACAAGTTTTCCTGCTGGTTTCAAAATGACTCTGTCCAATGGCGCAGGCCCTTTCCAATCAGGCAGCCAGCTAGTAAGCGAAGATAGCGTATCTTTCACCCAACCAAACGCAGATTTCAAGCCATCGACGAAACCACGGATAACACTCTTACCAGCAGAAACAAGCCACGATCCTGCATTAGAGAAGAAACCGATAATCTTGCCCGGAAGCGAACCAACGAAACTCATAACACTGCTAACACCGTTAGACACAGCCGAAGTTATATTGCTCCACGCCGACGACGTTAAAGAAACAGCATTATTCCATCCAGATGAAATGAACGATCCTACAGCAGATGCACCGCTAGAAACAGTAGAAGTAATACCAGACCAGGCAGAACTAACAAGGGACGTGATACCAGACCAAGTAGAACTAGCTACAGTGGTGATCGTGGACCAGCCTGCAGAAAGCACACCACCGATAACACCGATAGCGCCACTAATAAGGCTTGTAATGATTTCCCAAGCGCCAGAAACAATACTTCCGAGGCCATCCCAGACCATCTGCCAGTCGCCGGTTAAAAGCCCTGTCCAAACATCAATGACGCCCTTGATGATTGACAACGCGCCTTCGATCACGCTTGCCAATGTTGAGAACACTGTTTCAACGATAGGGATAAGAGTTTCTAATGCTGGAGCGATATAGTTAAGCAACGGAATCAGACGCTCGATTATCGGCGCAATGCCATCGCCGATCTTCCCCAAAACCGTGCCGAGACCATCAGCAAGAGCCGTAAACGTAGGAGCCAAACCGGCAAAGACGTTCATGATCGCCGATCCTGCATTACCAAGCGCGGTGCGCAATGCTTCAGAATTGGCAAGCATCTGGGCAAATGCGCCGATAATCAAACCCACAGGGCCAGTTAGCCCAGTGAACAAACCGCCAATAATAGGTAGGCCTGAAAGGAGCGGGCCTAGCATACCTGCAAGCCCACCAAGGATAGGACCTAGCCCTGTTAGGAAGCCTAGATCAAGATTCCCTGCAGAGAACGCATCTTTCATCGACTGGACACCGCTGGCAATCTTCCCGAAGAAAACCTCTGCTTTTTCAGCGGCCGTACTCAACGCGCCAGTAAAAGCACCCTTCAACGGGTCGATAACGTCTTTTAATCCGCCGACAATGGCGGCTTCAAAATTTCCCCAAGCTCCCTCGAACGTCGCCGTTGAGGTAGCGGCTTCTTGCGCAGCTTCTGTCATTCCGAGACTGCTGATTGCCGCGTTAAACTCTTCTGCGCTAATTTGACCCTTGCTCATCGCGTCGGCAAAATCACCGGTATAAGCGCCAGCGTCAAGCAAAGCTTTCTTAATCGGGCCTGCCGCACCAGGAATCGCGTCTGACAACTGCCGCCAATTCTCCGCAGTCAACTTGCCCGCACCGGCAGTCTGGGTGATTACCATACCCACAGATTTGAACGTCTCTTTATTACCACCCGCGACCGCATTCAAATTACCAGCCGCCTCGGCCAGCTTGTCGAAACCAGCCACACCATTCGACGCCAACTGTGCAGTGATCGACTGAATATCCGAAAGGTCATAGACGGTCAGATCCGCGTATTTTTGTGCAGACTTGGTTAATGCTTCAATCTGATTAGAATCAATGCCGGCGAAGTTCAAGGTGGACTTGAATTTATCGGTAGCGTCTGACGCGCTCAATGCTTCGCGTGTGTATGACGCGACGAACGTGGTCGCGGCGGCCAGTCCCGCGCCGGCCATCTTCCCAGCCGTCGTAAACGCACTACCAAGAGTGGACGAAATCTTCCGCCCCCAACCAGATGAGTGCGCCGTAATCACAGAATCAACACCATTCAATTCAGAACGAATACTCTTCTGGATACCCTTAAACGAAGGAACAACATTCAACCACGCTGTGCCTAGATCCATTGATGCACTCATCGGCTCTCCCTATTCAATTATTCGGTTCGGTTTCGTCTCAAAATTTCTTCGAGCTCGTCGCTCGTCACTGCCACAAACTCATCACCAGAAGCAGACTCAACTTCAATCCCAGGTCGCGGGAAGGGATCCGGCCGGTTAACACCCTTCTCCCCATCTGAAGTTTTTGCCCACGCCAAGAACGCCAAATAATCAACGCTCAAAGCTTGAGCAACCATCGCAGGATCCTCCCAGCGCCAATCAGGGACTAGCGCTCGATGAGTCCAGGATTCAGGCTGCCGAATCATTACTGCAGTTAAATCAGCCACACGACGCATAGGCATTTCGTGCCAGTTACTGATCCGATAGAAGCGCAGGAAATCAGCGTCAAGCTCGCTCGGATGGTGATGTACGACGGCGGCGAGCTTTAAGAGTTTGGGGAAATAGCCCCCATGACTTCGAGAAGAAATGTTGTTGCGTCGGTGCCAGAAACCCGCCCATTATCGCCACGTAGCGCATCCAAAACGACTTTCTTCTGATCGGCACCAAAAATACGGGTAAACAGAGGAATCACACGAAGAGGATTGCTGGTTTGGATTTCGTAAAAGTCCTCCATCAGCTCGAAATCGTCAAACACTCCGGCGTCGATTTCGACTTCAATGCCGCGTACAGTTACCTTTTGAACTGCTTCAGTATTTTGGGTCTTTTTTGTTTTAGCAGCCATGCTTGCTCCTTAAAAATGATGCCATGCAAATAAAGGGTTTGCCTCTACCCTGCCTGGTTTCGGACACAAAAATATCCCCTGTTTCCCTTGACGCTGGCATGGCACAAAACAGCGCAAGAAACAGAGGGATCAGGCAGGATAGAGGACGAATTAGGAAATGTTATTCTTCAACGGTGGAAATGTACTCGATAGCAGTATTGCCATCCTTATCTGGCGCACACGACAATGTGACTGGATAAGCGACAACCTCACCATCCTTATAGGTTTGAGCACCAACACTGGTGATCTTGCCCTTCGGGATCACGATGCGCTTTACGCGGCCACCAGTCATAAGCATTTCGATAACGAAGACTCGGTATGGCATTTCCTTTGAGTTGTGCTTAATGGTTAACGTACCGTCAGAATCGGTGACATTAGCCTCGCCGAAAATCTCCTTCAACACGTCGGCATCCAACGCTTGAATGAAAGACCACTCGAAGGTCTCCTTACGTGACGTGGCGACAGTAAGAACAGTGTCGCCGCCCCACGCCTTAATATCGGCACTTTCAGATTCGAACGAGTTCGTTAGACCATCTTCAGAAACATAACCAAGATTCGTGAATCCGGATAGTTCAGATGTTGCATTGGTAGGCAACTGCGCCCCTTTAATAGGGCACGCGCTCAATGCGCCAGTAACTAACGGCTTAGCTACCGTTACTAGCGAGCTATCACTTTTAGCCATCTTCCTCTCCTTTCAGAGGTAAGTTATTTTTAATAAACACAGCGTTTGCTGTGAGCTGGTATCGCGCTGAACGCGATTCAGGATCGGGAAAACTATAAATTGACACAACATCGGCAGCACCTAGCTGTGCGACCGTTGCAGGTAGGTCATTGAAAGCGTCAGCGGCCTCTTGTGCGAGCTTCGATGCCTCGGCTTTTGATTCGGCCCAGGCTTGAATAGCAAACGTCGGCTTATCAATAATCCGGCCACACTTACCCGCCACACGTTCAACAGTCACGAAACGTTTAGGACGATCACCCGGTACCTCACCAAACACCGGAACACCAAGAACACCGCCTAGTGCCTTTATGACAGCCACATCGGAAGTCGTCACTGCGCACCTCCTACCGCTTTCAGTAGCGTGTTTTCACGCAAGTTTTTCAACCGTGCCTTATATGTGGTTGCGCGAACCGCGCCGTGCGGACGCGCATCCTTACCCCGCGAAGCGATCACGTCACCGACGAACCCCTCGCCCGCGTTACCGGCGATGCGAGCAGTCTCAGCCTCAACCAGTGGACGAACAAGCGCGAACAGTGCATCCTCGTTGATTTCGATACGCTTTACAGTCATCGCT
Source organism: Arcanobacterium buesumense (assembly GCF_012563545.1). NCBI lineage: Bacteria > Bacillati > Actinomycetota > Actinomycetes > Actinomycetales > Actinomycetaceae > Arcanobacterium > Arcanobacterium buesumense. The sequence continues at coordinate 1,208,495 of NZ_CP050804.1, forward strand.
ATCCTTCAACTAAAGAAACTGTCGCCCGAAGATTCCAACGGGTCGGCATGTTTTCTACCATGTACGGTTGCGGATCACCTTGAACCCGCCAAATCTTCCCCATGAATTCCACATCACACCCACGCAACGAAGCAGTAAAGGTTTTCGGAAAATAAAGAGCAATCTCAGTACGATCCCCAGCCCGACGCATACCGCCAGGCGTATCATCAGTGGAAACCGGGCCAACAAGAACGTCGTCAACAACCGTCTGAGTTTCCTCAAAAACTGGCATGTTCATATCGTCAACGCCAGTCTTTGTTTTGCTCAGAACAGTTACTTGTGTACCATGAATCATGATCGCCGTCCTAGAATATTCACTTCGAACGCGCCCCGAGAACGCCCACCAAGACTGCGCGCCTCCGCCTTGCTCAAATACAAATCGCCAGACGGATTAGCAAACGAAGCCTGCTGAGTGTATGGGCCAGCAGTAATTGACGCAGACGACGCACCAACAAGATCAGCCTGACCTAAAGGTGGGGTCATTGCGCGTTTGACAACCGCGCACGCCACTCGCTTACGTGTGCTTTCCTCAGCATCTTCACACCGAGGACATTCACGACGCATCAGATCAGACGCATCTTCCAACAAGACTGCTGCACGCTTCTTCTCTGATTCGCTTAACGGCCTCCACCGTGATTCTAAATCTTCAACAGTCGCGTAAACAGTCATCGTCAGTTATTCCTTTTCCACTTTCTTACCACGACCGCGCCGACTAGTTTTCTTCGGATCCGGTTCAGCTTCTTCCGCTTCAGGCACTGGATCGGCATCCGGGATCACTAGACCTAGACCTGTAAACTTCCGCAACCGCTCCAACAGATCAACCTCAACGAAAGCCACGCCATCAACAAACTCAACACGTGGACTCAAAATCAGCAACTCCGGATACACCGGAGACTCAACACGAACAGCACTCATAACAAACACTCCCTCAATAGGCGTGAGCGGTAAAGATTCAACCTTCACCGCTCACGCCCAATAACTAGAAATTTCTCAACTCGCCACGGTCAAAACACCGTGAGCCTTTTCGTTGCCATACTGCAAGCCAATCTCGCCGTATAGCTGGACCTTCTCAGCCGATCCAGTCTTAGCAAGCGGCTCAACGAAGAAGTGACCCTTGCCTGGAACCTCGAGGAACGCAGGCGCGCACTGCTCAAGCGAGCAAACAATCAGATCAGTCTTAGAAACGTAAGAGTTCAGCATGATGTTGAGCTTGCCGAAATCAGTTTCGATAGTCTGAAGATTCACGCCACCAACGTTACGAGAAGATTCAACGCGGTTAGCGTCCTTGAGGAAGATACGTGTCAAAGCACGCTTCAAGGTGGAATTTACAATCAGTGTTGCTGTTTCAGACTCACGCATACCGCCGTTGTCCCAAACCTTTTGAATAAGGTCCAAAACATCGTCCTCGGTAATAGTCTTCGCGGTCTTCTCGGTAGTCACCTTGTTTGTCTTGATAACACCAAGCAAACCACCAGAACGACGAGCAGTGCCGTTATCCGACGGCTTAACCATCGTGTTATTCAAGAAGCCCTTCTCGACATCACGCGCGATATTCTTCAACGCAACATCAATCTGGAACGCCAACTCACTCGCTGGAACAGACGTAGAACCAATCTGGACCATCTTCTCTCCAGAATCAACCGTACGCATACGGTTAGCGCCAAGACGAGAATAAGAAATCGAAATCGCTTCCTGATGAATCTCAGTCACGTTCTCGACGTTGAACCGCTTCTGCTCCGTATAAGCGGCAACATCCGCGCCTTCCGTCTTCTGATTCTCTGCATTAGCGTCACGCAGATCGTAGCCTTGCCAAGAGAAAACAGGCGACGCCACAGATTTACCACCGGTCAGGCCACCGATAGCGGAAAGGAAAGGGGTATTAGCTGGAGTAGCTTCAAAAAGCTCCCCCGTGTAGTTAGGCAAATTATATGTAGTCGCCATTTCAGTCAAAGTATTAGTCATTTTTAACTCCTAAGTTATTGTTTCCCGAGCTTTAACGCCTTCAGCATCGAAACAGTCGCCTTGTCACCTGCTTCAACTGCTGCGCGAATCTGCTCATCAATAGAAACAGCACCAGAATGTTCTGGACGCTGTGAAAGAGAAGGAACGGGATGGCGCGGATCATCGGCAGGCTCGCTGGCTTGCTTCTTCTGCCAGTCAAGCAGAGCTTGCGCATACGCGGTCAAATCGTCTTGAGGTCCAGCAAGTAACTCGACAGGCACACCAGTCGAATTCGACGCCTCCAACAGCTCTTTTTGCCGTCGTTCAGCCTCAAGACTCTGCTCCAACGCAGTCAAGCGCTCGCGGGTCTTTTCTTCCTCAGACTTAGACGCATTTTCAGACTCACGCAACAGGCTCTCAAGCTCAGCGATCCGTTTCGCGTTCGCCTTATTCGCTTCACGTTCCTTCTTCAACGCCGCCTTACCAGCATCCCCAAGAAACTCGTCCTCAACCGTTTCTTCAGGCTTCGCGCCATCAACCTCGGCAGGTTTCACTTCCTCTTCAACAGCCGTATTTTCAGCCATCTTTCCTTCTCCTTAAAATGGTAGGTGCAGAATCGCTCTGCAAATGAAAAACCTCCCCACATCGCGTGGAGAGGGAAAATATGTGTATCAGTCAGTTGTCGCTAGGCTTCGGCCCAGGCTTGCGCTTATCCGCTTCCGGAACATGGGAATCAGTGAAACTATGCGGGTTCATTTCACGCATCCTAGCCGCGACCTGCTTAGTTGTTGCGCGTCCGCCAAGGCTCCGGCGCGCCTCCAGATACGACGAATACAAGCCGTCAGGATCATAACCGTCAAGTTTCGGTGTTTTGCTCCACGACGGAACAATCATGCAGTCACAATCCGCATGATACTTATTCCGCTTACCCGCCGTGTCTTCAGACGCATAAACGAAGCCACGCGAGGCAAGCATTGCACACCAAGCACACGTTTTCGTACCAGACGGCACACGCGCATACCGCGCACCATTACGTGCATCACGCGCAACATTACGTTGCACAGTACGCCGCCCAAGGTTCAACAAATCCCGTTGAGCTTGACGTTGAGCAACAGCAATCACCTCTTGATCATGTATGCGAGCTGTACGGATCAGCTCATCAAGCTGTGCTTTGAGTTCCTCCACCGAATACATATCCGCTGGGACAGACTCAAAAACAGGCAGGCCTTCTGGACGCATGTCGTCAAACATGCGAACAGCCAACGCGGCAACACCATCACCGTAGCGTTGAATCAGCTTTACATATTTAGCTTTTAACGCCCGCTCGAACTGCTCCTGCGACAATGACGTACGATTCAGCTTGTCAAACAGTAAGAGTTCACTGCGGACACGCTCGATAATGCGACGCTGATCCGCAGTAAACCTATCCAGATACTCACGACCTGTCACAAGTTCTCACCAGACCCGTTTAATATCTGATCAACAAGGATATTGCCTTGAGCTTTACGGATCTGCGAACGAATACGCGAAATCTGCTCGCCAGTATAACCAAACTCCTCCAACGCAACATCCGTGTAAGCCAGCTCAGGAATAGCACTAATCTGCTTAACCATCGCATCAGCCTGCGAAACAATCGACGGCATCGCAGGATTACGCCAACGAGTCGAAAAAGAAAGCGGATTGGCAACATCACCGTGCATCAAATTAACAACATTCTGATACACACGTGACAACGCATACCCATTCACACGGTTCGTATTCGTCGCTTCAACAACAAGCTCTTCCTTCGCCGCATAGATCGCGTCAGCCGAAGCCGGATTATCTTGAACGATACCTAGTGAAGAAACAGGCAATGACGTAACACCCGCAAACTCAGTTGCTAACGACCGAATCTGCTCAGTGTATGGCAACATCGACTGCTGCGGAATCACAGAAACATCCGGCGACTCCCCAGACTCATCAGGAGTCAACCCCTTCACTGCCCCCATCTGCCACGTCCATGACTTCGAGATTTCTTCCCACGCCTCCTCAGACACACCACGCAGTAACAAGCCTGGCGCAGTGTAGAGTTCGGACGAAATATCCATGCGTAGAGCAGCTCGAATCGCTCTATCGGTGATAGTCATGACTGCTCGTGTGATACGCGAACGCCCGAATGGACGATCAAGCGACGGACGGAACGTTAACGCTTCCATCGGCACACGCGACAAACCATGCGTACGCACGTCGGCGACGAACCAGCCCCGTCCACGGTTCTCACACACGATAGCCTCAAACGGAGTCAACAACGTCAGCCGTGCAGGGTTTCCAGCCTTATCCAATTCGTTAATCACAAGACCATACGACAGGCACCGACGGGAACGATCCCACAGCGCAGTTGCCCACTGTGCAGAATGAGGCAAAATAACAACCTCAGACTCACCAGAATACACATCGCCAGGCGTCGTCGAAATAAACGCCACAGAATGAGTCAACTCCGAAGAAATAGCCTGTGGCAACTCAACATCAAAACGATTCTCATGTAACACACGCTCAAGCCCATACGGGTCTTCTTCACCGGACGCGGCAACAACACCATCCCACACGCAACGCGACGACAACACATGCACAGCCTTTTCAGGCCAGCCCGAAACCACTTCTAAATCACGCGCAACCTCATCAGGAATAGAGATACCAAGATTCTTCACATCAATCTTCATATCCACATAGGACTGGCGTAGAAAATTCCGAGGACGTTTCACAGACCACTGCTGCACCAGCAATCCTAGCTTTTCCTGCAAATCATCAGGCAAACCATACACACGCGGCGCATGGAACACCATCATATTCTCAACCACTATTCACACCAACGCTTTCTGCTTCCTGCCCGGTACACGCTTATTCATCTTCGCCGCCCACACAGCAACCGACAAAGCCTCCACCGGGGTCTCATCACCATCAAAACTTGTCGCTTGCCAACCCCAAGCACCGTCACTGCCGCGCTTCTTCTCATCTGATACAGCAACCGACGCATCCAACGCATCATTCGCGCCTCCAGCAGGACGGGTCAGCGAACCGTCCTTCACCGCTTCAACGAGCATCTGGCAGGCAGTGAAATACTCACGAGTAGACAAAACCTTCACAATCTTCTTAGGTACACCACGATCCAGCAAAGCTTGAGACAACAAACCCGCGCCAGCCGCGCCAGACAACACAATCAGCCCAGCGTCCCGCCATCGCTCAGCGAGCCAATCAGCTAAACCAGCCACACCATCATCAGTGCTACCAGTGTACGAACCGATAAGATTCGCATGAAAGCCATGCTCGTGCTTCAGCACGCCAACAACGGACTGACGATCACCATCAAATGAAAACGCCACACCATAGCATTTCACGCCAGACGACGGAGGAACACCAATGGTTGAATCCCACAACTCCTGGCTAATCTTCCGAGTAGCAACGCCAGCTTGATCCCAAATCCCGAGTGCTTCACGCTTAAAATTCTCGTTCGAACCAATCAGTTTGCGCATACGAAGAATAGAATTCTTCGACGTGCGATGCGGATACGACGGATTAGCCTTCTCGACCTGGGCCCAATCAACATAGCCGGGGTCCCAATCAGCAACATTACAATCTGCATCTGCCGAGAACTCAATCCACAACGTATCGGCATCTTTAGACAGCGCGGAATTGCGTTTAATCGTGAACGCCTCGCCCGGGTCCTTTGGACGCGGCGGTGTTCCAATCAGAAACACCAAACCGTTCGGGGCCGCGTTAGTCGCTGGAACCATATCCGACAACGCCGACTCAGTTAGAATCTGCGCCTCATCGAATACCAACACGTCAATCTCAGCAAAACCACGCCCAAACCCTTGCTCACGCGCACCAAACAAAATGCGTGAACCATTGTGAAAAATGATGGTCTGTTGCCCGTTCGCGGCACGCACAGTCTTCACCATCGCCGCCGCTTTACCAGTCGTCGCCATCGTACGCATCGCATCAAACGTCTCATCAGAAGTACGAGTATGATGCGCAGTCCACACCACCAACATTCCAGGCTTCGCCATACACAAAGCGAAAATAAGCCAACCAACCGTATACGTTTTACCCACCTGACGCGGAATCGAAAAACACACACCACCGATCGACGCCGCATAAGACCCGTCGGCACGCTTCGACAACGCCAACTGAATCGCATTTCGTTGCCACATATCCAAACCAATATTAATACGTTGCAACTGCGCAGCAACCAACGGCCACTCAGTCGAAACAATCCCATCCGGAACATGAACAAACGACGCTAACTCAGATAGCCTCTGCTGAGAACGGGGCATCGGCGACTGCTTCAAGGTCACTCACCCCACTTGCTTCCTCATACGCCTGCGTCAACGTATGAATATCGTCCATCGTTTCTCTTAATCGTTTCGTCAACGCCGCCAAATCACGCGGCGCAGTATCGGGATCATCAATAGCGCGCGCCAAACGATCCCGCATAGTCTCAAGCGTTCCTAGCAAATCATTCGCGCTCGCCGCCGTCGCAACCTTACGGTATTTCGTACGCTTTGAAGGGTCTAATGGCGGTTTTTTCACTGCTTCTTCAACTGCTTTCAAACCCATATCGACACCTCCTTTACTCAATAAATACAAGAAAAGCACGAACCTAACATGTCCGTGCCTATGGGGGTAGCCTGTGGAAAAAATGTGGGGAGAGATTTCCCTATGCCGCTTGGGGCGAAAATCTGGGGGTGGGGAGGGGGTGGTGCCCCGTTGAATTTTCTGGGCTGTTTCCCTCTGCTGATCATGTTACCAGTTTATGTCGGTTGTGTTGGTTGGTTGTTGTGCTTTTTTGAATTTTTGTTGTTTTCTTCCGTCGCCTTTTGATTGGTTGCAGTGTCGGCAGATTGTTTGTCCGTTGTCGGTTGTGTCTGCGCCTCCCCAGCGTGCTGGGATTATGTGGTCTGCTTCGGGGCTGTTTGGTTGTCCGTGTGTGCCCCATGCTAGTTGTGTTCCGCAGAGTGGGCAGTGTGTGAGTCCGTTTGTTTGGTCTCGGTGTAGGACGTTTTGGCGGAAGCGTTTGTGTTTTGCGGTGCCGGTTCTGTTTGTGGGCATGGTTTGTTTTTGTTGTGCCCCCTTGTCGTTTTGTTGGGGTGGGGTTTGTTTTTGTGGGGCGGGGTATAAAAATGACACCCAACGTTTTTGTTGGATGTCTTTTGGATACACTTCTAACCTCTATCTGTCACGCTATTCTAGTCGGGTTGGTTGGTGGGGTCAAGTTATTGGAGGTGTTTGGCGAGTTGTGGTTCGTAGATGAGGCCGTCGTGGTTTGGTGTGATGATGCCGCGGTGGATTAGTTTTCGTAGGTGTGGGGCGGTGATTGTGTAGGTGTTGCGGGCTTGTTTTCTGGTGATCCATTTGCCTGCGGTGGCGATGACTATTTTTTGGGCGTTGCGGAGTTGGGGTGGTGTCCATGCTCCTTCGCATGCTGGGCAGATGTAGCGTGTGTCGGTGTCTCGGTAGAGGAGGTTTGTTTGTGTGCACATTGGGCATAGGTGTTGTGTTGGTTGGGGTGTGAGTTTTAGGAGTTGTGCCCATTCAATATAGGTTTCGGTGAGGTAGGTGAGGTTTTCGGTGTTGAGTTGGTTGAGGTGTGGTGCGAGCGCGGTGGCTGTGGCGTATCCGTGTTCTTGTGCGATGTTGGTGATGTGTGCGTGGTCGGCGTTGATCGCGTCGAGGTCTGGTTGATGATGGTCGCGTGCGCTTCGGCAAGCTGGCGCGAGGTGGTATTGGATGGCGTGTAGGGATGGTTGGAGTGCGTCGTTGAGTTCTTGGTGCATGATGTCGAGTTCGGCGCATTGAGTGGGCGTGATGGTGGCGTGCATGGGGTTTATTTTACTAGATGTAGTGGCTTTTTTATGTTTTGATGGCACATGTTGTTGTTTTGCGGGGCTAGTTTTTGTCTAGCCCCGCTTCTTTTATGCTTCGCTGAACCTATACTCCTGTTTCATTGCTTGGTAGGCTTCTTCGCGTGTCATGAATTCTGAACCTTTGCTGGTGATTCTTACCCCGGCGATGCCGCAGGGCTGGCGTTGGAGTTCTCGTTGAATCGATACGAGTGCTTTGTGTAGGTCTTCGGTGTAGGTGTCTGGGTTTTTTGTCCTGCGCGTATGAGGTATTTGAGTGCGTTGGCGACGGGGGAATGATGCGTTGATGTGTTCGGCGAGGTCGTAGTAGGCGTTTTCCCAGTGTTCTTTTTCTAGTTCGAGTGCTTGTATGGTGTGGTGTGTTCTGATGATCGCGTCGCCTGCTTCGAGTGTGCAGATGTATGCTATTTGGGCGGCGGTGTCGGATAGTTGGCGTGCCGTGTTCCAGTCGTGTTCGGCAATGGCTTTCTCCCAAGCCGTTGTCTGTTCATGCGGGGTCATTGTTCTTAGTCCTGTTCTGGTAGTTGTTCGATGCTGGTTAGGCATACGCTAGTTTTTGTTGTTTCTGGTGGTGTTGCTGTGGAGAGCAGGGTTTTGCCCATCTGTTTTTTAGCGTCTTCCCAGTTGTGTGCTTGTATGGTTAAGTTGTAGGGTCCGAGTGTTTTTGAGGACACTTCAAACGTGTATTTGTGCATTTGTCTATTCCTGTTCTGGCCTTTCTCTGGTTAGTAAGGCGATGAGGTCGCGTAGGGTCATGGTCACGTACTGGTCAAAATCAACTTCCTACACCAACCACCTCCCCCACAGTCAGCTCTGCACGCACCGCATCCAACAGCGCGGACTGAGTCAAGTCCTTCTTTTCCAAAGCCACCAAAATACGCTCATCAACACTCCCGGCAGTCACAATATGAGTCACTGTCACCGGCTCACGCTGGCCTTGACGGAAAAGACGCGCATTAGCTTGCTGATAAAGCTCCAACGACCACGTCAAACCAAACCACACCATCAAATGACCGCCAGTTTGAAGATTCAAACCATGCCCGGCCGACGCTGGATGAATCAAAGCCATATCAATCTTTCCGGCGTTCCAGTCGGCGATATCTTCAGGTGTTCGGATTTCCCGAACGCCATCGAACCGTTCCTTAATCCGATCCGCGTCATGCTTAAACCAATAAGCAACCAGGAGCGGATGTCCGTTAGCTGACTCGTGCAGGTCTTCGAGCGCATCAAGTTTCCGATCATGCAGCACTGTGTACTTTGTCGCCGTCGCGTCGTTGTAGATCGCTCCGTTTGCGAGCTGTTGCAGTTTGAGTGCGAGCACTCCAGCCGAACCGGCATCGATAACATCGTCATCGTTGATGGTGGCGACCATGTCTTTTTTCAAATCCGTATAGGTTTTCTTTTCCCCCTTGCTCATTTCGACGACGACGGATTGCATGGTCAGCTCAGGCAAGGTCAGAAAATCGGTTGTCTGCATTGACATAGTCACGTCGGCTATTGCGTCATATATGCGTTTCTCGCCATCTGGTTTCGGTTTCCATGTGAAGACTTGATATGCGGATCGCTTGTCTGGATCGAAGAAGTCGTTGCGGAAATGTGTAATGAACTTTCCGAGCCGTTGGCCGTCGTCGAGCACACGGAATTGCGCGAACAGGTCCATGAGTCCATTCGATGCTGGCGTACCAGTCAAGCCAACGATCCTCTCGATATGACGCCTGGCTTTCACCATGACTTTCACGCGCTGTGATGCGTGGGATTTGAATGAGGATAGTTCGTCGATGATGACGGTGTCGTATGGCCATTTCCCGCCGAGGTGCTGATATAGCCATGGTAGGTTTTCACGGTTGATGATGGTAACGGTGGCGTCACTGTCGACGGCCTGCGCACGTTCGGCCTTGGTTCCGACGGCTACACGGTAGTCGAGGTTGATGTGGTCCCATTTTTCAATTTCTGCTGGCCATGTTGATTCTGCTACGCGTTTGGGTGCGATAATCAAAGCCCGCCGCGTCTTCCCCTGTCCCTCGAGAATCTGCAGAGCCGTCAGCGTGATAACCGTTTTACCCAAGCCCATGCCGAGGAACACGGCAGCGGTTGGATGTTCAAGGATGAATTTGACTGCTTGGGCTTGGTAGTCATGTGGTGAGTATTTCATGTGCTGTTTCTTCCGCTTTCGTAATCGAATCGATGATGTGGACGGTGGCTCCGAGTTTTTCTAGTTTTCGGATCATGTTCGCTTGTGCCGGTCTCGGTTTTTTGCCTGGTGCTTTGAGTTCGGCGAATGTGATGTGGCCTGTTGGGGTGATGATGATCCGGTCTGGTACTCCTTGTGTGCCTGGAGAGACGAACTTCAGGCAGAGGCCGCCGTGTTTCTCGATAAGTCTTTTGAAGTGTTTTTCGATGTGTTTTTCGTTCATGGTTTTCGGTGTGGCTTGGATTTTTCACAGTGCCGGTTTAGTGCCGGTTATTTTTTGGAACCGGCACCCGACTTTTTGGCTTGGATTCGCCGTTTCGTTGTTTTTCGGTGCCGGTTTTTTGATTTTTTCGCTAGTCAGCGCTGTAACTTATATATACATATGTACATAACGGACATATATACCTCTTTTTTATAATTATTTTTACTAGGTAAAAGAATTTAAGAATAACCGGCACCCGTTGAAGGTGAAACGGCTTGATAGCAACGAAAGGTCGGGTGCCGGTTTTTAAAACTATCCGGCACCCAACCGGCACCCGTTGAAGGTGAAACGGCTTGATAGCAATGAAAGGTCGGGTGCCGGTTTTTTGCCCTTCTGAAAAATAACCGGCACCCAAGCAGGGAATTTCCTGAGAATTTCCTGTGACTATTTTTCCCGACGGTGCCGGTTCGGGTGCCGGTTCGGGTGCCGGTTTTCTACGACAATTCACTGTCCAAATCCTCCTGAATCCGCAACCCCTCATAGAGGCGCTTCCCATGCGATCGAACCGAGTTAACCCCGAATGGTTTCAACCGTCTACCGAACGCATTCGACGCCACCGGCTGCACACCATTAACACGACACCAACGCTCATAAACTGAATAGACACGACCAGCTGGAGCCTGCGAGTACACAGACGGTTCAACCAAATCCACTGCCCCACTGCCGATCCATTGAGCGACCGTATCCTGATCAGACTCATACTCGGCCGTGGCCTGCTCCACCACCACCGGTTCACGCAAACCAGATTCAAGATACTTCGTCGTCCCGTCAATCATCCACGCAAGAATGCCCGGAGCTTCCATCATCAGTTCAGCCTCAAGATTCGGATTACGATCCTTTTTCGGAACCACATTCAAGAACGGGACGCGACGCACACGACGCCACAACGCTGGCGAACCACCACTAGTAGTCTCAGGCACAGAGTTCGTCAAAACAATAAGCGTGTGCGACGGCGCGAACGTGAAAAAGTCTTTGCCCATAAAACGAGCAGTAATAACATCACCACCAGTTAACTGTTTCACTTTCGCCTCGGCGATACGTTTACCTTCCTCCAGCTCTGAAATAACAGCCAGGCGCGCTCCGGCCAACGCAGCTATCTCTGTCGGATGCCGATCCGACGCAGTCAATAGCTCTGACGGTGAGGTAATCGTGTACCCTGTCGGTCCCGTTCCGAGAATGTGTTGGACGACGTTGAGCATCGTTGTTTTTCCGTTCGCTCCAGTGCCGTGGAAGAACGGCAGGATTTGCTCGTGGACTTTCCCGATCAGTGCTAGCCCAATGAGGCGTTGTACATAGTCGGTGACTTCCTTGCCTGCGTTCAAGTCGGTTGAGACGAATGTTTGTGCGAGGAAGTTGAGCCATTTCGGTGTTGGCATGTCCCAGTCGGGTTTAACGGTTGTTGACCGCATGAACAGGCCTTTCGGGGTCGCTGGGGTGACTTTTCGTGTTTTCAAATTCACTGGTCCTGCCGGGGTGTTCAACAAATACGGATCAGTATCGAACACGGTGAGTGGCGTGTAGATACCTTGAGCGTTTTTCGCTAGCGCTAGCATGTTACGGATCGAGTTCGCACCGAGGGAGCGACGCCGGTGTGCTTGCTCTGCTTTGTCTTGTGCTGGGAAGGTGCGTGCGAGATTTCGTGCTGCTTCTGCCACCTGTGCATCTGCCCCGTCCAAGTCCCATACGTGCCCGTTCCAGAAAGACCATGATTTGTGTTCTGGAATATATCGGTAGATAGATGTGAATGCGTCTTGGAATCGTAGCGCGTTGCCGTCGTCGGTGAGCGTGTATTCTGCTGGTTCTAATACGGCTGGTGCAGGCGCTGCTACTGGCTCCGCTACTGGTGCTGGTGCTGGTGTGATGGCTGGTGCGCCTTCACGTATCCACTTATCGAAACTGATTTCCGTCGCGTCCCGCACACGTTTAGCTTGCTCACCAAACCCCTTCTCATACAAATACTTAGCTGCCTTAGAATGATCGCCGCCATGCTCGAGTAAAGCGTAGGCGCCTTGTTTCGTGTAGGGAACCTCGGCTTCGAAATCTGTTGACGTGGTCCACACCCACAACCGGTCACGGTCGTTTGCATGTCCTGTCGAGGCACTAATACCTGTGGTCTTGCCTGGTCGACGCCAAAAAGTCTCTGCGCCGCGCGTGAATAGCGGTGTCCACCCGTGCGGTTGGAGAATCTCATTCCAGCTTGTTTTGCTTTCGAAGTCGTCGAGCGGGCTAACGCCGTCGACGCGCGCATTATTACCAGTAATAGTTAGCTGGGGCGTGCCTGGTTTTGTTGGTCGTGGTGTTTCGTCGATTGTTTTGAATACGGTGAGGATCGCGTCGAGTTCATCGAGCGTGAACGGCGTGAGCATTGTGGGGTCGGATTCTGACACGAATGCCCACGCGGAGTTGTGTGTGTGGTGGAATCGTTGCCCATCGGTTGGGGCGACGACAGAGTAGCCTCCGTTTTCGCGGGTTTCGGCGATAACTTCGCCGGTCTTGTTTTTCGCTAGTTTACGGTTGCCATGCGTATTTCCTGGTGCTTTGATGTAGAAGTGCCAGCCGCCAGATGGTGTTGTTTCTGCCCATTGAAAAAGGCGTGTCCACAGTTCGCCTAGTCCACTATCGGTAGCTGTTTGCGTGAGCAATGGCAGGTGCTGTGCGCCGCGGCCTTCAAGCTCGATCATCATCAAATCGCCAGACACTTCACCCATGACAACACCAAGCCCATAGTTGCTAGTGCCGTTAAACCAAGTATTGAGTTCGGTTTCGGTTAACCGGCTGGTTTGGAGGCGTTTCCATGATAGGGCTGGTTTTTTGTCTCCATCTGCGGATGCTGGTGTGATTGGCAGGATGGAAATTCCGGCGTTCCAGAGCTGGTGTGCGCGTTGGTCGATGGAGGTTGGCATTCTCTTGTCTTTCGTTTATTGTGCTGTGCTGGTGTGGTTTGTTTTGTCCGGCAGTCGGGGCTTGCACCCGATCGTCTTGTCCCTGCTTGGTCTGCCGGCACCGCCTTGTTTAGGCGGCGTTTTGTCGTAGGGTTGCGACGACTTGGACGTCGAGGCCGGTGAATGATGCGACTTGCTCGTCGTTAAATCCGGAAGCGAATAGCTGCTGTACGTTGTTCGGATCAACTGCCGGTGCCGCTGGCGCTGGTGGCGTCGCTACAGGAGCCGAAACAGGCGCAGGAGGCGTGACAGGCGCCGCTGGCGCTGGTGGCGTCGCTACAGGAGCCGAAACAGGCGCAGGAGGCGTGACAGGCGCAGAACCATCAAGCGCTCCCCCAAGATTCGCAGTGACCTCAATCCGATACACGTAAAGCTTCGTCGCATTCAAACGAGGATTCTTCGTATTCGGCTCTTCACCAGTGAACGTGATCCACAACTTGTTACCAGGCGCCAAAGCATGATCAGCATCCAACCCGGTCTGGCGAATCGCATCCATCATCGCAGTACGCTGCTGACCCCACAGCTTGATATAAGCAGCACCTTCAACACCTTCCGGTGTCGTAATAGAAACAATCAACTGCTCTTTCGGCTTGCCATCAGGCCAGAACTGCGGTTCAGAGGTCGTGTAATCCGTGACCTGTTGAATCTTCGTGTTAGTAATAGTTCCACCAACGGTTTCTCCAACCGTTTCAGGCTTGACCTGCTTCGCCGAAGCGAACGCGTCATTGAGTGACATTGATAGTGACATTATGTTTTCCTTTCTTAGAAACCTTTTTGTTAAAAAACTTGTCCGAGAGTCGTATGAAAATCAGGGTATTTAGCACAGTCGAAGCAACCTGGTTCACGCGGCAGGCCCGTTATCCATTTATCCCGTGCGTCTTTCGATACCGTCTCGAGTGCCCGAATGTTTTTCAGCATCCGTTCAACTCGAGCTAGCCCGTCCAACGCGATTTGCTCGTCGTACTCAGCTATCCAGATGTAGCCGTCGTTGAGTGTTAGCGAGTTGCGTGGCTGGAAGTAGACGCAGACGTGGCTTGTTGGATAACCTGCCTGGTTCCAGCCACGCGCATACAAATGCGCTTGGACCTCATACTTACGTCCCGGATGCTGGTTACGTTTGACCCGATCCAACGTCGATTTGCCGACAATCTTCCAATCAACCGTCATTCCCGTCTCCGCCAGCCCATACTGGTCTGGTAGAAACAGGTCAGTTGAGCCGGTGACTGGTTTGCCGTCGATTTCGCCGACTGTCACCCGGTTTTCACACAAGAACACCGGTTGGGTTTCTGCCCCTGGTGTTTCATTGTTGAGCTTGGTGAAAAGATCTTCATAGTAGGCGTGGACGCAGGTGCCGATGAACGGGAGCCAACCAACTGTTGGTTCTGTTTTAATCCAGCCGGCAAGCCTTGCTGCTAGGCAGTGATCACATTCCATTCCGATTTCGGAAGGCCCGATCATGGTTTGCAATGAGCGTGGCGCATATCTGATAGAGTCCTCAATCAGAGTTTTCAGTGCGTCGCCGGCTTGTTTCGCTGTTGTCGTCATCGGATTGTGATTGTTGGTGTGCCGGTGCGGTATTTGTCTAGCACGGCTGGTGCTAGATGCTGTGAGACTGCCTTAGAGTCGATAGTTTGTTTGTATAGTTCCGGATTTGTTTCTGGCGTGAAGTCCTTAGCTAGTGCGGTGGTGTTTAGGCGCGGCTTGGTCCAAGTTACGTTATGTCCAGAGACTTTTCCGCCTTCTGGTAGGGCTTGGCCGAGTTGTTGTTTGATGATTTCCATTTGTTGTTTGATGTTTTCGGAGGCTTCTTTGAGTGCCAAATATTGGTTCATGAGGTTTTCGGTGTTCATTTGTTTTCTCCTTCGATTGTTTTTGTTAGGTCTTTGTCGAGTTCGCGGCCGATGGCTGCGATTTTGTTCTGGTTTTTGATAATCACTTTGTATGCGGTGTAGAGGTCGTCCGCGGCGATGTTGTATCGCACGTAATACACGGCGGCGATCGTCGCGGTGGCGAGGTTGGTTAGGATCAGCAGCGTTATCATTCGTCTTTGTCCCCTATTTCTACAAGTTTTTTAATCGCTACAACGATTCCCGTAAGTTCATTTGCGATGTTTGGGATTTTTTCTTTTTTAAGTTTCGCGTTCAGCATCACCGCTAACTGGTGATATGTAGCCATGCAACCTTCTGCGGTTTGCGCGATAACATGACCTTTATGTTCAACCACGTAGGTTCGTGCGATTTTTGTTGCGAATAGGAGGTCGTACAGTAGTTTGTCAACGTCGTTTAGCGTGAATGGTAGTGTTGTTTTGTCTTCTGGTCCGCCGATGATTCTTAGTGTGTCGTCGGTGTGGAAAAATGCGAAAATTTTAAGTGTGTTATCGTTCATTAGTTTGTTTCCTTTTCTGGTGGTGCGATTGTGAGTGGGCCGAAACTTTTTTGTAGGTCGCGGATGTGGATGCTGATGTTGCTGTTTTTGTCTGGCCCGTATTTTCCTCGTCCTTTGTAGTAGAGCCGTGTGCCATCCGAGGTGAGAATATCGGTACGCGGATTGTCGCCAGGTTGGACTGTGTATCCGGGTTTCACGAAGCTACCGCCTCCGCGTATTTGACGAGATGCCGAGTGTTTTTTTGAAGGCTCATTCTGTGTGTCCTTTTGTTTTTCGAGTAGTTTTTTCGAGTAGCTATAAAACGGCTTTAGCGCGCGGTTTTCTAGCTAGTCGTTTGTTTCGAGTAGCTCTTCGATTATTTTTTCTGTTTCGTGCGCCTTGTTGATCGTGGCGTGAAGATACTGGAGTGTTTTCTCAGCCGAGGCCTGCGCTTCCCCGTATCCAATAAGCGCATTGGACAATGTGGGGAGGTTTGGTTTATGCATCGGCTGTCCCCCATTTTTCTGCTAGTCCTTCGGTGTAGCCCGGGAATCGTGCGACGTGCATTTCACACATGTCGGCGATCAGGTGTAGTCGTGGACGGTTTTCAATGATCTGCGTATCGGTGGATTCAGGCCAGCCATCATCTTGGTCCGCTAGAGTTCGGAGTTTTTCTATTGACCCAGTCCAGCAACCGATGGTGATTTTCCAGCCGTCGGGGGTGGGGATGAATATTGCCTGATACTGGTAGAAGTTTGAGATTTGCAGAATATGACCAGCCCCCCACAGGTCAGCGTCCGACAGGTCAGCGCCCGACAGGTTAGCCCCCCGCAGGTCAGCGCCCGACAGGTTAGCCCAGCGCAGGTCAGCGCCCGACAGGTTAGCCCAGCGCAGGTTAGCCCAGCGCAGGTTAGCGTCCGACAGGTTAGCGTCCGACAGGTTAGCGTCCGACAGGTTAGCGTCCGACAGGTTAGCGTCCGACAGGTTAGCGTCCGACAGGTCAGCCCCCCGCAGGTCAGCCCCCCACAGATCAGCCTTCCGCAGGTCAGCGTCGGCTAGGGTTTCGAGATCTAGGGTCAGCAAGAGTAGGTAGTGTGTTAATCGCGCGTGTGGGTTTTCTTTACGCCATACGGCGATTTTCTCAGCGTTCGTTTTCATTAGTTTTCTTCTTTCATCATCAAGTGAGATAAACGGAGCACGAGCGGCCAAGCCAGAGAGACGCACAACATCGCGCCAGCTCCGTATGTGATGCGTTCCCAGCCTTCAACGAACTGTGACAAGGCGACGAGATTCCCGCCAGCGACGGTTAACCCACCGGCGATGATTGTGTAAAGAATTTTCATTTTCAGGATGCCTTTCTGCGATTTCGTGCGCGTGTACTCCTTGGGGCGATAGCGTTAGGTGAAGAATCGGGGTGTTTGATGCCGCGTTTAGCGCGTATATAGTCGTCGATTGCGTTTTTAGGTATCCGCCACCGGATACCGATTTTGAATGATCCGGGGAACTCGCCTTTTGAGGCGTAGATTGCGACTGTTTCGGGGCTGATTTTTAGACGCTCGGCAACATCAGCAGTGGTTAAAAGTTCGGCTGTCATTTGCTGGCCTCTTTCTGTTTCAACGCGGCTTGATATAGCAGATGCACACGGATCAGCTTCGTGAGACTAAGCTTTGGTTTCGTATCCATCAGGCCGCCTCTTTCCCGTCTTGAGCCAGAAACTTATTGACGAAATACAGTTGGCCTTTACCAGTCACCTTCGGTGTGAGAGATACCGACGTGTGCCCGTCCGAATGGTTCACGACAGTTTCTTTAATCTCAAACAGACCCATGTCCATTGCCCGCTGTGTTGGTTTGTTCCAGCTCGAACCTTTCTGCCGGATCAAGTAGCCGTTTTCGCGTAGCCAGCTAAACAACCGGTTCTGTCCGATGTTGATACCGTTACCGCGTAGAATCTTTGCTAGTTCGCCGATGAGGATTGATGTGTGTGACACGGCGACTGAGTCTGCGAATAAGACTTTCGGCGCATCCTGCTCAACCTTGGCTTCGAGTTGGTTGCGGGCTTCCTGCTCGGTCTTCAACTCGGTAGCGAGCCGGATAATAAAATCAGGATTCGTCAATGTCTGCTCGATGACCTCTGGGGTCATGTATGCGCCATGCTTACGAACAGACGGGATGACTTCTTCGGTGACCCACTTGCGGAATGGCTTAGCGGCAGGGTTGTTCGAACGAATAAGCGCAGTATAAAGACCAGACTCGTTAATCACGGTCACTTTCTGATCTCCACCAGGGGTTGGCACGATCTGCCATCCCTTATCTTCTTCGTCGATCATGCGAGTGATCCGGCTGCTGGATTGTAATCCGAGGACTGCTGCAACGTCTTTAGCTACAAACCAAGGCTCATCACCTTTCCTAATAACGCGAACGTTGCTATTGTTGTAACTGAATGGAATCAGATTATTGTTCATATGTGTTTTCCTTTCATCGACCGTTCGAGATGCGACCTCGGACGGTCACCTATATATGTGTGTTTATGTGTGCCTACTCAATAGAGAGGAGGTGAAAAGATTGTTATCTCGCAGACAAGCCCTGCTAGAAGCGCTAGGGAACATTGCCCAAGGGACTCAAGAAGCCGCAAACTTGAAAAACTCAGCGACAGACCCAGATGTACGCCGTCTAGCAAACAGCCTGTACTACATTGGATACGGTGCCCAGCAAGCGATTTACGCATTAACTGATCGCGGACGGATAAACGATCTCGACCTTTAAGCCCTGCGCCTTGCCTATCTTGACAAGTAGCTTGGCTATTTTTTCTTTGGACATCGGGATCTCGCCATTCAACATTGCGGTGAGGGCCCGAGCCTCTCTCACGCCAGAGCGACCTTCCCAGAACCTAGCTGAACAATCATCAAGAAATTCAAAAGCCTTTCTGAATGATTCTTCGTTCTCTTCACTTTTAGCTTTGTCTGATTCGAGCATCTGTTCAATATCCGTGCTAGTCTTAGCTTGCTTTTCCTCTATCTGGCGCATTGTCTGCCGGGTAGAATCTCCGTGCGACTTTGGCTGGTTCTCATCGGCCCCCAACATCTTCTGGGCGGCGGTCAGGTGTTCTAGTATCAGGTCGACGTGTTTCTTGGCGCGTTCTTTGTTGTCTGGTTTGAACGCATAGAGCGCGTCAAGAATCGCGTTAGCCATCCGTAAATGATTCCGGACATCATCCAACCATTCAGGGAACTGGTATTCGCTCATTCCTTTCTCCTTTCTTTTCACTTGTTGCATTTAATGCAACAACTGGTTGCTGGGTTGATGAATCTTGAAGCAGTCCCGCAGTTAGTACAGTGTCGTCGCCAAGGAACATGTTCGCGTTTGCATTTCGTGCAACAGGTTCGCGGGAATCGAAAAGTCTGTACTTCAGGTGTTGGATCGGCTGGAGTACCGATCAGCTTGAGTTTTACGGGATTCTTCATTGGTGTCCTTCTTATGCGGCGGTTTCTTTTCGATTTTCTTCGGCTTGTTTGAGTAGCATCCAGGCTTTAGCTCCGAGAGCTTCTGCGACCATCTCCAGTTGATCTACTCCGAGTTGACTTTCTTCTTTGTATATTTTTCGCCACAAGGTAGATCGTGGAATTTTGGTAAGAGTGGCTAGCTTCGATGGCTTGATTTTCTTTCGTGCGGCTTGGGCACGAATTTCTTCGTTTACGTGTTCGCTGAGCATATTTCGTTCACCTCCTCAATTTCAATGTTGAAATCGGCTCATAACATTAACGTAATTTCACTATTGAAATTTGTCAAGGCGTATTGTGTGTCAATTTCAAATATGAAATAATAAAAGCGTGAAAAGACAAGTAAAACAACGCACTGATGTGACACCACTCATATTTAATATTGTTGAGATAATCAAGGCGTCACTGAAAGATGCTGAGTTAGAACAGAAACAATTAGCGAAGCTGACAAACATTTCAGAGCCCAGTATGAGCCGCATTATGAAACGTCAGCGGGTTATGGATATCAACGAGCTGGATTTCATATGTAAAGCGCTAGGGCTGACTACTTGGAAAGTAGTTAAACAAGCCGAAGAAGCACTACTCCCGCCGCGCAACATCGCGTCTCTTGATGATCGTCGTCGAAACATGTCGGAGGAGCCGCCTAACATAGAATTGTTAGCATCAAGCCCGCACAATATCGAAGAAGATCAACCTAGCTACGACGACTTCTAAAAGGAGGAACCCCGTGACTGTCGAAGAATTAGAACAATTCATCGAGAGTCACGGGGTTAAAATCGTCTACACTCCGCAGCTCGAAACATGCGGCGGATACAGTAAACAACACCAAACAATTTACATGCCAGGCAGCTATCAATCCCTACCGAAGAACGCACTCAGCGTACTCGCTCACGAGTATGCGCATCATCTGCTCGGCCACGACGGGCCACAACCACCAACCGAGGAAGAACGAGCAGACCGACTAGCCGCGCAACTCATCATCTCGCCCACCGAGTACGAGTTAGCGGAAAAACTGCACGAGGGGCAACTCTCAGCCATCGCCGAAGAGTTGGGTGTAACAACCTGGATCGTCAAAGCCTACCAGCGTTGTTTACGCGTAAGCTAAAATGCAATCATCTTCAGGAAACAGGACAAGCAAGAGGATTTGATAATGAAAAATAAATCTTGGAAGTTTTGGGCACTTATCGTCGTCGCCGTATTCGTTATTATCGGCGCAGGCCAGCAACTAGGGCTAATCAACGATCCGAATAAGGAAACCGGCAAGGAGAACTCACAGACTACTGCCGAGCCTACAGAAACAAAAGAAACTCCTGCATCAAGTGAAAAGACAACAGGCGGAATTGACTACGGTCACGCAGTCCAGGCGTGCGACAACACGGCAAAAGACCAGCTTTTCCCAGGCGCGAAATACAATTCCGACCCAATAATGGGAGAACAAAAATCTGGGGTTGGTATTGATGATTCCCAGTTCCTTGCCGTGTATAACGTCAAGGTTGATGGACATAAAACCGCTATCACGTGCCTCGTAGATGGAACTGTGGATGCGATTAACGTCGTGAGTATCAAAGAAACAGAGTGGAAATAACCGCGCGTATATGAAAATAGCCCTTGCAGTCAGTTACGGCTGCAGGGGCACTTCTTGTTTCTAGATAAGCTTATCGCTTGCGGTCTACATGCGCTCATAGCCACCCTCAAAGAACGGAAGAACTAATGCCCACACGCTACCTTTCGCTACACGGGTACGCCCAGCGCGTAGGCATCGCCTACAGTACAGCCCGAACCTACCAAAATCAGAAACGGCTAGCCCCACCAGACGCAATCATCGGAGAAGGAAATGCAACAACCTATGGTTGGCTCCCCGAAACAGTCGACAACTGGCAAGCCAACCGTCCAGGGCGTGGTGCTAGAACCGACCTACAAAAATAAAACGATAAGCCCCAGCAAGCGTTCATGCCTGCTGGGGCTTGTTGTTTTACTCAGCTTCTATTACTTCCGCGTCCACCACATCATCGCCGGTCGTGATCTGTTTCGGTGGAGCGATTTCCGGTAAGGCTGGCGAGAGTTCGGTGCCGATTGCTTCAGCCGCGCCAGCCCAAGATTCACGCGAAAGATGCCCGTAAGTATCGACAGTTGTTTGGATTGATTCGTGTCCGAGCCGTCGTTGAATCACCGGCAACGGCGTGCCGAGCTTAATTAACGCCGAGGCGTGAGAATGTCGTAGATCGTGCAAGCCTGGGTTGCCGTCGATTCCCGCCGCGGCAGTAGCCTTATGCCAATGCCGGTCAACGAAGGAGTTCAGATTCATTGGGCGCGCCGGGTCTTTCGGTGAGTGAAAAAGTAGCGCGTCTGATTTTTCGAATGAGCGCACGAACGGCTCGAGCACGGCGACGACGTTCGCCGGTAAGGTGATTGTGCGATATGCGGCGCGGGATTTTGGCGAGCCAAGATAGGAGCCTTGTTTGTCTTTCTTGAATGCTTTCTCGATACGTACCGTGGCTGGGTTTGCGTCGAAATCAAAATCTGCTGGTGTGAGTGCGATAGCTTCACCGCGCCGGATGCCCGTTGAGTAGATGAGCAGGATGAGTGGATGGAATCGCTCCGGCAGGTGCTCGAGGATTTTCGCGATCTGTTCACCTGTCAGATACATCTTTTCTTTCTTCGCCTGATCGCGCGGTATCTTCACACCCTTAGCTGGATTCGAGCTAATAATGCCTTGCTCGATCGCATACTCACACACGGACGACAAGATACCTTGCGCGTTGCGGATGCTTTTTGGCGAGTAGAATCCGCCGGTGCGGGTGGGTTGGGAGCGTTGCCATGCTATCCATGATTCGACTGCGGTTTTCGTGAGTGTTGATATTGGCATTTTGTCTGGGAAGAATTTGAGCCAGGTTCGTTTCGCTACCCGCCGGTAATCTTCGCCTGTGCCGCGAGCGCCGTATGAATCTACACGCGCGATGTAGACTTCAAGCACATCTTCGATCGTTTTGATTGCCAGGCTTGTATCGGATGCGTCTCGCAGTTCGCGTGCTGCTTTACCGCCGATGGAATCGACTAACTGCCGGAATGCTTGCGCGTCCGCAAGATTATCGAATGTTTCGGTGGTTGGGTTTGCGCCTTTTTCAATGCGGAAACGAACCCTGTAAGAAACTGTTCCGTCTGCCCGCCGACGCGGTTCTATGCCTTTTATCATTAGTCTATACCGTTCACTCTGTGTACTCGTTTGTGTACCCGCCTGTGTCCCGGTTTGTGAATCGTTGATATATCAACGGTTTAGAAGTGCGCGAGGAGGGACTTGAACCCTCACACCCGAAGGCACCAGAACCTAAATCTGGCGCGTCTGCCAATTCCGCCACTCGCGCATGATCAATCTAAAAGATTGCTACCGACTCAGCATACACAAAACCAACGCGATTGCTCAAAATTTCAGCAATCGCGTTGGCCTAAATCACATTACGCGCAGTTTCACCCGTCAATACCAAGCTCCCTGCGGATACGAGCTACGTGCCCGGTAGCTTTTACGTTATAGAACGCATGCGAAATAGTGCCATCTTTAGCAACGACGATAGTAGAACGAATCACACCCCGAAGAATACGTCCATAATTCTTCTTTTCCCCGTATGCACCCCATGCTTCCAAGACTTCTTTAGAGGGATCTGAAGCTAGCGGAAAGTTCAGATTCTCCTTTGTGGTGAACTTTTCTAGCGACTCTACTTTATCCGGCGATACCCCAATGACCGTATAGCCGGCGCTCTTAAATGAATTTTCCGAATCCCGGAAGTCGCATGCTTGGGTAGTACAACCTGGTGTCATAGCGCGCGGATAGAAGTACACAATCACTCCGTTATCTGCCTTGGCCAATTCTTCAGAAAGTGAAACTTTTCCACCACCCAGAGTATCGAGACTGAAATCTGGAGCTTTTTGCCCTACTTCTAAACGTGCCATGATGTTCTCCTTAACGCTAGATACTTTACTTCTACTTTACTCGCCTAGGAAGGTAACAAGCAGATCCAGTGACACTATAAGCGTAAAAAGAATGAAACCGCAGATCATTGGTATCAGACCAAACGGCGTCGGGAAAAGTAGACCAGCTCCTAGCGCAGCTGTTGCACATAAATTTAGCGACTCGCGATGCCACCCCCACACGCCAATCGCTATCATGATCGAAGCAACCAATCCGATAAGAAGTCCCGTGGTATTTCCACCAGCCACGATGATCGTATACCACCCAAGAATCGCCATTACCCCGATAAACACCAGTGCTACAATCATCATCGGACGTTCAAAAGCACGCATTTCTTCCTCCACTATCGTATTCGACGGCAATTACTAGGTGTCATAGAATAGTTATTCACTAATAATCCTACCCTGTTCACCAGTGGCACAACATCGGCCGTTTTCTTTACAAAAACTGGCACAATCGAAGTATGAGTGAGATTGCTTCAGATGATATGGGACCATGGCTTTCGCCGGAAGAATTAGAATTTGTTCGAAATAAAGTTCCGATGCTCTACGTGGATGTGATTCCAGTCCGAATTGACGACGCCGGACGCATCGAAGCAATCGGTCTACTTTTATCCGCGAAAGACGTCGGCATCACCCGATCAATCGTCTCTGGCCGAGTATTATTCCACGAATCTATCCGGGATGCCATTATTCGACATATCGATAAAGATCTCGGACTGATGGCATTGCCTCAGCTTCCAGTATGCCTAACGCCTTTTACAATTGGCGAATACTTTCCTACACCCGGCGAAGGCTGGCACGATCCACGCCAGCACGCAGTTTCACTTGCCTATATCATTCCGATGGCTGGGGATTGTTCTGCCAGTGCTGATGCGTTGGAGATCACCTGGTTTCCACCACGTGACCTCCTGACCACATCCCTACAGTCAGAAATCGTCTCTACTCATTTGCCACTGATCAAGCGAGCACTGGCTCATCTGGGAATCGAATAGGCTCACTGAAAAACGTGGCTTGCGATAATCGGACCAAGTTCTGCGAATGCCCGGCCACGATGCGAAATTTTGTTCTTTTCATCCGGGGTTAACTCAGCTGCAGTTACGTCATAGCCGTCTGGCTGAAAGATTGGATCATAGCCAAAACCGCCGCCACCTACCGCAGTATAGCGCAACGTCCCAGTCATGCGACCTTCGCGGACGAATTCTTGACCATCAGGTAGTACTAACGTTGCCGCACATGCAAAATAAGCGGAGCGATATTCCGGCAACACATCGTTTAACTGAGCGAGTAACAAGTCAAGGTTAGCCCGATCGTCACCATGGCGGCCACTCCAGCGTGCCGAGAAGATTCCTGGCGCACCGCCCAACACATCCACACAAATACCAGAATCATCAGCTACTGCCGGGATGCCGGTTGCCTGCGCAATATGCCGAGCTTTAATCAATGCATTGCCGGCAAAGGTCACGGCGTCTTCTACTGGTTCTGACACATCGAGATCAGCAGCCGAATGGATTGCAGTTAAATCGATCCCGGGCAAAAAAGGAGCCAGAATTTCCCGCAATTCACCGACTTTATGAGAATTTCGGGTAGCGAGAATAAGACGCGGACGGCTAGTTTCCATCGTCATTACTTCTCCGCTAGAATCGTAGTTTGTTTGGCAGTGAGCTCCTGACAGCCCTTTGTTGCTAAATCAAGCAAAACTCCCAGTTCGGCGCGATCGAATGGTTCACCTTCAGCCGTGCCTTGAACTTCAACAAACTTTCCATTACCGGTCATCACGACGTTCATGTCGGTTTCGGCGCGGACGTCTTCTTCATACGGCAAGTCGAGACACGGCACGCCGTCGATAATGCCAACCGAAATTGCAGCCACCGAATCCTTCAAGACTGGCTTACCAGCACGCGGCTTAATGTGCTTTTGCGCGATTCCCCAAGCAACTGCGTCTGCGAGGGCAACATAAGCGCCAGTAATAGATGCAGTACGGGTTCCGCCGTCGGCCTGCAAAACGTCACAGTCAAGTACGATTGTGTTCTCCCCTAGCGCACTCATATCGACGACGGCGCGCAAGGCACGTCCGACAAGGCGGGAAATTTCTTGAGTACGGCCCGATACTTTACCTTTCACGGATTCGCGCTGGTTACGGGTGGAGGTTGCGCGTGGCAGCATGGCATATTCGCCAGTTACCCAACCTTCACCGGAGTCTTTGCGCCAGCGTGGAACTCCTTCAGTAAAGGACGCAACGCACAACACTTTGGTGTTGCCGAATTCGACGAGGACAGAGCCTTCGCCAGCATCAAGAAAATTACGGGTAATTTTTACTGGGCGAAGTTCATCGGTTGAGCGACCGTCGGCGCGAGAAAATGTAGTCATGTGATTAGTCTACCGCTACTTAGATTTAGATCGAGTCCAGTGATGCTGATTTTGGCAATGTAGAAGACCTGCTTGAAGACAGCACGTAAAATTTTTGGATTGTTTCCTAATCGCCTTTATCGTTTCTTATTGTTGCTCTTCCGTGGTCCCACAATTTTGCCAGAACTGATCCTCTTCTTCTTGTCGTTCTGCAAAGGTCCATACTTCTTGAATCTTCCTATCCGCTATTCTAAATAGATCAATACCGGGATCATTTAATTTTTCTTTCCCTCTCTCAGCTAAAGACACAACACTTGTGGCAACAAAGTCATCATTACTTGCAGCCCAATTTGTTATAACTCTGAATGTCCCATTACTCATTCTTGCAAACTCAGCTAGTCGGTCTGCCAGTGATTGCTTTCCCACAGTAACGCCAGAAAGAGGACTCTCTCCTCCCATATGCCACACAACATCATCTGACATTAGTTCGAAAGCAGTGTCAAAATCTCCTCTTGCTAATGCTTCGGCATATGAGTTAAACACTTCCATATTTTCCGTATTCATAAGAAATCTCCTTTGATCTTTCAGAATTATTTCTTCTGTTTTACCGTAGCATTGAAGTCTTGTTTTTATAAGTACGAACATTTACAATACTTAGTATCTAATTTGTTACTATCCCTATTCGAGGAACCTGCCGTGGCAACAGTTGATGATAAGTGTCCCTATGTGACTACTCAAAGAGTTTTACAGGGAAAGTGGGCAGTTGTAGTTTTATACCATCTAAGTACAGGAACTAAAAGATTCAGCGAGCTTGAGAGGCTAATTCCGCATGTTACTCGAACTGTTTTAACAAGACAGCTTCGTCAATTAGAGCAAGATCAGCTAATCATAAGAAGGGTATTTCCTGAAGTACCTCCCCATGTCGAATACTCGTTGAGTAAATTGGGCCATAAATTTCAGAGAGTATTAAATGAGATAGAAATTTTTGGCCTAGACTATATTGCAGAGCTTAAAAGCATGTCTCAATAGTAATTATTTTGAAACTGAAAAAGAGTCACCTTGTTAGCCAGAAAGATTTTGGCAGATAAATATCATGTCTCGCTGATGACTTGGTATTGGGCTAGTTATTTCTTGGACTGTCATTTTCTTACTCAGCATCAATGACACAAATTTTTGGTGTTCGGTGTTTAATTCAGATCTGCAGTTCTTACTGATCGCTCCGTCATAGCTAGCAATCTATGTGCTTCCGGGAAATCCACTAACCCAAGATGGGTAACCTTCTTTTCGCTCTTGGCAATGGCTCGTTACGGCAAAGGGTGTAACCACCAGCGCAAAGAATCGAGAGCAGAAAACGATCTCGAACAGACAGAACTCTAAACCAAACAGATTTGGCATGCAAAGTACACCAAAGCTGAGAATCGCGAAAACATCGTCGAGTTCACCGTCGATAATGCCAACGGCGTTTGGGACAGTGCTGGTCTGGCAGCAACCTGCACAACATAGTCATGGATCCTTAGCTCCAAGTAGGTATAAGTCCGAAGACTACCGCAGACCGAGCCGAGACATGCTCTCTTCGGACAGCCTCATAGTGACGGGCCGCTGGGACACCACTTCTACCCATCCTTCTTCTACAAGATGTTTAATGTGACGGTTGATTGTAGGAGTCGATCTTTCTACGTAGTGTTCTAATTCTCGACGTTCCATCGCAGTTCCACCAGAAAACAACTCCGCTTGAGCAAGAATCCATAAAATTGTGGAACAATCATTATCCGCATCAAACGTGTCAAGGCGCCTCTGAACAGTAAGTAAACTTTTAAGCGCTACTTCTAGCTGATTTAGAATATCTCGTTGTGCATCGCAAATAAGATCAAGGAAGAACACAACAAAATGGGTGACTTCACCACGATTAAGTGGATGTTCTACCTCAATGAACTGTTTGTAGTATGAGTTCTTGTTTTGATTAATTCGAGCAGAGACACTTAGAGCTGTTAGTGGCCATCCCAATTCAGCAAGTTTGCGAGCAAGGATGAATCTGCCAGTTCTACCATTCCCATCGTAAAAAGGGTGCACAATCTCGAACATAAGATGAGCGATAATTGCGCTGATAACATGCGACGCAGACGGATCCGCTAATTCCTGCAACATCGTTTCTAGACCCGCCATTATTTTCTGTTCCGGCTGAAAACCCGTATGGATGACTTTCTGAGATGCTGCGATCACTTGCACTGGTTGGGCGCGGAATAGCTTCCCATCTGGAGCATCAGCCTTATCGACTTCCCCTTCAGTTACCTCATCATAAATAGTTCGAATGTCTGCCGGAGTTCGAAGTGCTAATTTTTCAGGATTATCAGCCAAAGACGCTAGGAGATGAACGAGAGATGAGAGCCTAATATTCGCATTTTCATTTGCATCATAGGCTGCCAGAGCCTCTTTGCGTGTTGAATAGATCCCCTCAATATCATTAGTAGCAACCGTTTCGTCTGCGATAAGAAGACGTACATAGCGATTCATAACGATAGACGGAAGCAAATTCATGTTTTTCTGGATTTCGTTAGCCATCTGAGAAATCGCTTCGACCTTCAACGTCATAGAGGCAGTAACCACATAAAACATCGAAAAGTCACCAATAGGAAAACTTAGGGTGACGCATGATGGAGAATCAATTCGCCGACGGAATTCTCTTTCGTCAGTGCCCGGAGTCTGATAACTCAATTTTCGTAGAATAGGATATTCTTCCACATGACCTCCAACATAATTCCTTATTTAAAAAAATAGCATGTTTTTTCAAATAAGGCTGACAGTATCAAGTTCTAACTGTAAAAAATAGTCCAATTTTTCAATAAGACTGTAAGAAGCCATAAACCATGCATTGTCCAAATGTTTCTAGAGCGTGTAAACATCCCCAGCTTGAGCCACGTGAACTTCGCCAGCAAAAACGCTACGCGCATCAGCAAGGTTCTTATCCGCATTCGTCCATGGTTGAAGATGTGTAAGCACCAAACGCTTTGCACCGGCTTCAGCTGCCATCTCCCCCGCACGCAAACCAGTTAAATGCACTCCGCGCACAGTATCGCGACCCTCTTCAAAAGCTGCCTCAGACAAAACCAGATCAGCATCTCGTTCGGCTTCAACAACGCTCGCCACAGTGTCCGTATCTCCGGTATAGGTCAACACAACTTCCCGCTCCATCTCATCGTCTTCCGACGGACCTGAAATACGTAGCGACAATGCCGGAACGGTATGGTAAGCAGCGAAAGCCTCAACAGTCAGCGGCCCAACTCGCACAACCGACCCCGGCGCAAGCTGCTGAAAATCAAACTCTGTTTCATAGGTTTCAGCCGGATCATCGTCAGATAAGCCCCGGGTGCGTGCCGCTCCATCACCAGGCGAATACACCGGAATCTGTGGCAACGCGCCTTCTGGATACCAGCGACGATACACCTGCATTCCCACCATGTCCGCACAGTGATCAGCGTGAAAATGGGATAAGAACATCGCATCAACCATGGCTGGATCCACATAACGCATCAAATGCCCCATCGCACCTGGTCCGAAGTCAAACACAAGAGAAAATATTCGTTCAAGCCCCGAGGCATCCGTACCTTTTGCTTGTACTAAATATGACGACGCCGGAGATTCCTTCCCTGACATCGAGCCAGAACAGCCAATAATTGTTAGTTTCACTGAGTGTCTCTCCTACGAGGCAGAATTAGTGCGGAAAAGTGGAACGTCAACATGTGCCACATCAGCTACCTTGGGACCAAGGAAGCGGCGGGCTAGCACTTGGAAAGAATCACTTTCGCCAGTGACGTTAAAACTATAAGACGGTTTACCATCATCGGCTGAACGCAATAGATTAGCTTCTGTTAACCCACGATAAACATCTTTAGCAGTTTCATCTGCAGACGAAACCAACAAAACATCTTCGCCCATCACATATCCAATAGCGCCAGATAAGAATGGATAATGTGTACATCCAAGAACAAGAGTATCAACCCCAGCTTCTTTGATCGGGGCTAGATATTCATGAGCAACATTCATTAAATCTTTTCCAGTTGTCACACCAGCTTCAGCAAACTCCACAAAACGCGGAGCCACAGCAGACGTAATCTGCATATCAGGAACAGCAGCGAAAGCATCCTCATAGGCTCCAGATCGAACTGTCGCCTGAGTAGCAATCACCCCAACTTTTCCGTTACGAGTTGCTCGTACTGCGGCTCGGGCAGCCGGACGAATCACTTCCACAACCGGTATCCCCAACTGAGTAGTGTATCGCTCCCGAGCATCATGAAGTACCGCAGAAGAAGCCGTATTACAGGCAATCACAAGCATCTTCACGCCAGAAGAAACCAAATGATCCATCACATTAAGAGCCAATTCACGAACTTGTGCAATTGGACGTGGACCATACGGACAGTTAGCCGTATCGCCCACATACGTCACAGATTCATTCGGAAGCTGATCAATAATGGCACGCGCAACAGTCAGGCCTCCGACTCCGGAATCAAAGACCCCAATCGGGGCGTTGTTGCTCATACTATTCATAGTGTCAATTTTACCCGCGAAGCGACTTATGGCGAACTGCACTTATCAGTGACTCTTGCCACCAGGTCACCATGGCATAAAGCACAGCCATCATATCTTCTTGGGTTTCTATTGGCGGTAACCCTGATCCATCACGCGAACTTGTCCCCGTGAATATACCGGCACGTTCATATATCCGCGCCGCATCTTCATCATCAGCAATCTCTAACCGCATCGAGAGCACCATACGAATATCATTCATCGCCGCCAACCACGCAGGCGCCGCATCGTTAGTGATAGTGACATCCATAATACCTTCTGGAATCGCAGACAGAGTTTCATACATTGTCACCAAATGGTCAATTTTCGTTGCCGCAACACTTTCTTCAGTGATAGCCCGCAATTCAGCCGCTAGCTCCGGATCTTCACTCATATCTGGCAACAGGCGTTCCAATGCATCATCCATCGGCAAATCCGGGACGGCGAAAAGATCTTCATCATCATCGTCTTCCACCCGTTTTTCGATCGCCGTAAACTGGTCTTCAAAAGCCGCAAATGGATCTTCGGCAATTCGCTGCCGGCGATCCAATTCCCGATCAACATGCGATCCGAGGATCACCACAACATCCGAAGCGAGCCCCATCATCATGCGGCGTTCTTCATCATCTAGTTGGGCTTCATATCCCCCACGTACTGCTAAAAAAGCGCGCATCAATCCTCCTGTTCTAAGGTGGCCCGCAAACCATACCCGTGGAGCGCTTGGACATGGCGTTCCATTGATTCCCGCCCGCCACTGGCAACCACCGCTCGTCCTTGCCGATGAACTGTCAGCATACGGGCCCGCGCCACAGTTGGCGTCATCCCGAAATAGGTTTCAAAAACCCATTGGACATAGGTCATCAGATTAACTGGATCGTTATGGACGACAGTACGCCACTGGGCATCGGCTAAACCGTGCTCAGCGGGGGCACTATTAGTTTCAGGAAGAGAATGAGTCACGTTTCTAGTCTACGCGATTCGTCCAGAGGGAGAAAACACAGCCTGTTTGGTAGATTTTTCATCCATTCCCACCTACGGTTAAACCATGAAACATTCTTTAAGTACCGCACTGCTAACGGATATGTATGAGCTGACGATGATCGAGTCAGCATTCGAGACTGGACGCGCCGAACTTCCGTGTGTTTTTGAAGTTTTTGGCCGCCGTCTTCCTGGTTCACGCCGTTACGGTGTGGTTGCGGGAACCGGACGCATTTTAGAAGCACTGCAAGATTTTACGTTTGGCGACGAGGAAATCACCTATTTGCGCGATGCTAAAATCGTTGGCGAACGCACCCTTGATTTTTTGAAATATTGGCGTTTTACCGGTGATATTTATGGATATGCAGAAGGCGAATGTTATTTTCCTTATTCGCCACTTCTCACCGTAGTTGGCACATTTGCTGAGTGCGTTGTACTAGAAACCTTAGTATTGTCGATGCTGAACTACGATTCTGCGGTGGCGACGGCAGCCTCGCGTGTCACGATTGCCGCGCACGATCGTCCGTGCTTAGAAATGGGTGCCCGTCGAACCCATGAATATAGTGCAGTTGCGGCGGCACGTGCAGCAGTTATTGGCGGTTTTGTTGGAACTTCGGATTTAGAAGCGGGCCGGCGGTACGGAATTTCGACGATTGGCACGGCAGCGCACTCGTTTACTTTGCTTCATGATTCCGAAGATGAGGCGTTTGCGGCTCAGATCCGCACTCTTGGTCCGAACACTACATTGCTTGTGGACACCTACAACATTCACGACGGCGTAGAAAAAGCAGTTGCTGCGGCACGCGCAGCTGGTGGCGAATTAGGTGCTGTTCGGCTTGATTCTGGAGATTTGGTTGCCCAGGCGTTTAAAGTACGCGCCCAGTTAGATGAGTTGGGTGCAACGACGACGAAGATCACCGTCACCTCAGACTTAGATGAATACGCGATTGCTGCGTTAAATGCAGCTCCGGTGGATTCCTATGGCGTAGGAACTAAACTTGTGACGGGTTCTGGACATCCCACGGCCCAGCTGGTCTATAAACTGGTAGCCCGGCAGGACGCTTCGGGAGCCTGGACACCAGTGCAAAAGAAGTCTGAATCTAAAAGCTCCCGGGGCGGCCTGAAAGTTGCTGGCCGGAAATACGATGTTACTGGCCGTGCCACTGCTGAACTCATCGTCACCGTCAATGATTTTGAAGACGGAATTGTCTATTTGAAAGAGCAAGGCGCTCGCCCACTGCAAGTTGCTTTGGTGTCTGGTGGCAAGATTCACGATGAGTACATGAACGCTACCGCGTTGGGCCGAGCCGCCGAACGTCATCGTTCTTCTCGCGCTGCACTGCCATACAACGCATGGCGTCTGTCCGAAGGTGAACCGGGTATTCCGACCGAATTCGTCGATATTCGATAATTTACACATACCAAATAATTGGGTGGGTAGTATCAGCTACCCACCCAATTATTTATTTACGCCCAACAAACCAGCGCTGCAACTGAGCGATACGTGCCTCGATCTGTTCCAGCGAGGCACGAGCTACTTCTGGCCCACCACACACATTGCGCAGATCGGTGTGGATAAGAGCGTGGGCCCGCCCAGTTTTCGCCGAATAGGCTGCCACGATTTTCGATAGTTCTTGGCGTTTTTCTCGACGACGACGCGAACTCATCACCGGAGCACTACCCGAAGTGGGACGCTTAGCAGCCTTACTTTGTTGATCTTGCTGATGCTGACGTAACAAAGTGGCAACGTCGTCGGGCTCAAGTAAACCTGGGATACCTAAGAAATCGGCTTCCTCATCCGAACCGACTTCCGCCCAAGAACCGAAATCGTCACCGTCGAAAACCACCTTATCGAAGGTCGCTGCCGCAGAAAGCGCCCGATATCCAGGGCCTTCTAAATCATTGGAAGCTGTCTCTTCCCGGTTAGCTTCAGCTAAAGATTCATCATCCCAACCTTGCTGTGCCTCATCAGACGATGGCTTATTCAAGGCGTGGTCTCGTTGGGCTTCTAGCTCTCCGGCAAGCCCCAATAAACGAGGAACAGAAGGCAAAAATACTGATGCTGTTTCACCACGTTTACGCGAACGGACAAAACGACCGATAGCCTGAGCAAAAAAGAGCGGCGTAGAAGCTGACGTAGCATACACTCCAACGCAAAGGCGTGGTACATCAACACCTTCGGAAACCATACGTACCGCCACCATCCACCGGCTGGTATCGGCAGAAAATTGAGCGATCTTATCAGAGGCAGTGTTGTCATCAGAGAGCACAACGGTTGTTTTTTGGCCGGTGATTTTATCTAAAAGTCCAGCATAAGCTTTCGCAGTTTTATGATCAGTTGCGATAACTAGGCCGCCAGCATCGGGAACACTTCTTCGCACAACATTGAGCCGTTCATCAGCTGCTTTGAGCACCGCCTGAATCCATTCGCCACTTGGATCAAGAGCTGTCCGCCAAGCTTGCGCAGTCAGATCCTTAGTCAGTGGCTCGCCAAGTGTTGCTTCCATAACTTCGCCATGCTTTGTTTGCCACTGCATATTTCCGGTGTATGACATAAACATCACCGGACGCACCACGAAATCGCGTAACGCTTCAGCATAACCGTACGTGTAATCAGCTTTAGAACGATAAATACCATCACCATCAGGTTCGTAAGTAACGAATGGAATAGCTGAGGTATCTGAACGAAACGGTGTTCCAGTAAGACTGAGTCGGTGCTTGGCTACCGAAAACGCCACTCGGATAGCATCTCCCCACGAGAGATTATCACCACCATGATGGACTTCATCCAAAATAACAAGCGTTTTCCGTGAAGCGATTCGTTGCCGATGGAACATCGGTGCGCGAGCAACCTGAGCATAAGTTACACAGGCTCCATTGAACGACGTACCTAGACCGATATTAGAATTAGAAAAATCTGGATCTAGCTGCAGGCCCACTCGTGCCCCAGCCTCTGCCCACTGGTATTTCAAATGCTCAGTTGGAGCCACAACAACAATTTCGTTAACCTCTCGCCGAGCCATAAGCTCGGTTGCTACTCGAAGTGCGAAGGTCGTCTTGCCAGCACCTGGAGTTGCTACCGCAAGGAAATCCTGCGGCATTTTGGCCATAAATTGTTCTAAAGCCGCCGCCTGCCAAGCGCGCAACGATCCAGCAGTTCCCCAAGCCGCACGACGAGGAAATACCGGAGGTAAATTTTCTGCTGCGGAAACGGAGGCCGATTGTGGCGAATGTGCTGAGCCTTTCAGCTCAGAACTCATTGTTCACCTCCGGAACCGTTGCCCGTTCCTCCCTTACCTGGAACATTGGGGCCAAACGGCCAGCTATTGCCCATATTGCCCATCTGTTCATAGATAGCTTTACACGTCGGACATAATGGGTACTTATCAGGATTGCGAACCGGCGTCCAGACTTTCCCACACAAAGCCACAACTGGTCCGCCTTCAACTGCGGACTGCACGATGCGATCCTTGCGAACATAGTGTGCAAAACGCTCATCGTCACCCGGGGCCTGCTGTTCTTCGGTTTTTTCTAAAACAGCTGTTGTTGACGATGGATCTAAGCTAGGTGCTTGAGGGGCGCCTGGCTCACTAGGAGCAGAGTAAGGATCTGAAATAGCCATGGCTATAGTTTACCCCAAGCCGGGGATTGGATAGCTGGCCTAGTATGTGACGTCATACCTTCGGATATAAAAATATCAGGGCAACATCCCGCGGATATTTGCCCTGATATTTTCTAGAATGCTCTAGTTCACTTAGCAACGGCCTTCTTCAAGGTTGAGCCAGCGGAAATCTTAACACCGAAGCCGGCTGGAATCTTGATTTCTTCACCGGTGCGTGGGTTACGGCCCTTGCGCTCTGCGCGCTCGGTACGCTCAACAGACATAAGACCAGTGATCTTTACTGCTTCGCCCTTGGAAAGGGAATCAACGAGAACGGACTGCAAAGCCGACATAGCCTTGTCAGCATCAGTCTTGGTGATGCCAGCTTCTTCAGCAATCTTTGCGATAAGTTCAGTGCGGTTGAGGGACATAGTTCTTCCTCCAAAATAGAAGTTGTTCGAACGGGCTGTTTAGCCGCTACCTAGAAATTTAGCCGAAAAGGAGCCAAAACCGCGAATTTGTAGGCGTGTTTCGCTAAAAACATAGAATAAGTCACTAACTTTTGACCTCAAACACCACATTTGTCACATTATTAACGCGATGATTAGTAGCTTTAGTCACGTATCAGAACAACAGAATCAGCGAAACGAGCAAAATCTTAACGATCATCCCCAACGCAAACAACGCTGCATATCCGCTCTCAATACGCTCATCATTAACCTTCGAAACCGCAAATGCCAAAATTGCTGGCTGCCCCAAAATACCAGCCATAGCCCCCGAGGTACGTGGCGCAGACAAGTCCAACATACGTCCAACAAGACCTGTCAGGCCAACAACAACAATAGCGATGACAGCGCCAAGAAGCCCGGCTTTAAGACCCTGACTCGTAAACGCCGTCTTAGCGAACGCTGGCCCAGAAGCAATACCTACTGCTGCCAAGAACAACAAAAGACCGAGTTGCCGAATCGTCAGATTAGCTGACAACGGTAATTGCCACACCAGCGGACCAGTACGTTGCAAATTACCTAACACCATACCAACTAACAACGGACCAGCAGCTGCCCCCAAACTAAATGATGTTCCACCAGGAAGAGATATTTCCACCATGCCAACTAACAGTCCCAAGGCCAAGCCAAGTCCTAAACCAATAGCATCGACCTCCGAAATCTTACGTTGGGAATTACCAAAGTAACTTTCAATAGCCGACTCTTCGGAACGCGGATAAACCACGGCAATACGATCACCGAGTTCAAGACGAAGATCATCAGCAGCCAGCAACTCCAAATCACCACGATGGACACGGGTAATCATCGCCCCAAACTGTGCTGGCAAACTCAATGAAGCGATCGAACGCCCCGCCAACTCTTTTCGAGAAACAACAAAACTACGGAACCCCACGATCGAACGATCGTCAGCTAAATGCTCATCAACTTCAGTCCCAATCGCCGAAACAGCTAACTCGACGTCGTCAGGCAAACCCACAACAACAACTCGATCCCCGGGCAATAACACTTCACCGGGGCTAACCACTCGCTGGTCATCTCCACGCCGTAGATAGGACATCCGGATCCGTTCTTCTTGCCATCCTGGAATTCGCCGAATCTCTAACTTCTTATCAACATTTGCTGTCACTGCAGACAAATGCTTACCAGCCAAAGACTGCGTATCACTCTTGCCGGGCCACTGCCGCCCAACAACCAATGACACAAAGATAATGCCAAAAATCACGCCCATCGGATATGCCAAAGAATAACCAACTGCGGGAATTTCATTGCCTGTGGCAGCCGATGCTGCAGCAAGTGCCGGGGTATTCGTCGTCGCACCAGCAAAAATACCAACCGAAAAATCCGATGTGAAACCCAGTATCATGCCACCCACGATGGTAGTAACTGCGCCAAGTATCAACACTCCAATAGAAGCAATCATCAACTTAGATTGTCGTATAAGATCTGCAAAAAACGTTTGCCCGGCGCTTAGCCCTACAGTGTAAACGAATAACGCCAACCCTAAATTTTGGATCATTCCCATTGAGCTAGCCACATCAGGTACTGCATTACCTATCGCAAGACCGACAAATAGTGCCCCGGCAGCACCAAGACGTAATGGACCAAAAGGAATAATACCGACGACGGCGCCCAAGGCAACGACGACGAAAACAGTTAATAATGGAGATTCAAGCAAGAGAGCAGTCACAGCTCACCCTTTCAAAAAGCGCTCAGCGCCACAGTAATTATTGCGTGGTACCTTTTAACTTTACCAATATTTTTTGAGATGATTCGATTATGGACTTTCTAGATAGCCTTACCCTTATTGGTCCGGTCGCTACTATTGCCATTTATTTAGTGACAGCTCTATTCATTGGAGCTGTCGGCGTTCTTACGTTACGTAAAACAAGCAGTGGTTCACGTGTAGGCGGTCTCGTAGCCTTCGCAATCGGCTTACTAGCCGCATTGGCCGGATGGTTCTACTTCTTTGTCTGGCCAGCACCTTTCCCTGGACTAGTACCGTGGAATATTTTTATCGCCAGTTTCCCTGCCGCAACAGCTATCATCGGAATATTCACTGTGCGCGGTCGACGTATCATTTTGGCTATCATCGCCTGTTTAGCTAGCGCCAACACATATCTCGTGGCCAATCTAACGTATGAAGAATACGCTTCGATTGGTAGCTTCTTTCCGCATCATATAACTCAAGAAATGACCTACGATGAGTTCCTGGCTCGCACTACTACTCCTAAAAACGGAAACCGGGA
Organism: Arcanobacterium buesumense; assembly: GCF_012563545.1. Taxonomy (NCBI): domain Bacteria; kingdom Bacillati; phylum Actinomycetota; class Actinomycetes; order Actinomycetales; family Actinomycetaceae; genus Arcanobacterium; species Arcanobacterium buesumense. The sequence continues at coordinate 1,245,837 of NZ_CP050804.1, forward strand.
AATAGGTGCCCTTGTCACAATCCCAATGAAAGGTCTCGAATCTGGTCTTGATGCACGAGATGCATGGGTCTATATTCCACCAGCTTATTGGACACATCCAGAGATGGATCTACCCGTCGTCGTTCTCCTCCACGGCAATCCTGGCTCACCACAACGCTGGTTCGCGGTAGGCGACGCAGCTATCCCAGCAGATCATTATCAACATGCCAACGACGGCATCTCCCCCATCCTCGTTTCCGTTGATGCTACCGGATCGTGGTCTGGAGATCCGGCCTGCGTCGACGGGCCAGACATAAAGATGCAAACCTACTTAAGCCACGATGTCCCACTGCTTATCAAAGAAAGATTGCGAGTGGACCCAGACCAATCCCACTGGACTCTCGCCGGGCTCAGCTACGGTGGAACATGCTCCTTGCAAGTAGTTGCCAACGCTCCGCAAGCCTACGGCGCTTTTATTAACCTTTCCGGCTACGAAGAACCCATGCTACGCAACCATCAAGAAACCGTTGACACATTATTTGGCGGAGATGAACAAGCATTCAACGCAGTTAATCCAAAAAATATCTTCGAAAATGCTCTTGCCGATAACGATCCGAAATTCACCGGTATTACAGCCGTCTTTTTAAGCGGAGATTCCGACGTACGCGCACGTAAGGCGCAGCGTTTGCTCTCCTCACTCGCTCAAAAGGTCGGCATGAACGTCGATTCACGAATCATTCCAGGCAATCATGGTTATGGCACGTGGCGACGAGGATTTGCTCAAACCTTTGAGATAGCCGTAAAACAAGGACAACTACCAACAAACGATGAATAACGAAATATTTTGACCTAGATAGCCTGAAAGCGGGGCGACCAAACAGGAATTGGCCGCCCCGCTTTCAGGTTAGCGATACTAGATTTCACCAAACCCAGAATCGATTAATTCCGCGAGCGCAGCAAGAACTTGCTCAGCTTGTTCACCTTGCGCGCGTAGTTCTATCTCATCCCCACCTTGGGTTCCTAATCCAGCTACATCCATCAGTGAGGTAGCTGAAACAGTCTCACCGTCGTAAACAATAAATACTTGCGCCTGATATTGACTAGCGAGATGTACAAGTTGAGCCGCCGGACGTGCATGCAAACCAGTTGCATTGACAATTTTTACCCGCTGACTATAGGTATCTGGCTGTGGAGTTACGTCAACTGTATCCAGCACCGGTTCATCGTCGCTTATTAACGCACCATCTATCTGGTGACGTTTTGCTTCAAGTGAATGACGGGCTTGGCGCACAACTTCAGCAAGAGTATTGCCAGTACTAGCTGCGACAATAGCTGACATAAAACCTTCTACAAAAGGTGCCGGCACCATCATCACATTGTCTGGGTAGCCTAAGAACTCTAAGGCCATGTCGGTAGACAATATAGCTGATCCAAGATCAGTAAGAATAACTACACCATCACCATCTTGCGCTGCCTCAATAGCCGTCATAATAACCATCGCATCGGTACCAAAGGTCCCTTCGCTACTCCCGGCAGCGATCTCAACCCGTACTGAGCAATCAGCAACCATTTGCATACCTAGTTCATAGGTCGCTTGTGCTAACTGTGGTGAATGTGAAACTAAGACAATCCCAACACTCATTATTTCTCCATCACTGCGGTAACGAGTGCGTCAACAAGCAATGCTGCTGAGGCAGCTCCTGGATCTATGTGCCCTATCGAGCGTTCTCCCAGGTACGATGCACGTCCCTTCTTAGCGATCATGTCAATAGTTTGATCTCGCCCAGTAAAGGCTGCTTGTTGGGCTGCGGAAAGCGCATCACTTAGTTGGGCATCATTATAGGCTTCAAGAACATCTGCAACCGGCATGAAAACATCAAGCATTGTTTTTTCCCCTGCATCGGCTTTGCCTCGTGACCTAACGCCATCAACACCAGCACGGAAAGCAGCCGCTAACGTAGGTACATCAACTTCGTCTACATCACCAATTTCTTGGCCAAAGCGCAGGAAGAATGTACCGTATAGCGGACCAGATGCCCCGCCAACACTAGATACCAATGACATTCCAACGACTTTACCAATTTCGGCGAAGGAGTCAGGATCAGCTTTGTCAACAGCATTTAGTGCACTACTCATACCCCGGGCGATATTAGCTCCATGATCCGCGTCCCCAATAGCGGCATCAAGTTCAGTTAGTTGGTCCTGATGGGTGTCCATAGCCTGCGCAGAGAGTTCAATCCATGTGCGCATCTGGCTCAGTGTGATCCCCTGCCCCGTTTCATGACGATCCCGGTGCGCAGTGGCCTTGGCCGGCTGATCCTTCGTTACTTTGTGAGCTAGTTTCGCACTCGCCGAGGTTTGTGGAGTAGATATTGTGTGTCCCCAGGTTAGTGCTGGTGTTGCCACGGGTGCATCCCACAGGCGCAACAATTCATCATCAGCTTTCAAAATAGTCAGCGAGCAACCAGCCATATCGATTGACGTAATGTAATTGCCTACCAGATTTCGCACAACCCGTACCCCGCGTTGAGCTAACAAACGGGCCACTTCGCCGTACATAATATAGAGCTCTACTAACGGAGTTGCTCCCATACCGTTAAGCATGACGATTGCATCTGAATGTGTAAAATCATAGTCAGTTAGAATCGCATCAACTAAATCTTGGGCAATCTCGTGTGCGCTTTTCATCTTGATTCGGTGACGCCCAGGCTCACCGTGAATTCCAACGCCCATTTCGATTTCATCCTCGGGCAGATCAAAGGACGGTTTGCCCACAGCTGGCAGCGTAACTGACGTTAGCGCAACTCCCATCGAACGGCCTTGCTCAATAACTTTTTGGGCCACCGCAGTGACTTCGTCCAGACTTTGTCCTTCTTCTGCTGCCGCACCTGCGATTTTTTCTAGTAACACAGTAAGTCCTACGCCACGACGCCCTGCAGTGAAGGAGGAATCTTCTACAGCAACATCATCTTTGACAACCACATAGTTGACATCAATGCCTTCGCTTTGCGCCAGTTCAGCAGCCATCTGAAAGTTGAGGACGTCACCTGTGTAGTTCTTAATAATAAGTAGGGCGCCTTTGCCGCCATCAGTGCCAGAAATCGCCGCACTAACTTGGCCTGGTGTAGGGGAGGTGAAAATTTCGCCAGCAACAGCCGCATCAAGCATTCCAGTCCCAACAAATCCGCCGTGGAGTGGTTCATGGCCAGATCCACCACCAGAAATCAATGCTACTTTTTCTGTAGGTGATGAAGTACGGAAAATTACTCTCTTTTCATGGTCAATTCGTAATTGTGGATGAGCTAACTCCATCCCAAGAAGAGCTTCAGTGACGACGTTTGCTGGATTATTGATCAACTTTTTCATTGTGTACCTGCTCCATTGCTGAGATTGTGATCTAGATATCATTCTCTCGTACTTGTGCGCTTGTATCAAGTGCCGAGTTCCAGCCTTTGTATGCTGTGGGCTAAATAAAGGTATCTTTAGATATAGAAATAAACTATTGATAATTTATCGTGAAGGATTAGCTGATGAAGCGACAACATTTTCCGCAACCGCCTGCAGCTACACCTGTGAACAGCCCCCAGCCTTGGTCAGCTATTGTTAGCCCACCACCGCCCCGTTCTTCTGGAGTTCCTCATTGGCTCGTTAAATATGGTGTTGGTGCTTGGTCACTGATTGGTTTAACTATTGTTATCGCGACTATCGTGTATCTATTGGGGATGATTTACCAGGTTTTCCTCGGAGTTTTTCTAGCATGCGTCCTCACGGCAGTTTTATCTCCGATCGTTAATATGCTAAATAAAGTAATGCCGCGTTCGCTCGCCACTGGATTTGCCGTCATTAGTGGCTTTACAGTTTTTGGCGGCCTTATTACCTATATTATTTATTCGATTTTGGATCAGTGGGACGATTTGATTCGCCAATTTTCGCACGGCGTGAACAACATCGTTGCCATGCTCACCGATGGATCACTCCCCATTAAAGTTCACCGTTCACAACTTCTTCATGGAGTTTCTAATGCAGTACAAGAAGGAAGCCGATATGTACGCGACCACGCCGGCTTTATTGCTCAAACGGTACTATCAAATGCTAGCCAGCTCGCCGTCATCGTCACCATCATTGCGTTAGCTGTTTTTATCACCGTTTTCTTTTTATCGTCGGGCACCTCCATGTGGAAATGGTTCCTTGAGCTCTTACCGGAACGTAAACGAGATCGCTTCGACAAAGGTGCCAAAGCTGGCTGGTCTGCCTTTTCTGGCTACGCCGCCGGAATGGTCATTATTGCTATAGCTAATGGCATGCTGTCCTTTATTTATTTATGGTTTTTAGAAGTACCGCTGGCAGCTCCACTTGGCGTATTAGTTATGCTATGTACATTCATCCCACTCATTGGTGCGCCTACCGCAATGTTAGTTGCCATGTTCGTTGGACTGGCAACTGGTGGATTATCAATGTTTATTTTCGTTGGAATCGGCATTGCAGCAATCAGCCAAATTGAAGGAAACTTACTATACCCACTCATTGTTGGCAAGAAGGTTTCTGTCCACCCTGTTGGTGTGGCACTAGGTGTCGCAGCAGGTGGTTTTGCCGGTGGGTTAATTGGCGCGGCTATTGCGATTCCAATGATCGCAATTGTTTGGTCGGTTTATAAAACATTGCGTGTCCCAGAATTAGAACACGCAATGTCTGAATGATCAGTGGTCAGATACTTTTCATTGTTCTTTCCACCATCGGTCGCTAAGCTGGACGGGCATAACACGCTTATGCTGCGCTTGTCGCCAACGATCCTCAAGTTTTTGCGCGATCGACGGCGGAATGGACTTACCTTCTAAATAGTCATCGATATAGTCATAGCCAATTCCGAGCTCATCTTCATCAGTACGGCCGGGGTTGCTATCAAGAAGATCTGCCGTTGGAGTTTTGTTCCATAGTTGTTCTGGCGCGCCAAGATATTGGGCAAGTTTACGGACTTGGCGCTTATTCAATCCAGCTAATGGAAGAATATCGGCTGCACCATCGCCAAATTTAGTGAAGAAACCAGTAATATTTTCTGCTGCATGGTCAGTCCCGATAACCAATAGCCGCTCATCTCCAGCAATCGCAAATTGGGCAATCATGCGCATGCGAGCTTTCACGTTACCTTTGTTGAAATCAGTTATTTTGGCAAGCATTCCATCGTTATAAGCCACAACCATCGCATCTGTGGCCGCCTTAATATTAATCGTCACCATACGATCCGGGTTAATCCATTCAACCGCCCCGGTCGCATCTTTTTCATCAGCTTGAACGCCATAAGGCAATCGCACTGCGATGAACTGTGCTTCATACCCTTCATTTCGTAGCTGTTTGGCAGCTAGCTGGGCAAGTTTTCCACCCAAGGTAGAATCGACTCCCCCAGAAATACCTAGCACAAATCCCTTGGTATGGGTTGCACGGGCATAGTCGCATAAAAAGTTGACGCGAGTTTGAACTTCCTCGGCTGGATTAATAGTGGGCTTAACTCCCAATGACGAGACGATTTCGGTCTGTAATTGTGTATTCATACTCGGTAGTCTACCGTGAGCCAACCAATGTGAGATAAATATACATCATCTACTTGAGAATAGTTATCATTCCCAATAGAGTAACTTCTATAACTGTTCAGTCGGTTGTACCCACGCTTGGGTACTTCGCAAATTGATCAACTATAGAATGGATAACGCTATATGAAACTGGCGAAAATGCGTGTAGCCGTGGGCGCTATTATCAGCTCCATGCTACTATCAATGCTCGCTCTACCAGCGCATGCACTTGGTAACGGAATTGTGCTTGCAGATGGCCATACCGATGCCTTTTATATTGATTCCGAGGGCGGACAACTCTCCGTTCAGGTCAATCATGGACTTAATAATGAAAAATACGATCCGAACAATGTCCAATTCAGCATTTCTCCAGAAACATACGGAGACTATTCGGAAGAAATGCCTTATCTAAGCCGCGGAACAACCGGCTACTACACAAATAATTTGGAAGCCACAACCTATTTCGAACCAGGCTGGTCTGCTCCCGGATATCAAAATAACGGCTTTAAATCTGTACGTATCGATTTCTCGGCTGTGCAAGGCCCTGGAGCAGTTGCAATTCTCGGCAATAGCTTATCCGAAGATACGCCGCTAGGAGCTTTTCTCATTCCAACCAATAAATTAGCTACGCTTAAGGACTTCATCACCAAACTAGAAGATCCACAAACTGCTAAAGCAACTCGGGAAAACTATGCTATCCAAGGCATTCCTGGTGGTACACACTATCTCGATGCCGGCGTTACGCTACCAATTTTCGGCCACCAACATGCACATTGGTTCTTTACCGCAGCCGGCGAATATCAGATAACAGGAAAAGCTGTCGGTGAAAAGCTTGATGGAAGCTTCGTAGAGTCCGAGCCGTTTACGTCCACATTTGTGATTAACAAATTCTATAAAGATGGTGCACTTGCCGACGATTCCGATCCGGTGAGCGAGGATGCTGAAAGCGATCAAAGTGCAACATCTAGCGAAGATGACGAAGACGACGCTACTGCAGTAGATGAAGAAGATGACGATAGCGACGACGTCGACGCCGACGATGATGAAGATGAAGACGACGATGCTGATATCGAAGACACTCAATCACCATCAACCCCGCAATCGTCAGACAGTGGAATCCTCACCGCTCCAATTACTCTGGATACTGGACATACCGATGGTTTCTTCGTCCTGACAAAGGGCGACAAACCACGTCTCGTAGTGCGCGAAAATGCTACGTCTTTTGAAGGAACATTACGCACCCCAGAAAGCGTTACCTTCCATCTAGAAAAGCGATTCTACGAAAAAATCGGCACTATGAATGACACATTTGCCGAAGGCGCCGGTTATCACACGAACCGAAAACTACGTGGATTGAATCCATTTTCCCCTGGTTGGTCAGTTGATAATTTCGCAAGTCACGGCTACAGCGATGTCGCCGTGAAATTCCTTTCGGTTAAAGGTCCTGGACAGCTTATCCTCAGTGGCACCCCTAAGATTGACTCATCCTTAAATCCAGTTCTTAGTACCAATAGTCCATACCTGACTGCCGGTGCGAAATTACCAATTACCGGTCACACGCATGGCCTATGGATTTTCACCGCCCCAGGCGATTATTACTACACTGCGCAAGTTGTTGCCACAAAAACAACTGGCGAAACTATCACCTCAGATCCAGTGAGATACCATTGGGTTATTGATCCTAACGATGAAGATCCGCAAAATAATAACAACCCAATCGATTCAACAATTTCACATGACGAAGAGATAGCGGATACAGAAGATGCCGAGGACTCTTACGAGGATGCTGATATTACAATTACTTCACCGAAGAATGCGGTTCAGCCTGGCCAGACATTGACTGTTAAGGGTAGTAATTTACCGCCATCGAAAAAAGTTTCTTTCGTCATTAGTTCCTTCGGTAAAACTAAGACAACAGCCGTTGTTTCCGGCCTTTCGACAGATCAAAAAGGAAATATTACGGCAAAGGTCACCCTACCGAATAATCTTCAACCTGGTCGTTACCTCCTCGGCATCACGTTAGAAGGTCAAGACAGCCAACTTGATAATGAACAATTTACTGTAGTTGCTAAAGACACCACCCCGATACTTCCGGGACAAGATCTCAAGCCAGGCGGTACAGACCAACCTGCTGCGCCTGCTCCAAATGCGTCGCTTAACAATATCGTCAATAGCCACGAAAAAGTTATTCTAGACCATGGACACCTGGACTTGTTCACAGTTATTCAACGCGATGGACAATTACATCTTGTTACCAAGGATGACTCCACTAATGAAGAAATCATTAGAGATCCGGCAGACATCCAATTGCGGGTGCGTAACAATGCTTTAACAAGCATGCCCGATAAACTCGATAACTCAATTCCAAAATACGGATACTATCTTGATGCAAGCGGCTCTAGTCAACAAGAACTACTCTTTCCTGGGTGGGACACATACCGTGTCGCACCAACATTTGAGTCAACCGATATCATCATTAAGAAGGTAACGGGACCAGGCAAGGTCTACCTATTTAACTACAAGCGAATGGGGGGCGTTGAGCCAGCCTTCACATCAGAGAAGTATCTGATGGAAGATGGCTCCACTATCCGTCAAGACCAGCCAAGTCACGTACACACTAACTGGCTCTTTACCCAACCAGGTCTCTACACGATGGAAGTTCAAGCTAAGGCCACTCCTGTATCAGGGGGCGCACCCGTTCTTTCTAACGTGGCAACTTTCCGGTGGATGGTAGGAGACACTGCAGTGCTTCCTCAAGATGACAATAGTTCCTCAAGTGATGTCCCCAGTAAGCCAACACCGCAGGAACAAGGCCCACGAGTGATACTAGCCTCAGGTAAATTCACTGCTACCGAAAATGAGAAGATCACAATCCAAGCTACCGGCATAGTTCCTGGCACCAAGGTAGACTTCTACCTGCACTCAACTCCGCAATTACTAGCAGGCGATGTTCTTGTTGATATGCACGGTGTTGCACAAGCTAGCGTAACCACACCAAAACTTGCCGGATTGCACACCATTGTTGCTACCGCTAAAGACGGCCGCTCGCTCGCTGTCATGCCATTCGAAATCACGCCTGAGTATCCTCAAGGAGTTATTCCTGATGCTGGCGCTCTCAAACCTCTTGATAAAGAAAACCCGAACAAAAAGCGGATTGAAATTAGTAACGGCCACATCGATTTGTTTACCGTCTTAGCACATAACGGCAATATTTCGATTAAGGCTAAAGACGACTCGCATGGGAAGGTAACCCATCACGATCCAGCTGATGTGTACTGGCGAGTAAGTGACAAGGCACTGACCGATATTCCTCAATCTATGCCTCAAGAAATCTCTCGTCGCGGCTACTACCTCGATCAGTCTGGCAACAATCAAGGCACGATCCTCTTCCCTGGTTGGGACACTAACGGCGTCAAACCAGCTTTCGGTACAACCGACATTATCTTCACCAAGGTTAAGGGACCAAAAGACGGCAAAGTCTTCTTGTTCTCCAACGGTCGTACTGGTGGTGTTGTGCCAACACTGACCAGCCAGCATTACGAATTAACCGATGGTGCCATGATTCGCCAAGAAAAACCAGCACATGTTCACACTAATTGGTTATTCTCTGCCCCTGGCATCTATGAAATGGAAGTCAAGGCAGTTGCTACCCCAGTTAATGGTGGTGCAAAAGTCGAATCGCAACCAGTAACATACACCTGGCTAGTCGGCGATAAAACTCTCGCGCCAGGCCAAAATAACGCAAAAGATCAGCAAGATCCCCCTGCTGACCAGAATAATCATTCTTCAGCTGATACTGATACTTCTGGGACCAACGGATCTGATGCCGGAAATACGAATGATAGCGCCGCCTCCGGCACAGGTACCAGCACGGCAACTGCTGATCCACACCAAGACGTCCCTGTCGCAAAGTGTTTCCCGAAGCAACAAGGCGGTAACGGAAAAGACACGATCATCCCACAAATCAAGGATGATCGTAGTGCCCCGGGTAAGTGGATTGACCCATCCTCTGCAGCCTTTGCTATTGGAGCAGCTGGAAAAGCTACAACTAACCAAGCTATTGGTTCAATACCTTCAGGCACACCCGTGTGGATGATTTCTGCAACTCAAACAGCAAATGTTCCATGGGTTGGGGCAAATACTCAAAACCCAAGTTTCCTTGACAAGACGAAGGGCTCAGCGACCTTCACACTAAGCTCGTTCTCTGGCCCGGGAAAGATGGAAGTGTACACATCGGGTAATTTTGGTCAAGTTGTTGGCCAAAAATGGTTTACCGGTAGCGGATCGTCTGCCTCTGGTTCAGTTTCGCTTAAACCAAACAGCCATGTGCACCCTAACTGGGTATTTGATAAACCAGGCACCTACAAGGTGGGTATTACTATGAGTGCTCAGGGCAAGGATGGCAAAGAAATGTCCGGCACCACTACTCTGACATTCAACGTCGGTTCTGGTTCTGGTATCACTGATGGCCACTTCGATCTTGGCCCTACTGTAGGCGCTGCAGGTTCTAAGACCGTATGGCTCGATGCGAATGGTAATCCTTGTACCCCAGATGCTACTGATTTAGCAGCAGCTGGTCTGGCAACTACTGGTGTTGAAGGAACTATGCCATTTTCGCTCATTTCTCTCGTCCTTATGCTTAGCGGAATTAGTGCACTTGTTTACCGGCGCAAGCACTACTTACGTTAATCGCAGGTACTAGATATGGTTGTGGCCCAGAAGATTCTGGGGCCACAACCATATCTATTAGTCGCAATTAGAGATTGCTCATGACAAATTGTTGATCTTCCATTGTTGCAGCACGCCAAGTCAAACCTTCACCATGCTTCCCCACCCAACGGCGAACCATTGGGCACATGGCAACAATTGTTTTACCTTCTGCTGAAGTTTCATGGAGGGCAACATCCACTAGCGTCCCAGCTAACCCACGGCCTTCAAGTTCCGGACGAACCTCAGTATGGAAGAAGATTCGTTCATCACCGTTATCAATGTATTGAGTAAATCCGGCGACATCAGATTCTTCATAGCGGATTGCGTAGAGACTGTTTCCAGCTACTACTTCGACTGGCTTTCCAGTTTTATCGGTACGTTGTTGGTTCATTGTTTTTCCTTCCACAGGGAACTAACTGGGTTAAATTCGTTGTTCTGGACGAGCGACCGGGGCAGGGTTATGACGCGGTCGTATTTTTACATCAGGCAATACTGGAGCCGGAATTCGAGATAATCCTTGCGGATCATGCCCAACGTACCCATATGTTTTACCAAATCGGTCACTTTCGTTTTCCCATGCTTGACGCATCTCATCTAGTTCAACTGAATCTCGAGCCAAAAAATTCCACCACATAATGATCTGCTCGTTAAATGGCTCGCCACCGATCAACAACAAACGGCCAGCATTTTCCCCACTATTTCGAATTCGTAGCTGTTTCAGCCCAATTCCGGTATATGCTAACTCAGTTCGAGCTACTTTTGTCCCCTCGACGTCGATATTGCCGCTGTCTACTAAAACTCCGTGCTCGAATTTTGGATCTAGATTTAGCGTCACCACTGAACGTGGTTCCACAATTACCTCAGCTCCCACCAACGGGGTAAACGTCGGTACTGGTGACGACGAACCAGCAAGAGAACCTACGAAAACTCTGACCTGCCCACCATCGACGAAGATCACCGGCGGTACGTAATGGTCAAAACGACGTGGACCATGCCGGGCCGAGTCAGGCAATGCAACCCATAGTTGAACACCATGAAGGACAGTGGTGTCTTGAGTAGATACTTCAGAATGACAAATACCATGACCTGCCGTCATAAAATTTGCATGCCCTGGCCGCACAACTGCGTGGTTATCCCCTGAATCATGGTGGGTGATATTTCCTTCGAATAACCATGACACTGTTTGTAAACCAGCATGGGGATGCGGGGCCACATCCATTCCACCAGTTTGAGCTACGTCATCAGGACCATAATGATCCACGAAACACCATGCTCCAATAAGCGAGCGTTGCCGCTGCGGCAATGTTCGATAGACGGTCATTGCCCGGAGCCCGCCGAGTGGCACTTCGCGAGCAGTAATAATCTCTACCGGGGCACCGTCAGTGCCCAGCTCTTGAGCTTTGTTCGAAACAACGGATGGCTCATTTAACATATGTGACATACCGTCATTGTGTCATGTTTAAGTCATCTTGCGTTATACGTTCAGTATCAGCGAACGTCCAAAGATATTCGATAGTGACGATGCAGTGCTCTCCGATACTAAAACTTCGTGAGGACCAGACCACTAGCGTGCCAATTTCTGTTTCGACGTGGACAGTGTAGTGCGAACGGGAAAACACACAGTCAATAACTTGACCCACATTTCCTAAAATCGTTTGATCTGGGTTTGGCAAAAGAGTAATTTTCGACGGCGGTATCGCTACTTTGATTTCCGGAGACGAAGCAATAGATAGGTGTGGAGCAATAATACGGGCTTGGGCTGGAGAGATAACATTTGGTACGCCCATTAATCGTGCAACAGTAGAATTTGCCGGACGTAAAAAGAGATGTTCGGGCGTATCATCTTGAATAATTCTTCCATCCGCTAACACAATAATACGATCCGCCACCAGACAAGCATCATTTATATCATGAGTTACATATAGAACCGATAAATCTAAACGATGGACTTGGCTGAGTAACTCATGGTGAATATCGTTACGAATGGCAGACTCGATATGCGCTAATGGTTCATCTAACAGAAGCACTCGAGGACGGCGCACCAAGGTGCGTGCTAACGCAACCCGTTGGGCTTGTCCCCCAGATAGCGTAGTAGGATGCCGGTCAGCTAGCCCAGATATATTTAGCGATGTCATCACAATATTTGCTAAATCATGACGTTGTTTACTGCTCTGGCGACTATCGTCTAAACCAAACTCGATATTATCTCGAACAGACATATCAAACAGCGTTGGACGCTCCACCATTATCGCAGTTGGTCGATGCGGCACTGGTTGCATTGTAATATCTTCGTCGTCAACAAAAATATTGCCACTCGTAGTAGCAATAAACCCTGCGATAGCATGAAGTAAGGTAGTTTTTCCAGAACCAGATGGACCTACGATTGCAACAACATGCGAATCAGGAACCGTAAAAGACGCATCCTTAACTATGTTGTCAACGTTAAGGTCACGAATAGTTAAACTCATCTGGAACCTTTCAACTCATAATATCGTGCGCTAATCAATGCCATGCTTCCCGCGATAATAATTAATGCGGCCAATCCACCAGTAAGCAGTGAGGTAGCAAAAACTTCGCCAACGTCTCCACGCTCTGCTAAATTCACTAAATTTGTTGATGATACGAGCAAATACGCTGGTTGGACAAAAGCCAATGTTGCTGTTTGAGTGAGCGTCAGTCCGAAAACGATAGCGACAAGAGCAACAAAACGTCCTTTCATTTGCCACAACACTAAAAAGAGAACACGCAAGCGATTGGCTCCTATATCGCGAGCCGTACGGGCCACGATCGCCATCCGGTTCATCATCATCACCGCAAAGAAATATGCTAATGGAATCGCTAAGGTCAGGTAAGCGATTATCACTGCAATCGTCCCACCACCAATAGAATAACTACCAACCAATGCCGGGAAAATCGCGTAACCAGCTACTTCCACATTGTTTCGCAACATTAAGGTTAATAATAAACCGACACCTATTGGAGCGCCGAGTAACAAAAAAGCCATAAAAGCACGTAGCCACCGAGTGTATGCCCATTCATGAATGGCCAAGGAAACACCGATTATGACAGCAACGGCGGTGACTGCAAAACCGATCCATAGTTTCATGGCAATGCGTGCTTGAAAATCATCTGGGAGGGCAGAAAAATCGGCATAGGTAGCCATAATGATAACAACATAAAGAACTATGCTAAGCCACAAGACCTCAACGCATAACAGGTAGCGACGTTGCTTTACGAAGAAACGATGTAAAAACTCTATTGCACGCGAGTTATCACCCGCCAACATTTGTCGGATTGATATCTTTGCCCTGTGTTCATCCCGGTAAGCTAAGAAATACCAGGTAGTTATTGCTCCTATCGCTCCGATGATCACACACCACGCAAGCATGGTATAAGTTTGACGATCTGAACTCACCGAGCTGAGCACCATATTAATAAACAGGTGATCTCGACCACCATAGACAGCTCCTGCCGAATTATCGGAGACTAGCCATAATGATATTCCGACAATGCTGACGGCCACTCCTGCTTGTATCCGCGGAAAGTACAGTTTGTGTATGATCCGCCCGGGACTAGATCCCATATCTGCTGCACTCATTATTTTTTCCGCCGTCAAATCAGCAGTGAAAACCAGGCATGTAAGAAAGGCAATTGGGGTGGCGCATAGGGCAAACGTCAAGATAATAATAAGCCCACCATAGGGGTCAATATTTACTGGGTGAACAGTTAACGCCGTCGCGATCGCAACCGAGGGTACTAATATCGGGGCGCATGCGCTAAGGAGAATAGCTAGCCGATAGCGAGCGCTGATACGGTAAAGTATCGCAAAACTTGCCCCGAAAATAGCGGCTAATGTTGCTCCTACCACTGCCAAGCTAAGAGATCGTGCTAATGGCCCCCGCACCCCATATGGATACATAACTTCATGGGCAAAGCGATCCACCATGGTCTGCCGAGTATCTGCCATTACGTGAATATCAGTTGCGTATAGCGCAACATCAAGCTGTGCTAAGCGCGAGGCAAGATTGTTGTCCAATGCAAGAGATACTGGGTTTTGCCCCTCCACTTGGGCCAGAAGCTTTTGCCCGCGTTCTGAAATTGTGTAACGCAAAAAGTCTTGTCCGGCCGCCTGCCGACCATGAGCTAACACCGCACCAGCACCAATTTCGTAGCCAGTACCATCGAGAGGAATAATGAGTTGCGGCGCATTTGCATCATCACTATCGGCTGGGCAGTAGGCTTCAAAGGTAACCGCAGCATCGACAATTCCGCGCCGGACTAACTGCGCCGGTGCGGTACCCGATGCGGTATACGTTGTTGTTGCTCGATGAAGATTGGCGTAAAAGGTATCGGATACTTGACGCTCATGAAGTACGCTGAGCATTGTTACTGCAGTACCGGAAGAAAATGGTAAAGGCAATGCTAATCGTCCGGAATAATGCGCTAAATCTGCCCAAGTATATGGCGTAGGTGCGTCAGGGGCAACACAAAAAGCTAATACCCCACCGTAGGTTCCAATCCATGTCGAAGTTAGCATTGTTGATGGAATTGTGTCGGTGTCAAGATGATGCGCAGTGAGCAAACCTGCTCGTTCAGCGAGGACATATGCCTCTGCCGGACCGCCAATCCACACATCAAACTCAGATTTCTGAGGTTGTAATTGAAGGTGAGCAAGTGCTTCAGATGTTGGCATTCGAACCATTTGGGCACTCTTGTGACTTTGTGCAGTGTAATCGTCGACGAGGGCCTGGCAAGCTGGTTCATTATTCGAGCACAACACCATAACGTCAGGATTGAAGTTATACGTTGAGCTAACTCCAATAAAACTTAATAGAAATACGACGATGACCCCGATTATTCGCGGTATCATCGTGCGCATCCATAGTGATTTCATACTCTTTAGTATATGAAAACTGGAAGCTTGCTCGTTGAGTAAGCTCCCAGTTTCATGTGTGCTAGAAATAGGTAGATCAGTTAGCTGTAGTGCGTGCGTTATGCTCATCCATCAGTCGACGTTCGTCTTTGCCAACGATCCACATAAGAATCAGGGACAAGACAACAACGATGAGGAGCACAGCGTAGGTGATATTCCAGCCAAAGTAGTGGATGAGAAGACCAACACCAGATGAGGCCAAGGTTGCACCTAATAGGTAACCAAACAAACCAGTGAAGCCGGCAGCTGTACCAGCCACATTACGTGGGGAAAGATCGATAGCTTGCAAACCAATCAGCATAACTGGCCCGTAGATCAAACCGCCGATAACACCGATAAGGACATAGAAGATCCAGAGCGGAGCAGTGTTTGGAATCAGCCAGTACAACGCAATTGCAACACCCACGCCAGCTAAGAATAGTAAGCCAGCACCAGAACGCCATCCCTTGAATACTTTGTCAGAAACCCAGCCGCACAAGACGGTACCGATGATACCGGCGCCTTCATAAATTGCGAAGCCGATAATACCTTCTTTAATGTTAGCGCCGTGAATTTCTTCGGTTAGATAAACTGGAATCCAGTTCAAAACGCCGTAACGCAGGGTATAGACGAAGACGTTGGTCACTGCAAGGAGAACGATAACTCGATTGGTCAAAACGTGCTTGAAGAGCATGTCCTTCCATGAAAGACCTTCTGTATCGTGAATCTCTACCTTGGCTGGGTCATCACGGTACTCTTCGATTGTAGGCAGACCAACAGCTTCTGGCCGATCATGAATGAGGACCAACGAAATTGCCGCAACTACTAATGCAACAATCGCTGGAGCCCAGAATGCTGGAGTCCAGTCAGCTTCGGATGTTGCAAAGTTGCCTAGTGCCCATGCAGCGATAAGACCAACACCTGCACCGCCGACGTTGTGCGCACAGTTCCAAATCGAGGTCTTCCAACCGCGCTCATTGGTTGAGAACCAGTGGACTAATACGCGACCTGATGGTGGCCATCCCATTCCTTGGAACCAGCCGTTGAGGAACATAACGATCGCAAATAGACCGACAGATGCTGATAGAACTGGAACAAATGCAATCAAAAGATTAGTAATGGCTGATAATGCCAAACCAAGTGGTAAAAAGTAGCGAGCATTTGCGCGATCAGAAAGCATCGCCATAAAGAACTTTGATAAACCATAGGCAAAAAGTACCGCGTTTGCCACAATACCGATACCGATGGTGTTCATCAGATCGTGTTCTTTGAGAATGGCCGCAACGAGCGAAACATTGTTGCGAATCAAATAGAAACCAGCATAACCGACGAAAATGCCGGTGAATACTTCTAGTCGCATACGGCGGTAGACCGAATCAACTTTTTCTGCTGGGAGCGGTTGGGCTTTTGGCGGTGCCGATAGGAAACCGAGCGGCCGCGACTGCTTGGACATGGATGACCTCCGAGGATCGTCATTGATAACTCTGATTTATCCATGGTAAAGAGACGGAGGTAACAGTGATGGCGGTTTAAGTAACACTTGGTAACATGGCGTTACTTAATTACTGAGCTAAAGAATAACCTAATCCGCGATGACTTCGAATCAGCGTCGGATCTACACCAGCATTTTCCATATGCTTACGCAGGCGATAAATGGTTGTTTTCACCATTTCTCGCCCACCAGTACCCGCCCGCTGGCCCCCACACGGCAGTAATTAATTCTCGAGTGGGAACAATATCGTTGGCGCGTTTAGCTAAGGTAGCCAAGATAGCCATTTCCACCTGACTTTCTGTCACTAGCACACCGTCATACCAAGCGCGTCCTCCGCGCCGATCGATACGCACTGGACCAAAAATTTGATGATTTTCTTCTCGTTCAGGCGCTAACCGCCGCACAATAGCTTGGGCACGTAAAGCCAATTCACGCGGACTGAACGGCTTTGTCACATAATCATCTGCCCCGGCTTCCAATCCAGCTATCCGGTCCGACTCTTGCCCCAGAGCAGTCAATAAAATAACTGGTGTTTCAATTCCCAAAGCACGCATACGTCTCGTAATATCTATTCCAGAACCTCGCGGCATCAACACATCTAGTACTACTAAATCGTAGTGATTATGTTGCAAAAGCTCCCATGCACGTGCCGGCGTAGTTGCGCTTTCACATTCGAATTCTTGAGTTTCAAGTGCAAAAGTAACGATCGAGACCATCTGCGCTTCATCATCAACAACAAGAGCTCGTGGTTTCATCATTCTCCTTTCGCTACTGCTGGTAAAACTACATGTATGGCCGTGCCATGCTGAGATAACGAGTCTACCAAGATTGTCCCACCATGAGCATGAACAATATGTTGTGCCACCATCATGCCAATACCCGTTCCCGGACGCCGGGAAGAACCGGTGCGAAATGCTTCAAACATATGCTCTTGATCTTCTGAAGAGATCCCTTCACCATCATCGGAAACAATGAGGAGCGCACCGCCACCTTCCGCATTGCGTACACGTACAGTGACTGTTGCCTCTGGCCCAGCATGCCGAGTAGCATTATTGACCAAATTCCACACCAGCTGGCGAATCAAGCCCGGATCGGCACAAATAGGGAGTAATCCACCAGCAGCATCAACATGTATTGGAACATTTGTGATACGTCGCATGTGGCGGGCAGTATCAGCTACAACTGCCCGTACATCAACGTGTTCTCGAGCAATGGGCGTAGCTGAATTTAAGCGGGCATCGATAAGGAAGTTTTCCGAAATATTGATAACTTGCGTTGTGTTTTCGGTAATTGTTGTTACAAAAGTACGCTGCTGGTCAGTTAGCGGCCCAGCTAGTCCTTCAGCTAAGAGTTCTGCTGCGCCATTGATAAGTGCTAACGGAGTGCGAATTTCATGCGAAATGATGGCTGGACGCTCATGCCGGGTAGCAAGTTGATGACGTAGATTATTATTATCGCGCTGAAGTCGCACAATGTGCAGGTACTGATACACCATCACCGCCATCGCCACAACCAATGCCAAACCGAGACAAATCAGCAACCAGATACCGCTCATAGTGGCTATTTTAAAGGATTATCTGCGATAGCGCTGTGATAAACGTGAGCGAGAATTTTCCCGGCGACAGGGTCTGAATCAGGCGGTGCTACCGATGTGAAATAGCATCCCCCTTGAGAGATAAATTTTTCCTGATTGAGTACATCGATTTCATCAAGTGTTTCAATACAAGAAGCGAAAAACCCTGGAGTGACAACCATGATGTTTTGGACACCTTCACCTGGCAGGGCTGCCATACGCTCAATGGTTGCTGGTTGGAGCCATGCGCCTGGCCCAAACTTGGATTGATATGTTATCTCAAAATCAATAGTCCCTACGCGATCCATGATGGCTTGAGTCGTTGCCTCACATTGTCGTTGATATTCACGCGGATCGTGTGCGGCGCGTAGAGGAACACCATGGTAAGAGAAGATTATTTTGTCAATGTGGTGAGAGCATCGCTTAATACGGGTGTGTATATGTTGTACATACCAGTCGATATACGCCGGATTGTCATACCACGCTGAACTACGGATAATTCTGGGGGCATCTGGCTGGGTAGCAATCTCATCAAGCTGACGCCAAATATCAGCTACTGTTGACGGAGTGTATTGCGGATACAGCGGAATGACAACTACTTCGTCAACGTCAAGTTCAGCGATTACCGAAGCGATACTCGGTTCCATATATGTGGTTGCAAAGGCGACTCGAACACCCTCAAGCTCCTGAGCTAAGTGGTGATTTTGCGCGCGGGTATGGACTAAAAGTGGAGAACCTTCCGCAGTCCAAATTCTGCGATAAATCGGCGCAATTTTTTCCGGCCGCACCCGCAAAACAATGTTGTGTAAAATCGGTTTCCACAACCACCGTGGCATATCTACTACTGCCGGATCTGAAAGAAAGATCTTCAAAAATTCTTGAATATCTTTCGGCTGCGGAGAGGCCGGAGTTCCCAGAGTTACGATAATGCATCCACGTGTCATAGTCACAACATTAACGTCTCTAACTTCTATCTGCATTTTCAATTGTTATTTCAATTTTAATTAGATATGTCGCATAAAATTTCTGATTAAAATTCAATTGTTTATTTTTCAACAAAAAAAGAGTATGATGTAGCCATAATAAAAATCTCGGCAAAGGAGACGATAATGGCGACGAACTTAGTTCCAGCAGCAAATGAAATGATGCGCGTTTTACATGAGTGGGGCATCAAACGGATCTATGGACTTCCTGGCGGTTCTCTCGATTCCACAATGGACGCCATCCACACGTATCAAGATCGCATCGATTACATCGGCGTTCGCCACGAAGAATTTGGCGCACTAGCCGCAGTTGGCGAAGCTAAAACAACCGGCCGCATTGGCGTCATGCTCGGCTCAGCAGGCCCCGGTGCCGCGCACCTACTCAACGGGCTATACGATGCCAAAATTGACAATATTCCCGTTCTCGCAATCATCGGCCAGGTCCCAACCGCGCGAATGAACACCGATTTCTTCCAAGAAATGGATGAAAACCCGATGTTTGCAGATGTTGCCGTATACAACCGCACCGTCATGACAGCCGAACAACTCCCCCTCGTTATCGACACCGCAATCCGCACCGCTTACGCAAAACGCGGCCCCGCCGTCGTCGTCCTCCCCAAAGATCTAGGTTGGGAAAAAATTCCTGCTAATGCCTACCCAGTCTCAGCACATGCACACCCAACCACACAACCCACATTCCCAATTAATAAGGATGACGTCGAACGCACCCTTGACTTACTCACTCAAGCTAAACGACCAATCATATACTTCGGTCAAGGCGCTCGCTCAGCCGGGACGGAACTAACTGAACTTTCGAACCTTGTTGGCGCACCGCTGTTGTCAACTTATCTCGGCAAAGGTATCGTCCCACACGATCACCCTTCCTACATGCTTTCGACTGGCCGAGTAGCAACTAAACCAGCTGTCGACGCTGGGCGCGCTACTGATTTCATTTTATTCATTGGCACGAATTACGAATTTGGCGTTTTCATGTTTAATCCTGATGCCCGCTTCGTCGATGTCAATATCGACCCAATGGTCATCGGCGCCCGCCATGGCGTTGAGCTAGGCGTTCGTGCTGATGCCAAGGAATTCTTAGCAGCCCTTGTACAAGTAGCTCAACAACGCGGCATCGACGGTTCAGAATCTGCATGGTTGCGCGCCGCACAAGAAAATCGTTCCCAATGGGAAGAGTGGATCACTTCACAGGCAACCACGCAATCCCCAATACGACTGGAAACCGTTTTTAGCGAAATTAACAAGGTCACCACAGATGATGCGCTGTTCGGTATCGACGTCGGCAATGTCAATATCGCTTCTGCGCGCTTCTTGAAAGTCAACCCAGGCCAACAGTTCACCACTTCGCCACTGTACGCCACGATGGGCTATGGTCTACCAGCAGCTGTCGCCGGCGCCCTCGAATACCCTGGCCGCCAGGTGTGGAATTTGGCAGGGGACGGAGCAATGACCATGGTGGTTCAAGGACTAACCACCGCAGCCGAACACCACTTACCGATTATATCGGTGGTACTGACGAATGAATCACTAGGTTATATCGAAGCCGAACAAGACGACACACGTCAACCACACTCTGGAGTTTCCTTAACTGATCTTGACTTCGCACGTATCGCAGAAGGTTTCGGAGTGCGCGGTATCACCGTTCGGACCGCATCCGAACTGCACGAGGCTTTGGCGCAGGCGGTAGCAGCGAATGAACCAGTTGTCCTCGACGTCAAAGTCACAAATGATCGGATGATTCCAGTCGAACAGTTCCCGCTTACGCGCGATGAACGACCTGATTTTGATGAATTCCGAGCTCATTACCACGCCGAAAATCTCGAACCTTTCGGTGAGATTTTGGCTCACCATCAAGCCTAACGGTTCGTCGTAAGGCGTCAATAGACACAACAAACTTCGTGTGGTGCGGAAACTGAGCGGTCGCCGCACCACACGGCCCTTCCTTGTAACAACATATTGATACAAGCATATTTCGACATAAAATCCTTGTATCAGTTAACTGTCACAAGGAAGGGTTCTTACGATGCCTGTCCCACACGCCGGATCAAGTATGCCCTACTTATTGATCGCTGCACTTGTGCAACTATCTCTGATAGTTCTTCCGCTGATCACGCTCGGAGCATGGTATATTCACACTCCTCACCGCAAGCTTTTCCTCAATCGGCTCCCATACGCGCCAAAGCTACAAACAACAATCCGCGGTCTAGCTATCGCCCGCATTGTCGGTTTCATTGTTGGCATACCGGCAACAATTATCCTGCTAGTCTTCGTAGGAATTCCGGAGCTCAGCTATGCCGCACCATTCGCCATCTACACTTCAATCTGCCTTTTTACCTTCATAGTCCACATACTCACATTCAAAGCCGCTCACGTCCCGAGACACAGCGGTTTAGAGCGCCGCACCCTTACCCAATACACTAACCAGCTTCCCAAAGTAACGCTCATAAGCGCCCCGCTCATATTATTCTCCCTCACCGCGCTCTACCCTCTAATGCCAGTATTACCTGACGATTTCGGGGCCGTTTCATTCGCGTCACCAATAGCAGTATTTGCAGTGATCGGCGCACTAGTTTTCGCTTCTTTACTTACTGCCGCAATCACACAGATTGTTATCTTACGCCCGCGAAATTCGTCAGATAATGCGCTTGTCAGCCTTGACAATATCGTGCGTCGCAGATCTATTAATGAGCTTATTTTCGGCATAACCGCAGCTACGGCGGCCACCGCTCTTGGTTTATCAGTGCGTGGAGCTTATCTTGCGTTCAGCGCATTATTCTTCCGCCCCACAGTCTTTATTGACGCAAGCGCGATGCCAAGTTCGACAATATTAATCATTTTGGCCGCTGTTCACACCATCGCAGCAATCGTCAATACCATCATTTTCGTCATCACGTTGGCTCGTCAGTTCAATCCAGGAATCGGCGTCGATCAATGAGTGTTGAACTAACTATTGATTCATCTCTTTCAATCCCCGCACATGAGCAGCTAACAAATCAAATTACTGGTGCGATACTTTCCGGAAAACTTTCCCCCGGTAGTCAACTGCCCACCGTGCGTGCACTTGCGCGCGATCTTGGAATTGCCCCGGGCACTGTTATGCGCACCTACGCGTCCCTATCTGAGGCAGGACTGATTACCACAGCGCGAAGTAAAGGAACCATCGTCAACGGCAGAAAAACTAACGACGACGAACTTGCCAACCACCTCATTCAACTCACCCAACGTTATCTCGCTGATTTACGCGCTTTTGGTTTTACCGAACAGGACGGCATCAAAGAATTAACTAGATTGCGTGAGGATAAAGAATAATTTTCAGCACATCGCATCGATAACATGTGCGTGCTAGGTACGTTTCTGGCAAAATACTTCACGGTACACCGCTTGGGGCAGCAAGCGAGTACGCGCCGTAGAGGTAGTGAGAGCGTCGATGTACTTCATTTTCCGTATCATTTTTAGCGTATAGGAATATTCATGACTGCCCAGAAAGCAAAATTCGCTCCAACCGGGACTGGACTCTACCCAATTTTTGTTGCCATCATGGCCGTTGTTCTCATTCTGTCCAACATTGGAGCTTCGAAGCCGGTTATCTTCGGTCCGATTCTTACCGACGGCGGATTCTTCCTTTTCCCATTTGCCTACATCATTGGTGACGTCGTTTCCGAAGTCTACGGCTGGAAGGCCTCCCGCCGTGCTGTCATTGTTACCTTCGCGCTCTCAATTTTCGCTGCGCTGTGTTACTGGGTGATGATTGCGCTACCTGGCGCAGATTTCTATGACGGCCAAGAGGCGCTAGTACGCACTCTCGGACCAGTGTGGCAGATCGTCGTTGCTTCTCTTCTTGGCTTCCTTGCCGGCCAGCTTTCCAACGCATTTACCATGGTTCAAATGAAGAAGCGATCCGGGGAAAAACTGCTGTTTGGCCGAATGGCTGCCTCCACCGTCGTCGGAGAATTCGTTGATACTCTCGTCTTTTGTTCTATCGCTGCGCAAGTCCTAGAAATCCCTGACCTATCGACGTTCCTCAACTATCTGTTTGTTGGTTTTACCTACAAAACCGCCGTTGAACTTGTATTCTCCCCTATCACGATGGCCGTCATGCGCCTCGTTAAGCGAGCAGAACCAGAATACGGTATTCAGGGATAACCTACCGCGTCTCTATCAACGCAATGGGCGGATGCGCTGCGTGAAAATCATTAATCGGCGCATCCGTTCCATAACCTAACGCAAACCCGGTAACGAGTGCGTATTCGGCTGGCACATCGAAAACCTCATCTGCTGGCCGGCGCCACCCTGCCAACACTCCTAATGGACACGAGTCCACTCCGTGAGCCTTCGCAGATAAGAATAGTGTTTGTAGCATTAAACCGGCATCAAGCGCCGAATATGGCAAGAAATCATGGTGGATAAACACCAAGCCCACAACCGGCGCGCCAAACGCTTCAAAGTTTCTCCGCATCTGCGCATAGCGTCCGGCGCGATCTTCTCGCGCAATTCCCAAATGCTGATACAGCCCTACTCCAACCTCAACTTGCCGAGTACGCAATTCGTCTGGATAGCGGGCAAAAATATCATAATCACCATCGCAATCAGGAACAGTTTTTATTGCTTGCGCTGCGCTCATAGCATCGAACTCACGCATATAGGCTGCGAGCAACTTTTCCCGGGTCTGACCAGTTGCCAACGCCACTCGATATCCACGAGTATTTGACCAGCTTGGCGCAAATCGCGCATCGTTAAAAATCTGATCCACAGTCTCTTTAGCTAGTGGAACATCACGGAAATCACGAACAGTATGGCGAGCTTGCACCAGTGCAGAAAAATCGTTCATACGCTTATCTTACAAGCCTCTTCCTTCACGCGCTAGACTTAAAACATGACTCATTCAGCGCCTTTGATTTCCCCCTCAGTCGTTCACCCTGGTGATAAAGTTGCCGTGCTTTCCCCTGCGTGGGCGGCTCCAGCTTATTTTCCGCAACTTCATGAGCAAGCAAAGCAACGGATTGAGTCCGAACTGGGATTGATTGCGGTAGATTTTCCTACCACGTGCGCAATGGGCGCTTCTCTTGCCGATCGGGCAGCCGATGTTAACACCGCTTTTGCAGATCCGGATATTCGAGCAATTTTCACTACTGTGGGCGGAGATGATGAGATTTGCTTGACGAAGTTGCTGGATCCGGAGCTTGTCCGGCAGGATCCAAAACCATTTTTTGGCTATTCCGATAATACGAATATCTTGAATTGGCTGTGGCACAACGGAGTGGCGAGTTTTCATGGCGGAGCCACCCAAGTACATCTTGGGTCTGGACCTGGTATCGATCCGATACATTTATTGACGTTGCGTAGTGCTTTGTTTGGCGACGACGTCGTTCTTCCGATAGTCAGCGAGTCCGAAGATTACGGACTGGACTGGTCTGATCCGCAGGCACTCACGCATGGAGTTCACCGGGAACCGGCAATGCCAGTGGAGTTTATCGGCAGCGATCAACAAGTCCGCGCAGCTACGTGGGGCGGTTGTTTTGAGGTACTCGATCAGCTAGCGATAGCTGGGCGGTTGCCAGATGCTCGTGAATTAGAAGGAAAAATCCTGATGTTAGAGACATCGGAGATTATGCCACCCCCAGATTATGTTGGCCGTTGGATTAGAGCTTTTGGTGAACGCGGATATCTCAGTGCAGCTGCTGGATTAATGTTTGCCCAGCCCGTTGTTGATGATCGGGACAACCCTGTCCCCTACGAGGTACAACAGTCACGGCGTTTGACTTATCTTGAGTATGTATTGACTCACGTAAGCTCCTACCGCGACGATCTTTTAGTTGTTGTTGGCGCTCCATTTGGCCACACTCGCCCACAGGCGATCATTCCCTACGGTGGCGAAGTCACTTTAGACCCGCAAGCTGAAACAATAACGGCACATTTTGCAAGGTAACTTCTAAGCTCCCCCTAACTTTTCTCTGTCGCTAAGTTTCAGTTAGGATTAGCTGGCTATTATTGAAGAATCGTCATAAAGGCGAACATAAGACATGAAAGTGTCGCAAACATGAAACATACAATAGTTATCTATTCGTCTATTACCGGTTTTGCACATACCTACGCACAATGGATTAGTGAAGACTTAGATGCTGACCTCTACTCCATAGAAGAATTACTTCCACTTATTAAGCACGGCCAGGTAGCACTTGCCAACTATGACCTTATTATTTATGGTGCCGGAATCCGCATGGGCATTATTCGCAGATTCTCAACATTCCGTAAGCTTATTAAACGTGCTGGGTTATCGACGTCGAAGAAAATCATTGTGTGGGCTAATGGCGGTACACCGCAACATCCGGATCGCGACTATCGTTCTGCCTCCCGCACGTTTAACCGCGTCGAACTTGCTCGCAATGACTACGCATATTTCTACTTTGAAGGCGGAGTGCGGTACGAAGGCCTGAACCCAATCGAAAAAGGTTTACTAAAGACCTTTGCTAAACGCGTCCAAAAGTATCGCAATCGTGGCGAATGGGCAGTGGCCGTCGCCGATCACATCGCCGAAGGATACGACCACACCAACCGAGCAGCCATTGCGCCTCTTATTGCGCGCGCACACGATATCCTTAGCAAATCTTCATAACAAACTCATGAAAAACTAGGGCGAGAACCTCCGTGCTTACCGGAGATTCTCGCCCTACTTTACGTATAACGACGACGGCAGGAAGGGTTTACTTCTTGTCGTCCTTCATCTTGTCATCATCCATCTTGTCGCCATCAGACATCTTGTCGTCCTTCATTTTATCATCTGACATCTTGTCGTCCTTCATTTTATCATCTGACATCTTGTCGTCCTTCATTTTATCGTCCGACATCTTCTCGCCATCAGACATCTTGGTTTCCGACATCTGCTTGTCATCCATCTTGCCGTCATCCATTTTGTTATCAGCATCAGAGTTGCACGCTGCAAGACCAGCAACAGATAGTAAGCCAACAAAAGCACCAGCAGTGATTCGACGAATATTCATAAAGTTCTCCTTATATTACGAGGCGGACGCCTCAACGATCTTTCATAACTAGTTCGACGCCGATTGCCATCTGGATTGGATGACATTACGTGACCTGACTCACAGTCCAAATCCAGACTTAAAGCAATCCAGAATCACTACTGCTGCGAACTACTCATAGAACTTAATGAAAGGACTTCACATTATGTCTCTAGTATTAATTGGTCTCCTTGGCGGATTTATCACCGGTATATCCCCATGTATTCTGCCGGTACTCCCCGTCATATTCCTCTCCGGCGCTCAAGGAGCACAAACAACCAAGCCAAGCACAACCCCTGGTTTATTGTCAGGCAATCTCATTTCTCTCAATGACACACCAGCCACTTCAACCGTGACCACGCAGACCACCAAACCGGCCTCAAAATGGCATCCCTACGCCGTCGTCGGCGGACTAGTGCTCAGCTTTACCACCTTTACCTTATTCGGCTCTGCACTATTGACTCTCTTGAATCTCCCCCAAGATTTTATTCGCTGGGCTGGCGTAGCCATGTTGTTCCTTATCGGCATCGCAATGCTCATCCCGCGACTCATGGAAATACTGGAAAAACCGTTCTCGCGTTTCGCTAAAACTGGCAACTCAACATCGTCTAACGGTTTCTGGCTCGGAGTTGTCCTCGGCGCCGCCTATGTTCCATGCGCTGGACCAGTCCTAGCAGCCGTGTCAGTTGCCGGAACAACCGGAAAGATCGGTGCGGACACCGTAGCACTAGCTCTATCTTTCGGAATCGGAACCGCAATTCCACTCCTTTTCTTTGCGCTCTCAGGCCAAAAACTCACCGAACGAATTAGCGCCTTCCGCACTCGGCAACAACTTATCCGTAGCATCGCTGGTATCGCGATGATTGGTCTAGCCCTAGGCATTGTTTTTGATGTTCCGGCTAAGATTCAACGCGCACTACCGGACTGGACGTCGTCGTTACAAAAGAGCACTGAGTCGCTCTACCCAACTCAGCAAAATGGCCCCTGCGTCGACGGCGCAACAGAACTCGCCAACTGCGGTCAACTCCCCGAAATCAGTGGCGCAGTCGCCTGGTACAACACTCCAGATAATCAGCCATTGAGTGAATCTGATCGAGCAGGAAAAGTCACTCTCGTCGATTTTTGGGCCTACTCGTGTATCAACTGCCAGCGCTCAATTCCAGGTATCGAAAAACTCTACGAAACCTATAAGGATTCCGGTCTGCAAGTTATCGGGGTCCACTCGCCCGAATACGCTTTTGAAAAAGTGCCCGAAAATGTGAAAGCTGGCGGCGACAAACTCGGAATCACCTATCCGATCGCCGTCGACTCCAACCTTGTCACGTGGCAAAATTTCGATAACCACTACTGGCCAGCCCACTACCTTGCTGACGCAACCGGTCAGCTACGCGCAATCAAATATGGTGAAGGCGCAGAAGCAACTACCGAACGCCAGATCCGTGACCTCTTACGTGAAGCCAACCCGAACGTCACCCTTCCCGAACCAATTTTTTCTAACGCCAATGACGACGCGTCGGCTCGCGCTCCGCGTACTCCCGAAACATATCTCGGTTCTGCGCGTGCCGAACGCTACGCTGGCGGATCATTATCGAACGGCACCATCGACGCCTCTTTTCCAGAGTCACTCAAGCCAGATAACTTTGCACTGAACGGAACCTGGAAGGTGAGCCCGCAATCGATTACCCCAGTTAATGCCGACGGTAAGTTGCGTCTTTCTTGGCGTGGCGCACACGTCTACTTGGTAGCTTCTGGCGAAGGAACTATCACGTGGAATAACGATGGGAAAGAATCAACCATGAAGATCTCTGGTGTGCCTAATGCTCAAGAAATTGTCAACACCACGCCGGAGTCTTCAGGAACAGTAGAACTCACTGTCTCACCAGGTGTGGAGTTGTATTCGTTCACTTTCGGGTGAGACGCAGTGACAATCTTAGCTCAAACACCGTACGATAAAGCCGTGATACCTGAACCATCAGATCTTGACGATGTCATACTCAGACGAATCGCGAACGGCGATAGCCAGGCTTTCGCGACTTTCTACGACCGTTGGAGTGGCAAGGTTTTGGCGCTGATCCGCCAGATTTTGCGTGACCACTCTCAATCGGAAGAAGTGTTGCAGGAAGTGTTTTTAGAAGTGTGGCAAAAAGCGCCACAGTTCACTAGCGGCCGCGGCACAGCCCGCGGGTGGCTGGTAACACTTGCGCGCCGGCGGGCGATAGATCGAGTGCGGTCTTCTCAGGCCAGCCGCGAGCGTGACACTGCCTATGTGGCAACCGATATCGACTACGATCACACGCTTGAAAGCGTGGAACAACGCCTCGAATCGGAACAGGTTCGCCGGATGCTTGACTTCGTAGGTGAACCGCATTCTTCCACTATCAAACTTGCGTTTTTCACCGGAT
The DNA here is from genome assembly GCF_012563545.1 of Arcanobacterium buesumense. Lineage (NCBI taxonomy): Bacteria > Bacillati > Actinomycetota > Actinomycetes > Actinomycetales > Actinomycetaceae > Arcanobacterium > Arcanobacterium buesumense. Next base: position 1,274,486 of record NZ_CP050804.1, read on the forward strand.
TAACACACCGTGAAATTGCCAACCATCAACGTGTTCCACTTGGAACAGTAAAAACTCGGATCAGAGACGGATTAGCTAAAATGAAAAGATTTATGGAGCAGGAACGATGAATAGCGACGACGATCTCACCTTCCCCGACGATATTGCGGGGACACTAGGCACAAGTTTGACACCTGTTGCCCCTTCTCCTGCTGTTCGCGAGCATTTGTTGGAGACAATTGCCCACCTGCCACAAGAATCACGATCACCGGAGTCAACAACGACCGATAGTAACGTCGTCGAACTCAAGCCACGAAAACTGCGAGTTGTGCGTGCAGTTTCCCAGATGGCGGCGGCCGCGGTATTGGTAGCTGCCGGAGTTGGTGTCGGCCGTTGGAGTGTCATGGATTCGATGGAATACACCAGTCATTATGCGCAGCTCAATCAGGCCCAAGATGTGGTACGGGTTGCTGACACAATGCCAGATGGTCACGTGGTGACTTTGACCTGGTCACACGATATGGAGATGGCCGCGGTAACGATGCCGGTAGAATTACAAGCTCCCGCAGGTCAGAGCTTAGCGGTGTGGGTACGCCACGCTGGTAACATCCGCAAAGCTGGAATGTACGAACCGAACAAAACTGGCCCATTCTCGTTTATTGATGCCATGCCAGAAGATGGCGACGACGTCTTCGTTACGATTGAACCAGCCGACGGATCAGCGCAGCCAACTGGAAAACCGATTATCACGTGGAAGATTAGTATTCCTGATGATCCGGCCGATCGAGCGAGCACTACGCCTCATTCGCTCACCTAAGAAGAAAATATCGTAAGATCTTGATCTCTAAGCTTAGAAGATCACACCGTTGAAACTCCACTAAAATACATGAGCAAGCTATTTGCAGGCTAACCAATTAGCGCGTATCCTGACTATTAGGACGCACTTCGGTGCTCCGCTTCCGAGACCCGTGTTCGCACGGGTCTTCGTGTTATAGAATGCGACTATCGTGCACATCGGCCATTTTTATTAATTTAGATATAATGACTCCTATGTGAACTGATCTCATCCCCTATATAAAGCTCATTCTATTTTTGGCCTAGGTGGGTTTATAATTCCAGCAAACAAGGCAACATGGGCAGATGGAAGCCTATCCGAGAGCTACCTCTTTTATGTTTTCAGATCAGGACGCATCATATCTGTAAGAATCTCCAATGAAGTTTGACAGCCATTTACATCAAACAATCCAGTGTGCCGACTGGATTTGCGAATTACTTGGAAAAATTGTGGCATGCAAACATGACCCGAATTCACGGAATTTGAGTGGGCTACGAAATATTTTAGGACGCTGGAGGGGCTTACTAAACGTTTGCACCATTTATCCATTCTCCCTAGCCACACACAGGGTATCAATAGACAGTACTCAAGTCACCTAGAGCTAAGAACTCAAGACACTTCAAATCCAAACTCCTAAAAATAATCCTAAATAAAAATGGAAATTGCCATTTACAGCGATACTATTGCAGGACTAGAGTCATATTATTCAGATCAATAGTGTAGACGGGAGAGTTTACAAAGATGAATAAAACGTTTTTGGCTATGATCGTCAGTGGATCTCTTGCACTAGGGAGTGTAGGGATTGCTGGACAATTCAATAATGAATTTCCGGTTGCAACATCGCCAATTGTTAAAGTTAATGAGCCAAACCCTAATGGTATTTCGCTGACTGAAAAAGACGCGTTGGAACTCGCTCAAAAGATCGCTAACTCAAGCTCAGCATTCAAAAAATCCATCGTTGCTGGCGGAAAATTCAAGATTGTGGTTCCGGATAAGGTGCTGATTGAAAAGTATAGGTTTACCCCATCTGAGATTCAACTTCTTCACTCGTTCGCAGATGGATCCGTGCGATCTGTTAACATCACACAAAGAAATGAAACGGCTACCGCTAATCGAGCGAGACTGTTCCATATTTCAAATTATGACCTCAAGACAGGCACCTTCGCTTTCCTTTCTACAGCTGCAGAAGGTGGACCAGCAGCAGTGGCTGCCGTTTGACCACTAGTTACTTCAATTGCAGGTCCTCTTGGAACGGTAGCTGGAATTGCTACAGCTGTCCTTGGAGGGTCATTCTTTACCAATGTCGCGCTTAGGGTAGTTGGGGCGATCCACCAAGGGAAAGGAATTACTTTCTATTCCCAATGGGGAATCCCTCCACTGCGTGTAGAGATCGAAGGACGATAACTTTTGCTCAGCAATCTCATTACCTTTTTAAAAGAAGGATTTCCGGAATTATTCTGGACGCATATGCTAGTGTTCTTTGCATATAACTTGACGTTCACGGATATATTTTCATTTCCGATTATTGCCGAAACCTTGATACTCATATGGCTTGGTGCATATATCATCAAAAAACAAATTGGCCATCAACCCATAGCTATCATTTACGCGGTCGTTTATATTACAAGTTCATTGGGAATCCTAATTATCAGAAATGATTCCACATCAAGAGCGGGACTTATCGCTCTTTGCTTCCTCTACCTCCTTGTACGTGATTATTCGGTTACAAAAAGTAAATGAACTTTGATAATTAACTGCCGGAACTGGTTAAGTCAGGGATAAATCACTACCGCACGTGTGCCGATCTGTGAGCGGGAAAGACCAAGCTAATCAGCTCATTTTAGCCGTAGCTCACCTCTTTATGCCGTCTGTCAAAGTTTGCTCAAACTTTATTTTCATCGCCCCTCTTCATGCTTGCGAAAAAGGAACGCATCAGCAAAAACAATTATTACCGCAACGATAGTGACAAGAGAATGCTTCCACCATATGTCAAACATACTTGACACTATTTCCTCTCGCATGTAAAGTCTGCTTTACATAAGGGAAAGGAATCAACTATGTCACAACCTCACATATCTATATGGGGATACACCAAACGTAAGCGACTGCCTGCACTGGTCATTGCTCTGCCGCTAGGCCTGTTAGTGGGAACAGTTGTTGGGATAATCTCGGCCTATTTACGTTCCGACACGGACCATGTATGGCTGTATGCCGCCATATTCTCGGCAATGACCGGCTTTCTGTTTACTGGGCTTATCTGGGTTCTCATCGTCGATCGCACAACCATTGCTGGCGCCATCGCAAAACCGGAAGCGAGCGTTGAAAACACCTGGCATGCTAGGGCCGTATCAGCTGGATTCTTCACTATGCTCATTGGTAGTGGCTGGGGCTCAGCAATCGCCGCTTTTTACCACCAAAACGCTATTAGCATCTGCTTTGTCATCTTCTTCATCCTTGGCGTGTGCGCCTACGTAATCAGTTATGTCATCAACCGCAAGCGAACACTACAATGAAGAATTCGCTCCCGAAGCTACGCAAAGAAAACGGCTGGTCCCAAGAATACCTAGCTCAACAACTAAGCGTGAGCCGTCAAACGATTATCTCTATCGAAAAAGGACACTTCGACCCATCACTTCCACTTGCTTTCGATATTGCTCGTGTATTCAATCAAAGGATTGAGGACATCTTTTCCCCTGAGTCATAGGCTAATTCTTTTGGCTTGTTTGCCTCAGATCCTTATGATGAATACATTGTATTCATCATAAGGATCTGAGGAGTACCTATGCCCACAATGACGCTACGTATGAATGACAGCGATGCCGAACTGATCCGGAAATTTGCCAAATTTGAAGGATTAACAATATCCGATTTTGCCCGCCAAGCAATTCTGGAAAAAATTGAAGATTCCTATGATCTCGACGAATTACATCATGCTCTTGCTCATGACACTGGCGAGCGCTTTACTATCGACGAGGTTTTAGAAGAACTTTCCTGGAGATGAGTACCTCGCCACATACGTATCGAGTATTTCTCACTACACGAGCACGTAAACAGCTTAAAAAGATGGATCGCTTCGATGCAAAAATACTCGCAACATGGATAAAGAACCACCTTGAAGGATGTAGCGATCCACGTGCTTTCGGCAAAGGGCTGACAGCTAATAGATCTGGAGAATGGCGCTATCGCGTCGGCTCGTACCGCATATTGGCATTCATTGAAGACACAACGATTACAATTGAAATCTTTTCGATAGGCCGATGCGATTCAATCTATTCAAACTAAAATGCAATAGCTCCTTAGAGCATCCGCGCGAACGTATTGTAGATACTCATATCGTCGTCAAGCTCCGGATGGAAGGTCGCACCAATTTGGTTGCGATAGGTAACTGCCACCGGAGCACCATCTGGCAATGCCGCCAGTACGTCAACACCGTCACCCAGCTCAGCAATATGTGGGGCTCGAATGAACGTCATCGGGATCTGGGCCGGATCCTCGCCGGCAACACTAGGTTCTCCCTCGAAGAACTGCCCGTCAGCGATATGGAAACTGCCGAGCTGGCGGCCATAGGCGTTGCGCACCACCGTCACCGGCATCGTGGCAAACCCAGCAACCGCAACATGGGACGACGTCGGTGCCGCATGCTCTACCCCGGCAACTGGACCGTTGGCAACTTGCTGGGCTAAAAGAATTAGCCCAGCACAGGTACCAAACACTGGCAAACCATCGGCCAACTTCTGCATAAGCGGATCGAACATGTCGAGTTCGCGCAAAAGTTTACTTTGTACTGTGCTCTCGCCACCTGGCAAGACCAGCCCGTCAAGATCGCGGCGAGCATCGTCTCCGTTACGCAATTCCACAGCCGTTATTCCAAGCTGCTCTAAACGCCGGCGATGCTCAATAAATGCACCTTGGACAGCTAGTACACCAACAGTTTTTGCCATTATTTTCTGGATTCCTTCAATGTCACTTGCCGCGCTCAGCCATGAGCAGATCAATTTCAGATTCGTTGATGCCAACCATGGCTTCACCCAAATCTTCTGACAGCTCAGCAATCAGCTTGGCATCTTCGAAATTGGTCACTGACTTAACAATCGCCTGCGCGCGCTTAGCCGGATCGCCCGACTTGAAGATACCCGAACCGACGAACACGCCTTCAGCGCCGAGCTGCATCATCAATGCCGCATCAGCCGGCGTCGCTACACCGCCAGCAGCAAAATTCACGACCGGCAACTTGCCATTCTCATGCACGTAACGCAAAAGCTCTACCGGGACTGCCAGTTGCTTAGCCTCTTCAAACAGTTCATCGGCGCGCAAGCTCTGAACCTTACGCATCTGGGACTGAATCAGGCGCATATGGGTAACCGCCTGTACCACATCACCAGTTCCTGGCTCGCCCTTGGTACGAATCATCGAGGCACCTTCAGCGATACGGCGAAGCGCTTCGCCAAGATCCTTCGCACCACACACAAACGGCACATCAAAATCAGTCTTATTAATATGGAAAACATTATCTGCTGGGGAGAGTACTTCGGACTCGTCAATATAGTCAATCTCGAGCGCCTGTAAAATCTGGGCTTCAACAAAGTGTCCGATACGAACCTTTGCCATGACTGGAATGGACACTGCGTTCTGGATTTCTTTAATCAAGCGTGGGTCACTCATCCGTGAAACGCCACCTGCTGCACGAATATCTGCTGGGATGCGTTCGAGAGCCATCACCGCACTAGCGCCTGCTTCTTCGGCAATCCGTGCCTGCTCAGCGTTTGTGACGTCCATAATAACGCCACCTTTAAGCATCTGCGCAAGTTGTTTATTCAATTCGAAGCGAGAATTCTCAGTCATACCCGTACCTTTAAAGTTCTAAATTTCTGAAGTTTTACCGGCTTGTACCGTAAACTATTCATGCAATACTATACGCGAGGTAATCCTACTTCACGATCGAAGTCCGTTATCAGCGTAGCCAAAACTATGAACACTGAGGCGATCTATTTCACACTGTAAGACGTCCAGCATTTTTTGTCTCAACCAGCGATAATTATTTTATGAATAACCTTGTTTTGCAGTCAGATTTTGGTCTCGACGACGGCGCAGTCAGCGCAATGTATGGCGTTGCCGTTGGAACTAGTCCCAAACTTCACATCTATAATCTCACCCATAACATTCCACCATACGATATTTGGGAAGGTTCTTATCGTTTAGCACAAACTATCGATTACTGGCCAGAAGGAACCGTTTTCGTCTCCGTCGTCGATCCTGGAGTTGGCTCAGACCGTCTCTCCGTCGTCGCCAAAACCAAAACCGGCCATTACATCGTGACGCCAAACAACGGAACCCTCACGCACGTTAATGCTATTTTTGGCATCACAGATATTCGCACGATCGACGAAACCATCAACCGCCGTGCCGGATCAGAAGCCTCATACACCTTCCACGGCCGTGATATTTACGCTTTTACCGGTGCCCGGTTAGCCGCTGGCATTATTTCATTTGACGACGTCGGACCACGCGTCCCACTCGATGCTCTCGTTACTCTCGATTACGAAGAACCTACATTTGTTGACGGCGAGATCCGGGGAATCATTGAAGCCCATGATGTCCGTTACGGATCGCTATGGACATCCATTCCACGTACTCTCTTCCTCGATATGGCTGATGGGTTTAACCAACGGTTCCGTTTACGTGTTTTCAATCAGGGACGCCAAGTGCACTCCAACCACATGCTCTATGTGCCATCATTTGCTTCAGTTGAGGTCGGCGATTCACTACTTTACGTTAACTCACTCGATCGTATGGCCATCGCTATTAATCGTGGCTCCTACGCTCACGCATTCAACATCGGTACCGGTACATCTTGGCAGGTATCACTAGCCCATTACGAGCTATAAGGGACACGAAAGGATAAATAATGTCTAAGAAAATGTCACCAGTCGTACAAGTCGTTGCTATCGGCATCGGCGCAGCATTATTCTTCGTCTTGGGCCGCTTCGCCGCAATCCCAACCCCAATTCCAAATGTCGCCATCGCACTCCAATATGCAGTTCTAGCCGTTTTTGCTGTACTGTTTGGACCAGTTCCAGGTGCCCTCATCGGCGGAATTGGTCACGTTCTTATCGATGCCACTGGATATGGCATTTGGGCATCATGGGAAGTTGCCTCCGCAGTTGTCGGCCTCATCATCGGAATTACAATGCTTGGCAACAAAGTCAATGAAGGACTCTTCCACACCAAAACTATTGTTCGATTCAATGTCGGCGTCGTTATAGCAAACGCCATCGCATGGGCTTTAGTCGCTCCGCTGGGAGATATTCTTATCTACTCCGAACCAACAAACAAGGTATTCATTCAAGGCGCCACTGCCTTCATTTCCAATTCGATTACCACCGGCGTTGTTGGCACACTTATTTTGATCGCCTACGCAAAGACGCGCACCCAAAGCGGTACACTGTCCACCGAGGCGTAAGAAAGACAATAAATGACTCCTCCGATCCAACCGATTATCTCTCTTCGTGACGTTACGTTTCAGTATCGAGCACAATCGGCATCTACCTTGCACAATATTAATCTCGACATATTTCCTGGTGAAAAAGTTGCGATCGTTGGTGCATCTGGATCGGGGAAGTCTACTCTTATCCGGTTAATCAACGGACTAGTCCCACACTACTTCTCTGGCACTGTTACTGGTGATATTACTGTTGCTGGCCTTGATCCACAAGCCGTTCGATTAGTCGACATTTCGGCACATGTCGGTACCGTACTCCAAGATACATCAGGGCAATTCGTTGGCTTAACAGTAGCTGACGATATCGCTTTCTCCCTAGAAAACCAACAAGTTCCCACTCGAGAAATGCCTGCTCGCGTCGCTCAAACAGCACGCATCGTTGGGATGGAGGATTTCCTTACCCACGCACCCCAAGAATTATCTGGTGGACAAAAACAGCGCGTTGCTATGGCTGGGGTTCTTGTTGATAACGTCGATATTCTTTTATTTGACGAACCTTTAGCTATGCTCGATCCGGCTTCCGGGCGTACCAGCATTGAACTGATCGATGAACTCCACACTGTTCACAACAAAACCATTCTCATCGTCGAGCATCGCCTTGAAGACGTTCTTCACCGCCCCGTTGACCGAATCGTTTTGATGGATGGCGGAAAGATTATTGCTATTCAAACTCCTGATGAGCTCCTCTCCACTTCACTGCTCGAAGATCATGGCATTCGCCCACCGCTACACGTTTCCGCACTAAAATATGCTGGCGTTAATATCACTGCCGATATGCGGCCAGCAAATCCACACTCACTCCGGTTATCACCTGACGACATAACAACTGTTCAAGCGTGGGCTGACGCTCATGGGACTCATCCCCAGCCAGCTACACCACAAAAAACACCTGCTATTTCTTTAGAAGATATTTCTGTCTCATACTCCGGCGATAACGGTCCGCAACGTATTTTGTCACATGTGTCAACCACAATAAACAGTGGTTCAATGATTGCTATCGTTGGGTCCAACGGTGCCGGAAAATCAACGCTCGCTAAGGCTATCTGTGGTTTTCTCCCAACTGATACCGGCGATATTAAAATTCACGGCACTTCTGTTGCCAGCTGGTCAATCGCGGAACATGGCCAGCATGTAGGTTTCGTGCTTCAAGAACCAGCTCAAATGCTGTCTCGACCAACTATTATCGAAGAGATTGAACTTGGTATGCGAGCCCGCGGTATTGCAGATGATGAATGCACCGCACGCCGTGATGACGTGCTGAAAATATGTGGTCTATGGCCATTCCGAAACTGGCCTATTTCAGCTCTGAGCCACGGGCAAAAGAAACGCGTAACAATTGCCGCTATTCTCGTTCTGCAACCAGACATCTTGATCCTCGACGAGCCAACTGCGGGACAAGATTTCGCCCACTATACCGAATTTATGGATTTCCTTGCTCAGATCAACGAGACTGGCACTACCGTTGTTCTGATCACCCACGATATGCACCTTGCTTTGGAATATACTTCCCGTGTTTTGGCTATGTCCAATGGCCAAATTATTGCCGACGACGCCCCGGCTAACGTCTTAACAAATGCTAACGTGACATTCGATGCTGATATTGTCACAACCGGCCTATACGAACTTGCCCGTCTGGTTAACTACTTAGACACCTCTGCTTTCGTACAAGCTTTTGTTAATGTTGATCGCCAAGTCCGTAAACAAGCCGCTTTCCAGCGTTTGACTGGCACAGAATCAGGAGAAAAATCGCGTGGCTAAAGCAGTCCTTGGCTATATTGATCGTCCCAGCCCACTCCATCGCCTTACTGGCACCGCAAAACTCGTTCTAGTTATCAGTCTTGTGGTGGCAGCGATGCTCACCTTTGATGCCCGTCTATTACTCGGACTATCTTTCCTATCGATAGTGTTATGGACTATGTCTCGAGTACGGCTAAGCGATTTGAAAGTTGTTCTCATTATTATTGTTACATTTATGATGCTGAATAACCTTCTTATCTACATCTTTTCACCGAGTTATGGTGTTTCTCTTTTCAGTACCGAACATATTATTCTCGCTGGCCCGGGACGATGGGTTTTGACCTGGGAGCAACTCTTTTACCAGTCCTTAGTGACACTAAAGTATTTCGCAGTTCTGCCTGGCGTATTACTGTTTATTGCAACCACGCCACCACCTGAATTTGCCGCCTCACTGAATTCCCTCGGTGTTCCCTACCGCTATGCCTATTCGGTATCCCTCGCTTTACGATATATTCCAGATGTCCAACGCGATTACGGAACAATATCTACTGCCCAACAAGCACGCGGTCTTGATGCTTCGAGAAAAGCCCCCTTACGTGTGAGAACCAAGAATCTACTCGCTGTTCTTATGCCTTTACTCTTCGGATCGCTAGACCGGATCGAAACAACTTCGGCAGCAATGGAATTGCGTGGTTTTGGCAGCCTCAAGAAACGCACCTGGTGGGCGTATCGCTCCCTACAGCTGGCAGATTGGCTTATTATCCTTGCGTCACTGGCTATTGTTGGTCTTGCTATCTGGCTCCAGTTCGTCAACGGCGGAAGGTTTTGGAATCCCTTCATCTGATATGCACATCAGATAAGATGGTTCATATGTTGTGGCTATGGGCTGGCAACACATGCTGATTGGGAGTATCTATGAGCACCATTGATCTTACAGCTATACAAAACTATACATATGCGATATACAACTCGGATCGATCTGGCCACGGGTTAGACCATATTAACCGTGTTGTCAGCTTGTGTCAGCGTATTATTGCTGACACTAAAGCAGAAGGCATGAATCCACGGGTCATTCTTATTGCTGCTTACGTCCATGATGTTATTGATCCCAAAGTTGTTGCAGATCCGGTACAGGCCCGTAATGACCTGGAAAAGTTTTTACATACTCAAGCATTAACTGGCGCAGAAATAACGGAAATTCTCCATATTATTAGCAACATGTCGTTTTCAAAAAACCTCATCACCCACCAGCCACTTTCCATTAATGGACAAATCGTCCAGGATGCTGACCGGCTCGATGCTATCGGCGCTATCGGTATTGGTCGTGCTTTCTATTACGGCGGGAAATTCGGTGATGATCTATATGATCCAGCGCGCGCTCCACGCGATTTCACCAACGAAAATGACTATCGAGAACACTCCACGGTAATCAATCACTTCCACGAAAAGCTATTCAAACTAACCGATTCACTCAACACTCAAGCTGCCAAAAGAATCGGAGAGTTACGGAATAAGCGAATGTGCGTATTCGTCGAACAGTTTATTGCGGAATGGAATGGAGAGCCGTAGACATTCGGCTAATATTTAGCCCTCGTGGCGAAAGAACATAAACAATTGCGAAAACAATTCCATGTACCAACACCACAGTTGCACCAGAGGCCATGTTGAACCAATACGAGGAGTAAATACCGATAGTCACACTCAGCGCAGACATTAACGGCGCAATCCACAACATACGATCAAATGATTCAGTCATGAGAAATGCAATTGCGCCGGGAATAATCAATAACGCTACGATCAAAATAGCGCCTACTGCCTGCATCGCAACCACAACAGTCATCGCCAAACATGTTAAAAGCAAAGCCGATAACCGTTTTGTTGATAATCCAATCGCGCTTGCATGTACCGGATCAAACGCAAACAATGTTAAATCTTTACGTTTAGCGATGACGATAATAGCGGCAAGCGGAGCCAAAATGACTACCTGGAGTAGATCAGCCTGAGTAATACCCAATAAGTCACCGAAAATAACATGGTGCAAATTAATATGGCTAGGGAAAACCGATATCAAAACAAGGCCCAGTGCGAGCATCGTCGTAAAAACAACACCCATCACCGTATCTTCTTTAAGCCCAGATCCATTACGAATCACGCCTATCATTGCCACACATATCAGTGCGGCGATAAACGCACCGATTGAAAACGGCGCACCAAAAATATATGCCAGCACAATCCCCGGTACCACGGCATGCGAAAGCGCATCTCCCATCAGCGACCACCCTACAAGGACCAGCCAGCACGATAACAAAGCGCACACGCTTGCCGCGAGAATCGTCACTGCAAAGCCTCGAAGCATAAATGTATGCGTCCACATTTCAATGAACGTGTCATAAAACCACAGCCAGCTCATTTCGTTTCTCCCTTATCCGCATAGTATCCAGCAGGTGCCGTAAACGCCCGGGATAAATTATTTGAACTTAGCGTTTCTCGTGGATCTCCACGTCCCACAATCTGACGGTTAAGTAGTACCACTTCATCAGCAAACTCTGGGATAGTTGATAGATCATGAGTAGAAACTAATAGCGTTGTTCCCTTGTCAGCCAGACTCCGGAGTAATTCGGTGATGACCGAGGCAGATGTATAGTCAACACCAGCAAACGGCTCATCGAGAAGCATAAGTTCTGCGCCCTGCGCTACGGCACGAGCAACAAATACTCGTTTACGCTGTCCGCCAGACAGGGCACCGATCGGACGCTGTTCTATACCAGTCAGACCGACAACATCAAGCGCATCGGCAACGGCCTGACGATCCACATCTGTCGGTTTACGCCGAGCCCCCATAAGGCCGTAACGCCCCATCATCACAACGTCATAAACGGAAAGGGGGAAACGCGTATCAATTTCTTCATTTTGCGGAACATAACCCACTTTTCCAGATTTACGCGCCGAAAGCGAGGACGTCTGAGAAATAATAATCTCTCCTTGTTGATAATTAACGAGCCCCATAATGGACTTAAAAAATGTAGATTTTCCTGACCCATTCATTCCAACGATGGCGCAAATTCTTCCCTGACCAATACAGAAATCGACGCCGGTTAGTGCTTGGACATCGCCATATGAGACATGCAGGTCACGCACGTCTAGTACTGATGCTTGTGGATCCACTTCTATCCTCACCAACGGTCTTTTATCCAGCTCGCCGCTGGACACTTATCTCAGTTTAGCGCACAAAAGGTTGTAGTTTCTCTATGACTTATTCAACTCTTTGCCGCACCGAACTTTGACCATTTACGCTTACAAAATCGCCAATTTCCTAGCGAAAAAATCGATGGCCGCAACGTGATTTCTAAGATTTTCACGCTCCGGCCATCGATGTAATTAGATGTCTATCACATGTCTGTTTTTACTTCGACTTTCCAGTCAAACCCTTGGTGATAGTCTCTGCATCATAGCGCAGAAGGTCAAGGTAAGTTGGCACATCACCGTCAGCTTCGGAAAGTGAATCAACGTAGAGGATGCCACCGAATGGAGTTCCTGTTGCTTCTACAACTGGCTGCATCTTGTTATCGATAGTCGACTCACAGAAAACGGCTGGAATCTGGGAATCCTTGACAAAGTTCTCTACATCAGACATACGCTGTGGAGTCAATGCGCCTTCAGCATTCACACCCCAGAGATACTTTTCAGTAAGCTTCATATCGCGTGCTAGGTAAGAGAAAGCACCTTCACATGTCACAAGTGCCCGATGCTCCGGCGCAATCGAGGCGAGCTCGGTTTCCATCTTTTCCTTCACACTAGCGATTTCTTTCTTATACTTTTCGCCATTGGCCTTGTAGAAATCAGCATTGTTCTTATCGATAGACGATACCGCCTTGACGATATTATCGACGTAGACTTGACCTGCATCTGGCGACATCCATGCGTGTGGGTTTGGCTTGCCTTCGTAATCACCTTCGGCGATCGCAATTGGCTCAACACCTTCAGACAAGTCAAAATGTGGCGCCTTGACATCAGCAACGAAACGCTCGAACCAACGTTCTAGTCCAAGACCGTTATTGAGAATAACGTTCGCCCCCTCTGCCTTCTTAATGTCAGCCGGTGTTGGCTGATAATCGTGAATTTCAGCATCCGGTTCAGTGATAGACAGAACCGTCATCTTATCGCCAACAACTTGTTTCGCCATGTCAGCAATAACAGTGAAGGTTGTTAGCACAACCGGCTTGTCACCGGTCTGAGAATCACTGGTTGAGTCCATTGCCTTGGAACCCATCGCTGGCTTTTCTGAAGATGAGCACCCGGTGAGAGCGAGAGCGCAACTCGCTACGAGCGCTGGGATAATGCGCGTGATCTTTTTGATATTCATACTCATTATCTTAAGTACGCTTAGGCCACCCTCACAAGTTCGCCATGGCGAACTTTGTGTCTGACTCATCACGTAACACAATCCCCTCAAGCCACTTAACAACAAAACGAGATTAATGATCTATAGAATGGGAGTTACCTTATTCCCTACCTCAACACAGCAAAGCCTAGCACCATGAGTCCTTCACAGCATTATCCAATCCCTACCCAAGTACCAATCTATTCTTCACGCGAGATCGAAGTTCCAGCAGCCACCCGCCGCTCTCTCAGCCAAATCATCGGTGGTATCATCTTCATCTTCGCTCTCTTGTGCGCCGCGTGGCTGATCATCTTAATCGCTTTGCGCATCACACAAGGCTCATGGCTTTTTAACCTCGCTGTTTTCTGGGCGGTTTTAACCTATTTAGTTCTCCCCCGCCTCCATCAAATTTTTACTTATCTTTATGTGCCCGACTATTTCATCGGCCGCACCCGAACAACCGATGGCGTGTTGGGCGATCCAATCAACCTAGCTTTTGACGGCGATGCCAATGACATTCGTAGCGCAATGCAACATGCGGGATGGATTGAAGCTGACCCCATTACTGTACGCTCCAGTATCGGCATTGTGATGTCTACTTTGCGCCGCCGCCCATATCCCTCTGCCCCAGTTTCCACTTTGAAGCTTTTTGGCCGCAAACAGACATTCGCTTTCCAACAGGAAGTTGGCGGAAATGCTGCCAAGCGCCACCATATTCGCTTTTGGCATGTCCCGGATGGCTGGCTATTACCCGGCGGACAAAAAGTCGGCTGGTTAGCTGCCGCAACTTACGATCGATCAGTTGGTTTAAACGTCTTCACCTTGCAAGTTACCCATAAAATCGATGCTGACATTGACGCGGAACGCGACTATGTCATTAACACCTTGCGTTATGCCGATCCCGAAAACAAAGTTCGTGTCATTGAAAATTTCTCTACCGCTTACCAAGCCTGGAACGGTGGCGGGGATTTGGTGGAAACTGATGGGCATCTCCCCGTCGTCGACGTTACCGGGTCAATCAACCGCACACACTACCAGCTCCCGCAAAGTCAACACCACTCTCATGCCATCCCACCTATCCCATTAGCTTTTTCCACAATTTTAGTTGCCATACTATTTTTGTCGACCATTAATTCTGTTCTTAATGCGCAGGCTTACGCCTGGTTCAATTTTGCGATATCAATTGCCTTATTCATTGCCCTCGTTTTTACTTTTTTACGACGACGATGGGCATGGTTTATTCTCATGGGACATTCTGCGATACTGGCTTTTAGTCTTTTACTTGCTACATCTTATGCACCACATGGAAATGAAGAACCACTCACCATCATCGCATTAACTGTTTTGGTACTCGTGACTATTTCGGATGAGAAAGTTCGACTATGGGTCAGCGAAAAAGAGGCCACCGAAAGAAATGAATTCGCTGCGCATCCACAATAGACATTCCCATCACCTCATGTTATTGTATTAGTGTATTAATACAGCAACACAGAGGTGAATATGTCAGTCGACGACTCTCGCCCCATCTGGATCCAACTGGTTGACACCTTCAGCCACAACATCGTGACTGAAAAATGGCCGGCAGGATCAAAGATTCCCAGCGTCCGCGAGCTAGCACTGGACGCCGGAGTCAACCCCAACACAATCCAACGCGCACTCGCCCAACTCGATAACGAAGGCCTCACCACCACTGAGCGCACACAAGGTCGCTTCGTGACAACCGATCTGCAAACGATCGCCCACAAACGATCCGAGTTAGCCGGTCAAGCAACCAGCCAACATGTGACAACGATGGCGAATCTCGGCCTGAGCATCGACGAAGCCATTGAGCTTATTCGCGAGCGCTGGAACGCTTCAGCAACACATGAAGGATCATGAGATGGAACCGACCACACCCCTTATTCGCATAGAAGGGTTGACCAAACGTTACTCATCGACAACCGCACTGGACGATGTTTCGCTTGATTTACATCCTGGAAAAGTTATTGGTCTAATCGGCAATAACGGTTCAGGTAAAACAACCTTGATGAAAATTTTGGCTGGCGTGCTCTCCGATTGGGAAGGCACAGTTAGTATTGCTGGATATGCACCCGGCCCAGAAACAAAACAGCGTCTCGCCTTCTTGCCATCCGCACAGTTCTTAAACAAATCGATGACTGCTGCTGACGCATGCCAACTGTATGCTCGATTCTTCACCGATTTCGATATCCGTAAAGCCCATGATCTACTCAACTACTTCGAGTTGCCCTTGGATCAGAAACTTAAAGAAATGTCGAAGGGTATGAACGAGAAGGTTCAAGTTTCGCTCACAATGTCACGAAATGCCGATATCTACTTGCTTGACGAGCCTATCTCAGGTGTTGATCCGGCAACGAGAACCACGATTTTGAACGGTATTTTGCGCGACTTCAGCCCCGAAGCACTCATGGTGGTCTCCACGCACCTAGTTGCCGACGTCGAAGCGATTCTCGACGACGTCATCCTCATTAACAACGGCAAGGTTGCCCGTTACGTCAACGTTGACGATCTGCGTGAGGAATATGGAATCTCCCTCGATAGTATTTGCCGGAAAGGATTGAACTGATGTTTTTGCTACTTCTTCGTCAAGAGTTCACCTCGCAAAAGAGCTGGTTGAGCTCAACATTTCTGACGGCTAGCTTGATCGCTATCGTTTCCTTCGTCGTCTCCTTGCCACACATTCCAGGCTTAACTGCGTTTTCTTATTTCACGATGGTGGCGACGGCGATTGGCACACCGGTAGTGATTATGATTGGGCTGGGAGCCGAATACTGGCAGTCGATGTCTGGCGAGCGTGGCTACTTCACGCACACTATTCCGGCAAAGCCAAGTGAATTGTTCTGGGCAAAAACGCTCTTCGCATTCCTTGTTGAAATGCGCGCCCTCGGTTTTACCTTGCTTGTGCTCTTGGCACTGGCGTTGAGTAACGCGTGGGAAAACGATATGTCATTGGGTGATTTTCTCGAACCATATAAGGAATATCTCCAAAGCAAACCTACCTGGTTGGTTGTGGCCGCCCTACTCTATATCGTGCTCGGTTTGGTCAATATTATCCTCCAAGGAGCTGCGGTATTGAGTATTAGCGCGCTGGGCCGATTCTCCGGCTCGACGGCGTCGAATATCGCTATTGGGTTTGCTGGGCTCTACCTAGCCAATCAGGCCGTGGGTGCAGTCGGTACCCTGCTGTTGCCACTATCGGTACGTATCTCTGATCTGTCCTTGACATGGGAATCGATGTTGCCGAGCATTGTGCATTCGATTCAAACTGATACCCAGCCGGAACTCTTTGGCATCGGTTTACTGATCACCTTGCCGATTCTTACGATCGTCTTAGTCTGGTTCGGGATTCGAGCTATTGCTCGAACGTCGTTGCGCTAAGCCCGTCCATTCCAACGAGGCATCTTAACCTCGATCTCCTCTAACAAGCTTGGTGGCTCAGTAACATCACCTATTACTGAGCCACCGAACTCGTGTTTGACTAAAGTTTATGAGAACAAATCCAAGAACCGTTCGATGCGCGCAGTAGGCGCAGCGAAGAACGCTTGGGCATCGCCGTCGTACTCGATTTTTCCATCTTGAAGGAAGACGATGCGGTCTGCGATCGAGCGCGCAAACCCCATATCGTGAGTGACTAACACTAACGCAGTTTGACCACGTGCCACATCTTGAAGCGTAGACCGTACTTCTGCCGCTAGTTCTGGGTCTAACGCCGACGTCGGTTCGTCACACAATAAAAACTCTGGTTGCATAGCAAGCGCTCGGGCAATAGCAACCCGCTGTTTTTGCCCGCCAGAAAGCTGATACGGATAGGCTTTTTCGCGCCCGGCTAGCCCAACCTTGGCTAACAGTTCACGACCTTGTTCCACGGCCCGCGCGCGCGGAATATTTAACGCGCGGATCGGACCAAACGTGACATTGTCAAGCACGCTCAAGTGTGCAAAGAGCTGGAAATCTTGGAAGACCATCGCTGAATGCGCCCGTACCACGTGCTTATCTTCTGTAGAGAGTCGGTTCGAAAAATCAATTTCTCGGTTGGAAACTGTCAATGTGCCGAGTTCGGGGGTTTCCAGCAGGTTCAACGAACGTAACAGCGTTGATTTTCCAGAACCTGACGGACCGATAATCGCCGTCGTTTGCTGTGGATCAAAATTGATCGATACGCCATCTAGCGCACGCACTGGTTCGCCATCTTTACTGGTGTAAGTCTTATGTAAATCGGTTACCTTTAACATCAGCGTGCCTCCACATACTTCGATGTTCGCTTTTCGAGCGCATGCTGGCCCGCAGTGAGGACAGAATTAATGACGAGGTAAATCATTGCCACTTCTACATAGAGCAACAGCGGCTCGAAGGTAATAGCTGCTAACTGTTGGCTGCGCAAGAAGACATCAACCAAGGTGATTGATGATACGAGAGACGTTCCTTTAACGAGATCAATGAAATCTGACGACAGCGGCGGAATAGAAATTCGAAATGCCTGGGGAGCAACGATATGCCAAAGGATCTTACGGTGGGTAAGATTCAACGACTGCCCCGCCTCCCATTGCCCGCGTGGAACAGCTTTCAGGCCTGCACGCAAGGCTTCAGCAGTATAGGCACCAGCGTTAAGACCCAGCGTCATGATCGCAACTGGCCAAGCATCGAGTACGATTCCAGCCCGAGGCAGACCATAGAAGACGATGAATAGTTGAACAAGTAGCGGAGTTCCTCGAAAAATCCACACGTACAACGCGCCGATCTGTGAAAGCACTGCAATGCGTTCGAAACGAACAACGGCAACAATACTTCCGATAATCAGGGCAATAATGAATGAGATGATTGCTAACGGTATCGTAACAGT
This sequence comes from Arcanobacterium buesumense, assembly GCF_012563545.1. Taxonomy (NCBI): domain Bacteria; kingdom Bacillati; phylum Actinomycetota; class Actinomycetes; order Actinomycetales; family Actinomycetaceae; genus Arcanobacterium; species Arcanobacterium buesumense. The sequence goes on from NZ_CP050804.1 coordinate 1,292,775, forward strand.
AATGGTTGCAGCTAAGAGCGTTGGTAACGATTGCGCCCATAATTGCACAGCATGAATCATTATTCACCTACCTGAGAGTGAGCGGAGATGTCCTCGCCAACATACTTTTCGGTGATTTTAGCAATCGATCCATCAGCTAGTCGGCGTTGAATTGCTTTATTAAGCTCGGCAACAAAATTATCTTCTCCCTTTTTTACAAGGATTGAACAGCAGCCAGGAGTTTCCACTTCACCATCGAGTAATCTTATATTCGAGATTGGATTGTTTTCTTCATAAAGTTTGAATGTGACTAATGAATTTAAAGTGGTTTCAGCTCGACCAGCAGTGACAAGATCAATTGCTTGTACAAAGCCATCAACTGGAACGATTGGCAATCCAAATGTGTCTTTGGCTAGCATCCCGAGGTTTGAGGTTGTTGATTGAGCTGATGTCTGTGTGGTGAGGTCATTGATTGAAGTTAGCGGAGAGTCTTTACGCACCGCGAATTTTGCGACATCACGGGTATAGGGCATGGTGAAGTCGTATTTAGCTTTACGCTCGTCACTAACAGCAAGATTATTAATCACAACCGGGTATTTTCCGGCATCCACCCCCGCGATTAAACCATCCCACGGAGCAACAGTGAACTCCACCTGAGCACCAAGATCCTCAGCTAGAAGTTTCATAATATCTATTTCAATTCCAACGAGTTTTCCGTGATTATCCGTGTATGAGTAGGGACGATAGGTTCCTTCAGTTCCGACGGCGAGGGTGTGAGTTTCTTGTGTTTGTTTTAATAGTTGTCCCGACGACGGCTCACTTGTAGCCGTACAGGCTGCCAATGCGAGTGTTGCAATAACGAGGGAACTGATTTTTTTGGCCACAGACATAGGTCACTTTCCTTGACAAACAACAGCAATCGGCACACATGAGCCAATAACTTAACGAACGATGAAAAATTTTCGGACACACTCGTAGAAACGAACATGTTAGGGAGATTTTGTTTATTAGCAACAGCAACTAGAACATGGCGTTATCGCCATAACTAGCGTGTTGACACTCGAAGATGCTCGTCCGAAAATATACATGTTTTAATTTTCAAGTTACTTCTGGCCTGCTGTCAACATGGAGCTTATAATGAGAGCCATGATACGTAGTAATGACATGAACATCGCAATCAATATTATTGGAGATCGTGTGGGGTCTGGACTGGGCAAAGCTCAAACAATGGCAGTAGCCCATATTGTCGATGGAGCTATCACCTCGTGGGACGAATATGAGGTTGGATGGAACCTGTTACATGGACAAGGCCCTGAAGGAACTCATCACGCGCGCATTGTGAGGTTTATGCGTGAGCATGCAATTACCGCAGTGGTTACTGGTCACATGGGCGCTCCTATGGTTAATACGCTCACTAAACTCGGAGTTCGTCCAGTTGTCAATATCAGTGGCGACGCCCGGCAAGGTGCATTAACTGCCGTCGAGATACTCAATAATTAAGGTAAAGCAGGTGGGCGGGCAGGAGAAAGATCTCCTGCCCCCCACCTCACTGAGATTTTCGTATTAAACCGCTACCTCAGTCTGGCTAGCGCTACGAAGAGATAGGTCATAAACCAATCCGATCATTATTGCGATAATGGTTGGAACAACCCATGCCATCTGCAAATAACCCAGCGGGAAAAAATCCAGTCCGTACCGCAGCGCAGAAAATACGCTTAAACCAGTGGAATTCAACGCTTCTGGGATAGCTAAAACAACTGCCGTATAAGTCCCTAACCGATACGCCCAAACCAAATGTTTCCGCGTCACCAATTCAATAATCGCCACAACAATAAGCGAAATTGTAATAGGGTAAAGCAACTGATTTAGTGGAGCTACCATGGACAAAATTCGTTCTAGTCCAAGATTCGAAAGCGGGAAAACAATCACAAGATGGATAAGGAGCCAAGAATGCTGAGAAATACGTGGAAAGAGGTTATGGAAATAATGTGATGACGAAGCCAACAACCCCAAGGCGGTTGTTAAACACGCCAAGAAAACGATCAGCCCAAAAACTAACTGACCAGTTGTCCCAAAAAGCTCTCGCGAGACTTCGGTGATGACAACAGCACCGTTCGGGCCACTACCGACGCTCCCCAAATGAACTAAACCTACATAACACACCGCTAGCAATGATCCAGCTAGAATTGAAGCCCCAATCATACCCCGGCGAAGTTTAGCCCCAGTAAATCCTGATGTTGCTAGAGCTCCTAAAATAACTGGCCCGTACATTAAGGTCGCCAGCGAATCCATCGTGAAATATCCCTCGATCAACCCACTTGCCAGCGGAGCTTGAGCATAACGCGGCTCAACCGGATGGCTAATGTCGGGCAAAGTGTAAGAAGCAACAACCAAGGCAATCAATAAGAGAATCAAGATTGGCGTCAAATATCCACCAATCCGACTCACGATTTTCGTTGGTTGACGAACTAACACATAACAAATACCGAAGAAAATAACCGTGTAAACAAAAAGCTGAAGATGCCCAGAACCTACAAAGGGAACAGCTGCTATTTCAAAACTGACCGCTGCAACTCGAGGCGTCGGATAAAGCATAGCTGTAGCGATAAACAAAACAGTCGTAAAGATCAATCCAAAACGCGGACCTACCCGATCAGCAATTCGACTCTCGCCTTCACGCATCGAACCAGCAGCGATCATGCCCGCCACCGTCAATACTGCACCAGTAATAACAAATCCAATTACCGCTGTGTACGCATAAGGACCAGCCTCTACGCCTATCATGGCAGGCAAAATAAGATTACCCGCTCCAAAGAACATCGCAAAAAGAGCAAACCCTGCAAAAATAATTGATTTTGTTGTAGAAGAAAACATAAAACACCTCACCTTTATTGGAACTACCCAGACTTAACTGCTGGAGTGACGACGACGGGGGCTAACGCCCCTTCGTAAGTCGGCCACGGGAAATATCAATTCCCAATCCAATAACGAGTGCTACCGCAGCTGGAACAACCCACGCCATCTGCAAATAACCCAGTGGGAAAAAATCCAGTCCGTACCGCAGGGCAGAAAATACGCTTAAACCAGTAGAATTCAACGCTTCTGGCAATGCAAGCAAAGCCGTCGCCCAGGCTGGAATCCGGTAACTGAAGAAAAGTCGGCCCGGAGTAGCTAAATCAATTAGTGAAACCACAACAAGTACCATCACAATCGGATAGAGCAACTGATTCACTGGCGCGACGATAGCTAAGATTTTCACTAAACCGAGATTAGTCAACGCAAATGAAACACCAGTGGCAATACCCAACCATGTTTTTTGACTAATCGCTGGGATCAGATCATGAAAATATTCAACCGATGCTCCCAATAAGCCCAAAGCGGTAGTAAAACATGCTAAAACAACGATCATGCCGAACAAAGTTTGCCCTATCGGACCAAATAGATCACGTGTGACATTAGCGGTCAATGCAGCTCCATTATCGCCAACACCCACTTGTCCAACACGTACAAGCCCAACATAGACAACAACAAGAAATACCCCAGAAAGCATACCGGCAAGTGCTGTACCTCGGTGGACTTGACGTTTATTCCAGCCAGCGGCACTAAGTGTAGAAATCACCACACCACCAAACATTAAGGCCGCCAATGCATCCATTGTGAAATAACCATGAATGAACCCGGTAACAACGGGGGCAGCCTGATATTGCTCATTTGGGACAGTATTTACTGGTGGCATCATCCAAGAACCGATGATAACAACAAGAAGTAAAACAAGAAGGGCCGGAGTAAGCCAGGTACCAACATTACGGATGATCATATTCGGCCGGCGAGCAATGATATATGCCAGCGTAAAAAATACTGCCGAATAACAGAGCATCATCAAGCGGCTTGCCAGATCGGAAAAAGAATGCGTATACGGACCAAATGCCATCTCATAGCTAACTGCGCCAACGCGAGGGATAGCATAGACCATTCCAGTAAATAAGAAGATGAGAGTAGTAACTACAAGCCCCATGCGCACACCTAAACGGTCTGCCAGACGCTTCTCATCTGATCGTTTCGTCGACATTGCCACCATAGACAATACCGGCAGTAAAACTCCCGTCGATACAAACCCTATTGCTGCACTCCATGCCAAATTACCTGCTTGCGCACCGATCATGACGGGAACAATGAGGTTTCCAGCGCCAAAGAACATCGCAAACAACGCGAGACTGGTAATCACCAAAATTCGCACATTCGATGTCATAGCCCCTCCTCATCTTAGAAATAATATTTCAGATATAGTTTATTAACCTTAAGAATATGTATCTAACTACCTACTTCCCAAATTGACTGCCCTATCCCAGATATATCGTTCACATATTGAGATATTCACGTTGGATTAGCTCACATAACCAAGATATCGAGCAACTGCCATATAACCAGGCAGTGTACCGTTGCTTTACCAGCGACTATAATAAGAATGTGGATTAGCACAAGACTACGCTACTCACATTGTCACCTACTCTCACCCGCCGAACTATTTGACAGTGAGCTAAGAAAGATGGAGTTATGTTGAATGTATTAAGCCTTGAACAATTTCTTAACGGCTCATTCGCGTTGCTCGTAACAACTATTTTATGTTTTCTCCTCGGCGTTGAGCGTTACTACCACAACAAGGACGCAGGAGTAAAAACGCACGTTCTCGTGGGAATGGGTGCCTGCCTTTTTACTCTTGTCTCGATTTATGGGTTTGTTTCTACTGGCGCTCCCCTAGATCCATCCCGACTTGCCGCCCAAATAGTTTCCGGAGTTGGATTTTTAGGCGCGGGAGTTATTTTTGTCAATAACGATACCGTGAAAGGTTTGACAACAGCAGCAACTATCTGGATTTCAGCAGCAATGGGAGTGGCGTGCGGCGCAGGAATGTCGCTCTTGGCTCTTGCTACTCTCCTTATTCACTACATTTTGATCTTCGCCATCGGTCCCTTGGCAAATAAGATTCCCAATACGCACCACCTCGAACGTACTGTGGTCGAATATGAAGCTGGCCGCGGAGTGATGCGCAGAATCCTCGTCGTCGCCACCAGTCTAGGCTATAAGGCCATGGTGAATTCAACTGCTGTTATCGAAACTGAAAACGGCACTGGCATGCGAGCTGTTATGCGCTTCGACGGCCCCTACCCTCGAACCACGCTCTATGAACGTTTAGCAGGTTTAGAAGGAGTCAATGCCATTGACGACATCACCCAAGCAAATCTCGACTAACATACGGCCACAGTAAGCGTTCAACATGTTTGGGAAGAGAAAATACCAGTAAGATAAGAATCATCACGCAAGCGCGAAAACTCACAGCGATGGAGACAACGATGTCAAATACATTTATATCTGCTTGGACTGACACCGAGGGAATCAAACGAGTCACCAATCTATTTTCTACTACTTTCAGGCATCAACCTCGTATCCTCGCGGCAGCACCTGGACGAGTTAATCTCATAGGTGAACACACTGATTACAACGACGGACTATGCTTGCCGATCGCCTTACCACACCGTACGTTTATTGGACTAACACCGCGCGAAGACAACCGTGTTTACTTTATTTCAGATCATGGATCGGCCTGGGAAGGCGATATTTCACAGATCAATCCACATATGCCAGCCTCGTGGGTCAACTACGCAGGTGGGCCAGCATGGTCACTAAATATCACCCACGGTTTCGATGCTGCTTTTGTTTCTTGCGTCCCCTTAGGGGCAGGGTTATCTTCGTCAGCCGCTATCGAATGCGCAAGTGCTATCGCACTATCTGACGCTTCAAAAGAAGAGATCGTGGCAGCATGTATCCGTGCAGAAAATGAGATTGCCCATGCGCCAACTGGCGGAATGGATCAAACAGTATCGGTATTTGGTGAAGCAGACCATGCTGTTTTCATCGATTTCCAAGACCACTCTCGAGAATTAGTTCCCGCTTCTTTTAGCGAATATGGCTTAGATATTCTCGTCATTGATACTCGAGCCAAGCATTCCCTAGCAGATGGGCAATACGGCAACCGTCGCGCCGAATGCGATCAAGCTCGTGATCTTCTAGGATTGTCTTCGTTACGGCAGGCCACCCTCGATCATCTCCCCCAATTACCAGATCTACTCGCACAACGAGTACGCCATGTGGTGACAGAAAACGCCCGCGTTTTAGATGCCGTCTCAGCTCTGCGTAGCCAAGATTTCCCCAAACTCGGGCAACTTTTTACCCGCTCTCATGAATCATTGCAGGACGATTTTGAGGTATCGTGCCCCGAACTAGATTGCGTGGTAGAAGCCAGCCTCGAAAGCGGTGCGCTCGGCGCACGCATGACCGGAGGCGGTTTTGGCGGCTCAGCTATCGCATTAATTGCAACTGAGCATATAGACCACGCCGTATCTCATATTACTGCTCAGGCTCAAGCACATGGCTTCCCGCAACCGGCTTTCTTACGTGCCCACGCAAGTAATGGAGCCACAATTTTGCACCAATAATCTCATCAAAAACCATTGGGGGGCTAACACATTTTGTGTTAGCCCCCCAATGGTTTATCGACAGATTTATGCGCCGCGATACCCTTGTGGATTTTCTGTCTGCCAGCGCATCGATGATGCGGCCATATCTTCTATCGTATGCGTGGCGCGCCAGTCCAACTCTACTTGGGCTTTTGTAGCATCAGCATAACTTTCCGCAACATCACCAGCCCGACGAGGCACAACTTCATACGGAATTTCTTTACCCGCTGCCTTTTCATAAGCCCGAATAACCTCAAGTACTGAATATCCGTGGCCAGTACCCAAGTTATACACATAGACTCCCGGATTATGCAGGTGATCAGTTGCAGCTACGTGACCGCGGGCAAGATCTACGACGTGGATATAATCGCGAACACCAGTGCCATCAGGCGTATCATAATCATCACCAAACACTTGGACTTTCGCTAGTTCGCCAACAGCAACTTTAGCCACGTATGGAGTTAAGTTCGCTGGAATTCCCTTTGGATCCTCGCCAATTAACCCACTTGGGTGCGCCCCTACCGGGTTGAAGTATCGCAAAATCACGATCGTCCATGATGGATCTGCTACATAGAGATCATTGAGGATCTGCTCTTCAAATACTTTCGTCCAACCGTAAGGATTAGTAGCTATTCCAGCGGGTGACTTTTCAGTTAAAGGCAAAACACTTGCTTCACCATAGACCGTAGCAGAAGAGGAAAAGACAAATCTCTTCACGCCATGCTCACGCATAGTCTCCAGAAGAGCTAATGCTCCACCGATATTATTGTCATAATACTCTAGTGGTTTTGCAACTGACTCCCCTACAGCTTTAAACCCAGCAAAATGGATAACCCAATCAATGGAATTGTCGCTAAAAACCTTATCTAACTTAGCCTTATCTCGAATATCAGCATCGTAAAAGCGCACCTTTTTACCAGTGATTGTTTCAACCCTGTTCACCGCAACTGGCGACGAGTTAGAAAAGTTATCAACGCACACCACGTCATAACCCTTCTCCAATAATTCCACTGTGGTGTGGGTACCAATATAGCCAGCTCCACCAGCAACTAAAACCGTCGTCATCTCTCATACCCCTTAAAAACAATATCCTTACTTATTTTATTCACTACGAACGAATCCACAATCAGTTAAGAATTTTTCGGTACGCCATTGTTCTTTAAACACTGCTGTATTTTCTAAAATTCGTTCACATACGCTACCAAGTTCATCACGAATCGCCTGATCAATCACTCGCCGATCGCGACTGCCATCAACTAGTTTGTGGATCTCTTCATTAACAAAATCAAACTCAGCTAACTCGGCAGGCAAGGGCTTGCCTTGCTCAATCGCATCAGCTAACTGACCTAACTGCCGTTCTAAACGCGCCGGTAGAATAAACAGACCCTGCGCCTCAATGAGCCCAATAGATTCCTGTTTAATCGCAAAAAATTGCGGATGAGCATGGAAAACACCTGCCGGGTATTCCTCCGAAGTAATATTAGAACGGAAAATAATACTCATCTCGTATCCGCGTTCAGTCAACACGCACGTTGGCGAAACTGCTGAATGCCAACCATTCTCATCACGCGGAATAATCCCGATCTCCGGATCACAGAAATCAAGCCACGCAGTAGCGATTTGGGCACTGACATCTGCCACCGCATGCCGATCTTTACTGATCACCCGAACAACTGTATTCGGCCAGTCAACAATTTCAACAATCGCACCTTCGTATTGCGGAACGCGATACGTCACGCGTGTACCTGCAGTGTGCATAGGTAGTGTCTCACCACCACCTTGATAATGATCATGGCCCAACACTGAACCACCAATACGTGGCAACGCCGCATTACACCCAATAAAGTATCCCGGGAATTGATCGACGAAATCCATCAAGCGATAATATGTCCGGTCATCCACATGCATCGGCGTGTGATCCATATTTACGGCAATACCATGCTGGTCAAAATACCCATATGGAGAGAACTGCCAAAACCACGGTTGCCCATCCAAAGTGATCGGAACAGTCCGTAGCGTTGACTTTTGCCGACCAGCAAATCCCTCATTTTCATGACAAATTGTACACTGAGGATAGCCACCAGCCACCGAATTACCCGTCATTGCCTTTTTCGGATCCCGGAACTCTGGCTTGGCAAGATTAATAGTGACAATAACTTGTCCACTATTAAACCTTGGATTCTTATCCAGCATGGCTCGCTTAACATAATGATTAGCAACGCAATAATCATAGAACCATGACATCGCCTGCATGCCATCTTTATCTTGGCCGATACGGGTATGACGATCTGCAATCTGAGCAGGGGACAACGAGAGAATACCCATAACTTGATCAGCTAGACCATCACGTTCTTCTTCCGAAATATGCCCAGCTACAACACATGCCTGGGTAAAATCTGCAATCAGTTGGTCAGGAGCACTAGCATTCGTGTGTGCTCCAGTTGGCCGATATCCGTCAAGCCCAAAGATGGAAAAAATTCGATTACGGGTAAAGTCTTCATTACGTGGATCTAACTCAAGATTTTTACGGGCGTAATCAATGAGTTGATCTACGGCACTGTAGATATTTTCAGTCATTTTGGCTCGCTTTCACATATGTATTAATCATAACGCGCGCGGGCAAAAATAACTCAATAAATGCCGATATTAAAATTGGCGGTTGCCCAGCTGGGACAACCACCATCCCTCTACGTCACACTAGCTTAATTACCAGCGTTTTCAGTCTCATCCTTTGCCTGGTTAGACTGCCGATCATGTGTGGCAACTTCAGCTAACTTTGCTAACGGTTCTGGATCAACGTCGCCAATAACTAAATGCCCCGAAGCTCGTTCTCCAAGCGCTTGTAACGCAAGGCGCCCAACAAGCTGCTGATTCGTCGTCGAACGTGCCGAACGCCCATTCGACAGATAACTAATCATCCAACGCATTAACGTTGAAAAGCGCGTCTTGAACCCCGAAAGCGTCAAAATATGCAATACGCACCAAGCAAGCCAAGCAACAAAGCCAGCAAATTCTAGTTTGCCAATTTTAACAACCGCTTTCGATTTAGCGATCGTCGCCATCGATCCTTTATCGTTATACACAAACTTTTCCGCGCTGGGTTTACCTGCGAGACGATCAATGATGGTTTGAGCAGCAAAGCGTCCTGGCTGGATTGCTCCTTGAGCAACTCCAGGAACACCCTCTAAAGACATCATATCGCCGACAACGAAAATATCTGGATAGCCCGGAACGGTTAAATCGGGATTGACTCGTACTCGCCCAGCCCGGTCAAGTTCAACACCGGTACGTTCTTGAATCTTCTTCCCTAGTGGGGATCCCTGCACACCAGCAGACCACACCTTACAGATAGAATTAATAGTACGTTCGTTACCATCACGGTCACGTAAGGTCACAGTGCGGTCAGTCATTCCAACCACCATCTGGCCCATCATTACATCGATCCCCAACTTTTCGAGGGCCTTGCGGGTGCGTTTTCCGAGACTTTCCCCAAATGGCGGCAGTGGGTAATCGGCACCGTCAACCAAGATAACGCGGGCATCATGCGGATCGAAATTACGGAATTCCTTGCGTACAGTTTTTGATGCAAGCTCGCGAATTTGACCGGCTACTTCAACTCCGGTTGGGCCTGCCCCGACAACAACAAAAGTTAAAATATCACGCCGTTTTTCTGGGTCTGTTTCCATTTCAGCAAGCTCGAAAGCTCCAAAAATTCGAGCTCTAATTTCTAGCGCATCATCAATAGTTTTTAGCCCTGGCGCATAGCGCGAGTACTGATCATTACCAAAATAGGACTGGTCTGCTCCAGCTGCCACAATAAGCGAATCATATTCAGTGCGCATTTCGCGGTTATGATAACGCCAGATTACTTCTTTTGCGTCGACGTCGATATCTTCGACGAGGCCCAGCAAAACTTGGACATTGGATTGCTTTGCGAGGATTTCACGCGTTGTCGGGGCGATTTCACCAGAGGAGAGAATTCCTGTTGCGACCTGGTAAAGCAGCGGCTGGAAGAGGTGATGCGAGGTTCGCGAGATCATAGTTATATCAACATCGGTCTTTCGTAAGGCTTTTGTTGCAAATAAACCGCCAAAACCTGATCCAATAACAACGACCTTATGCTTAGCCACTCGCGCTCCTTAGTCCGATACTTTGTTTTCATCTCCCACTCTACTTTATTTACGAACCATATTTGTTGCGTAAATTGTTATAGTTCTAACTTTTCCACGAGGACGAGGCCATGCCGAAGAGTTTTCGGCATGGCCTCGTACATCTAGTGCGTTAGCTAAATCGGTTAGTTAAGAGCCTTCCGGCGGATACGGGTTAGTCCCATACCAGCACCGATAAGTAACACAGCAACAAGCCCGGCGCCATATGCGGCGTCCACACCGGTTTTAGCCAGTGACTGCTTCTTATCTGTGGCCTTAACATCAACATCCTTCTTTACTTGCGGATCTGTTGGTGTTGGCGGAACAGGATGCGGGGTTGGAAAAGTCCCGCAATCAACCATGACTTTTAATCCAGCTTCCTGACCAACAACTTGACCAAAATCAGTATCAACAGTCACCGGCAGGGTAATATCACCGATCTGATCTTGGCAAACATCAGACAGAACGAACTTTGCAGTAGCCTGGCCAGCACCGTCTGTGGTGATGATGGACTGCTCATTTTCTGCGTTCGGTTCCTCGATAGAATTATTAACCGGGAACTTTTCAGTTAATGACCCTAAATGTACTGTAACATTTTTGGTTTGGCCTGTTCCTTCAGTAAATGAAAGGCCACGAAGCGGAATCGTTACCTCACCACCCTTAGCGACCTTATCCTGTGGCAGGGTGATTCCAATTGCCCGCTTAAGATCTGAGGCGCCTAGTTTTGGACCAGTAATCTTCTTCAAGTAGTCGTTGAAACCGTCTCGATCAAGAACACCGAAAGTCTTTACCGGCAAACCCTTCTCAAAGTAGCCATCGCCACCTTCTAACACGAAGGTCATTGAGCCAACGTTATACACTTTGTCCATCTCTAACGGCTTGCCGTTAAGGGAGATAGAAGTGATTCGGCTTCCCATCGGCAAAGCAGGATCGTAGGTGTAGGTGAGGTTCGACGATGTACCCAAGCGCAACATTGGCCGAGAGTTTTGCGAGTTGAGGTTAGTCTTCCACTGGTTTTCAAGCGCCTTTTTAAACTGTTCACCAGTCATTGGAGCATAACCAAGTTGGTTGGAAAATGGCAGTGCCTTATATGTGCTGGCGTATGTTAAAACACCGTCGGCAGGAATAAGGTCTTCACGCAAGCCACCAGCATTAACCACACCAAAATCGACTGGCGTAGTGCCATCGATTGTTACTTGATCAAGGATCGAGTCTGCAACGAGGTTACCTAATGTAGATTCAACACCACGATTGGAACCTGGTGCTGGTTGTGTCTTTCCCGGTTCAAGGTATACGCCACGGTTCCATTGGGCTGTTACCTCGGAAACGATTTCAGCTTTGCCTGCTTCTTGGGCTTGTTCTTTAGCAGCATTCACAACTTTGGCAGCTGATCCGTTTGCTAAGCAATCTGGATCACTATCAGCAACAACAGTTGCGGCTGGGATCAAGATCGAATCAGCTTTGACTACTTTATTTGCCTTCTTATCAAAATTGATGCGCACTAATCCCAAATTGTCAGTATAGGAGCCGGATGCAATGCCTGCTAATAGTGGGTTCTTAGATTCCAACTGGACTGTTGAATCAACTTTATCGAATTCATATGGTACGTGGGTATCACCACCCATCAGCACATCGACTTCAGCAGGCATCTTCGAATAGTTGTTCTTCACATCATCATCGAGCATAGCGACGACGATCTGCGCTTGACCGCTTTCTTTGAGTTCTTTAGCTAGTCTTGTTATTTCAGCAATTGGATCATCAAAGCGCAACCCTTTAGTTGTATCTGGGCTAAGTTTGAACGGAACGTCTTGTGCGATAGCACCAATGTAGGCTACTTTAACCCCGTCAAGCTCAGCAATGGCATAATCTTTGAGATAAGGAGTCTCCACTCCATTGTCACGATAAGATCCCATTCCTTTAACGTTTGCTCCCAGATATGGGAAGTTGACTTTGACAAAGTCCTGCGGCTTACTTCCGTCTACTCGTTGCCGGAAAACGTCTTGTCCCAAGTCGAGTTCGTGATTTCCGATTGTTGAACCAACAACTGGAAGCTCATTGAGCGCTGCAATTGTTGGATTATCTTTCTGAGAACCAGAAGTATAGGGCGAAGCGCCGATATTGTCACCCAGGAGAGTAAACGTTGAATGAGGATTGGTTTGGTATGCCTTATTCAAATAGCATTGAACAGCTGGGATTCCTGACTCAACAACTTTTTCTTCTTTGGTTTTCTTATCCTGCTTAACTACTTTTTCAATGTGCCCATGAACATCAGTAAGTTTATACAGGTCAATAGTAACAATATCATTGTCCAGCGGAGCTGAATTCTCTGCCCATGCCAGGCTGGGAGCCAGCAAAAGTGATATTGCCATTGCGGCCCCGCACAGTGGGCGAGTTATAGGTTTACGCATAATGAATCTCCATTGATTAAAAGCGGAATGCGAACAGCTTAAGACTAACAAGCCTATGAGCGTCAAACAATATCCACAGAAGAATATGCTAAAGATTTTTATGGACACTGACATGATATTGACTTTTCGTCTAAAGATTTTCTATTCTAACAATCATTAAGGAGTAAAATGTTACAACAAATTCGCAGTCAACATACCCGCACCGCAATCCTCGATGCTACTCATCGCATCATTATTCGCGATGGCGCAACAAAAATTACCGTATCTGCTATCACCACCGAGGCCGATATTACACGGTCATTGTTCTATCACTATTTTGCTGGTAAAGATGAGGTAATCGAAGCGTTGCTCGATTATATTATCGATGATTTCCTTACCGAGCTTGACGCTTGGAATAATGCACGCGAGCCCGGAAACATCGAAAAATCATTAGAAGAAGCAACCACGCTCATGCGCAAAATCCTCAATGAAGATGGACCTTTTGCCACGAGTTTAGCGCGTAATTCCAATGCTCAACTCTATCTTATTTTTACTGACCGAGCCGCAAGCAGGATTGCACGATACATCACTGAAACCACAGTCCGTGATTACAAAGAGCATCACCCAGTGAAGATTACTCATATTGAGAGCATGATTTATATGCTACTAACTGGACTTACGGCGCTTATTCGCTCTGATCCAAGTATTTCCGATGAAACGATCACGTTGATCATTGCCCAAACGTTACATTTGCAAGATCATTTAGCTGACTAGTTTTTTCGACGACGATCCCCGTTACCTTGCTGAATGACCCTACGTAGTGGAGTTGAGCTATGCCCCTCAATGAAGACCTTATCCTTAAAGGTACGAGTGAATCTGATCGCACCTATGTCTACCGGCTCAATTTTTTAACTGATACTTTCGGTGATGAACACGCAGTACTTGATGATAGCTATGACGAATGGGCTACTTACTATGTTGCTGATTGGGAAGCCGAGAATGGCGGTTTTATTGCTTGGGTAGGTAATACTCCGGTCGGTGGCGTGTGGCTTTTATGGGGCACCGACGATCGACATGGGTTTGGCTATGTGTCAGCAGATATTCCAGAGCTTGCTATTGCTGTTGAAGGACGTTATAGCGGCCAAGGTATAGGCACTGCCCTGCTCGATGCCGCAACTGAGCTAGCAAGAGAATTGGGCGCACCAGCTATTTCTCTTGCAGTAGATCCACGTAATGCTCGCGCCAAACAGCTCTATCTGAAGGCCGGATTCACTCCCACCGGAGAGCAACGTTACGGTCATAAGATTCTACTTCGTTCGACCAATAGCTAGAAATCTTTTCGCAATATATTTGTGGCGCTTGAGGGGGAAACCCAAGCGCCACAAATTATTTCACGAAAGATCACGAATCTTTCTTTTTAGTCATCTGTCTCCATCGAGCTCATATGCTCCGCAGAAGGGCTTAATTCTACTAAGACAGCCTGCGGATCTCGTTTCTTTAATCTCCGGATGTAGCACTCATAGGCGATCATAGCTCCGCCAATGAATATCACTACGCCACCAATGTTGTACACAAGTGTCAGCCATAGTTCCTGTCCGTATGGAAGAGTTCCGGTGATGAATACAAACGCAAAGATCACCATCATGAACCCGGACATGACCATACCAAACGTTCTCGATCCGACTCGGAATCGACGCGGAATATGATCATAGTTTTTCCGGAAGAAGAAGTAAGCAATGTAAATGAACAATGGCGGAATGAGAGCGGTTGCCGCCGTCATATTGATGACGATTTCAAGCAAGCCATTGATAGAATTCGATCCGATAGCTGGAATAATCAGTAACGGTACGACGATCAAGAATTGTAGCCAAGCTGCTCGCCAAGGAATTCCATTCTCATTAAGCTCAATTAGTTTCTTACCAAAGATGCCTTCAGGTATTTCAGAAAAGAAGATTTTCACTGGTGTAGATGTCCACATCAGGAGCGAACCGAGTGTAGCTGCTAGCATAACCACTCCAACAATATGATTCACAATCTGAGTATCTATTCCCAAATAATTACCTAAGCCACCCATTGTTTGGAAAATACCGGAGGAATAATCCAGTTCTCCTGCAGGAACAAAAACTGTCATTAATAATGAAGCAACAGCGTAGAGCATTCCGATCGCGAGACCTGCGATAACAATCGTACGAACGAAAGCTTTTACGCCTCCGCGCAGATCTTTAATGTAGACGCCTACGGATTCAGCACCGCCTACACCTTGGATGATCCATGCTAAAGTCCCCAAAAATGCCCACATGCTTGCAAAATTTGAGAAATCTGGAGTCATAGCTTCAAAAGTAATAGGAGTTGCTGGCTCTAGACCGCCAGCGAGTGCGCCCACTGCCAGAATAACAAAGGCAAGAGACATGACCATCATCATCGTGGCACCGATATTTGTAATCTTCCCGATCCACGAGGCTCCTTTAGTGGAAATCCAGGTCGCAACGATGAAGATAGAAATCGATATTAGAGCGATAGCTGTTTGCGAAAACACTTTTTCCTGACCAAAAAATGTGTAAGACGCATACACCAATACGATTGGCAGCAGTGACACGAAATAGAAAAGGTTCACAAACCAGTATGAAAATGCCCCCATAAAAGCCCAGCGACCGCCCAGGGACGTCTTCACCCATGCATAGTCTCCAGATTCTGAATCTTTGTTCAACGCAACAAGTTCAGCAATGATCAGTGTGTATGGAAGGAAGTAGAGCAGTGTGGCAAAGAAGAATGCGGGAGCAGATGCTAGACCGATAGATACTGAGTTGTTGACGACATTACGGAAGTTGAAGACGGCCGCGACCGTCATTGTTAATAGAGCATACGTGCCGACTTTGGCACGTGTCGATGTAGTCATGATTCACCTCATGTCCTAAGTATTATTTGTTGTGGAAAGAATGACCTTCTTTGGTCACTCTGATAAGTAGCCCCTGAAATGAATCTCCCGGCACCACCTTGGAAGCCTCATCGATAGTTAAAACCAGAATTTCACCTGTTTTTACTACTACCTGCTCTGCTTCGCCTTTGAAGCTCTGATAGTCCGATTCGTCGGAATACTCGTCCAGCGGATGTAGCTGAGATTGTCGTGCATAGAATACAGTTGCCTCGCCCGCTAAGCAAACAATCACTCTCACATATTGTCGACTTCCTTGCAAAGCAGCTTCTTGCCACGTATCGTCAATCTTCAGCCAGGTTAAAGAATCACCTACGGAGTGAGTCTCATACATGGCATTGCGCTCACTAGCTGCTAGTGCTTCTAATACTCGATCCCATTTTTTATGGCCACCTAGTATGTCCTCGAACTTATTGCGGTCTTCGAAAACTCTCATTTTTCACCTCCTTCAAAGGGTTGGAAAATAATGTGATGGTGGAAAGATCTGAAATATACTCTGTATGAGTCAAGGACTTCCGAGCCCCAAGAGTTTGATCCCAATCCCAAAACCTGAGGATCAATATTGACTTCTATGTGGTCCTCTGGTTCTAATTCATTCAGGTGTTGAGCCTCGTCTAGCTGAGAATCAGAATACCGTAAAGCCCTCACATTTAGCGGAGTATCTCCGGCAAAAATCCGTAGACCATAATTCATTCCATCGGAAAGCTCATATCTCAGAATCTCTCCACGGTTTCCGCAGTCTTGTGGTTTAACATATGGCGTGTAGAGATCATCGACGTTGGTCGTAAAATTATCGATCCATCCCGCTGCTCGGGAATCGGGATAGTTTTCTCCTGGGCCATGCCCAAAATAAACTATGTCTTGTAGGGATTGTTTGATTCCCATGCGAATTCCAATGCGCGGTATTACTTGGTCGAAGCTCCCGTAGGGAGTACCTGATATGTCAAGTGTGGCAATACCATCCGCGTCGATCCGCCACAAATACTTACATCTCATACCGAAATCGAGAGATGGCGGTGCGATCACCGAATCCACTTGAAAAGTGACGTGATCTGGCGAGCTTGACCATTGTACATTCCTGGTGTTTTCTTGCAAGCAGTCGATGAAATTCGGTCGCCAAATACTGTCAAATTCTTGGACATGGTTATCGATTAATGAATGATAGAAACTGATTTTCGGAGATTTTTCAATGATTTCTCCCCGGGAGGTCTTCATGGAAATTAACTCGCCATTGATTAAGTCGACAACATAGTCAATGCCGTTCGTCGAAATATTGAGTTTATTATCTTTCTCGACAACATCGATATCTTCAGTTACCGTTACCTGAGGCTGAAGGTACTCAACTGGACCCCATTCGAACTGGCAGATAGCAACACTTGATGTGTCCGCTGTCTGTCGTGACATATTTTTAGCGCCGACTCGGAACAGCAACTTTCTATTGGGTTTCTTTTCCGGAAGTTCCAGCTGGAGTTCTGCTTTTTCGCGCGGCTTTAATCTTGGGCAGTCAAGTTCAACGTCATAACTGCCGTCTTCATCGATGACAGAAAAACAAATCGTCAGCTCTGGAAGCTTCTCAAACCACTGCTTTGATTCGACATATACCTTATTCTCACTCACAGAAAACTTAACTGGAGCAATCAAGTATTTGTACTCGAGGAGACCTGGAGAAGGAGCATGCCACGGAAAGACGAGACCATCAATGCAAAAGTTTGCATTATTCGGATAATCGCCATAATCCCCGCCGTATTTGTAAAATACTTTCCCGGATTCATCTCGTGCAAGAATACCGTGGTCACACCATTCCCAAACAAAGTGGCCTTGAATGTGGTCCCACTTATTGATGACGTTTTGATATTCGGCTAATCCTCCTGGACCATTTCCCATAGAGTGCCCATATTCGCACAAGATCCGTGGTTTACGATGAGGATACATACCGAAATCGTTCATCTGGGAAACTCGAGAATACATCGTCGAAACTACATCGACGATCTCTGCATCACGATCTTCCTCGTAATGAACTGGACGCGTAGGATCAAGTTCTTTACAACGGTTGTACATTGCTTCAATGTTGCAACCAAATCCAGATTCATTCCCTAGTGACCACATAACGATGCACGCATGATTTCGCTGTGCCAGCACATGGCGTTCTATGCGATCGACGTATGCAACTTCCCATTCTGGATCATTAGTCAATCGTTCGATCTCTCCCACATTCGCAAATCCATGTGATTCAAGATCTGTTTCTGCGACGACCATCAGCCCGATTTCATCACAGATCTCATAAAATCTCGGATCATTAGGATAGTGAGCTGTACGGACTGCATTGATGTTATGGTCTTTTATCATCTGAAGATCTGCACGGATGAGGTCATAGCTAACCGCTCTCCCTTTTTCCGAATCGAAGTCATGGCGATTAACTCCGTGCATCTTGAAGTACCTACCATTGAGCAAAATTGCTCCATCTACAATTCGTATATCACGGAATCCAAATCGATGAGAAACTACTTCTTGGAGACAATCTCCGTCGAACAACTCTAATGTCAGCAGATACAAATATGGTTTTTCAGGATTCCAGTTATGAACGTCCGATAGCGGAATACTCAGATTTTCATCTGCATCCATAACATCGCTAGCAACTATCTCGCCGGCATCAAAAACGCTCCAACGGACCTTCAATCCTCCTTTAGCCTGCGAAAGATCGCACTTTAAATGCAAGCGGTAAGAATTTTCGCTGACCATTTCGGCGGAAATGAAGAAGTCGCGGAGATGAACTGCTGGCCGGGAATACATCCACACTGGTCGAAAAATACCTGAGGCCCACCACATATCCTGATCTTCGATATAGGTTGCGTCAGAAAACTGGCTTACTTTGACTACTAAAAGATTTGTTCCCACTTTTAAGTAATCCGTTAAATCGAATTCCGCAGATAGCCGGGATCCCTTGGAAAAACCGATCGAGTGCCCGTTGCAGTAAAGCTCAAAATATGATTCGACGCCGTCAAAACGAATAATGTAGCGTCGCCCTTCTGAAATCTCAGAAATGTGTATTTCTCGCTGGTAGAGCGCCGTTGGATTATCGGAAGGTACGAAAGGTGGATCAACGGGGAATGGATAACCCTCATCGGTATATTGGAGTTTTCCAAACCCATCAAACTGCCACATGTGCGGGATATTAACAGTAGTGGATTGATCATCAATTTCGCTTAAGAATACATCATCGATACGGAACGGATTGTCGTATAACTGGAAATTCCACTCCCCAGATAGATCAATAAAATCCGTCACTTCTTCACGTTGTCTCAACAACGCTTGGTCCATTGTGGAAAATGACAGCATGTAGGAATGCGGCGCCAAAGTTCCACGGCTAATTACCGCATTGTTTTCCCAGTTGTTTTTCTTCATCTGTGAGCCCCCTTGCGCACTTATGAAACCGGTTTCAGATTAAAGTAATTATAATCATACAGTTTCTGTCAAATCAATACTTTTCCCGAAAGAAAGGTCATACATTTTCTACAGATTTAGAATATTCTGGATAACACCTCACATACCAGTCCATTTTATTGACACCCTGTGGATACTTTTCCTTCGGGTTATTCCACACTTCCACAGCAGTGAACTAGTATCAGCCCGCAACTATTGCGCCGATATCCTATAATTGTTCTGGCTACAGAAAAGGTGATAAATGGCAAGGTTTAGGGATAAAAAGGCAACTATTGCTGACGTCGCAAAAGTAGCAGGTGTATCCCGTGCTACCGTTTCGCGCGTTTTGAATCAAACCGCACGCGTCTCTGATGAAAAAGTTGCCGCAGTAGAAAAGGCGATCGCCACTACCGGATTTTCAGCATCATTTTTCGCTCGAAATCTTGCCACTGGCCGCTCAAGAGCAATTGGCATCATCATCACTGAACCTATTGCTGAATTTTTCTCTGATCCCACTTTCCGTCTCATACTCAACGGAATTACGAACCGGCTCCTCACAACTGACTCCGTTCTTTCGCTTTACCCCATGGAGACCAAGGCCGAACAAGACAAGGGACTAAGTTATATATCAAAAGGTTCAGTAGATGGTGTTATCCACCTCTCCCCTTACACCGCCGATGATGTCGCTCCGCAACTGAAAGAAATCAGTATTCCGACTGTCTTCTGCGGAACCATCGGTTCGGAAGATGTTGAAGAATCCTTTTCCCACGTCTATACAGACGATCACCTTGGCGCTTCGCTTATCGGTCAGCACCTTATGTCCAAAGGCGTCCGCAGTATCTTGGCCCTGCATGGTCCAGCTAGTAATCCTGCAACATCAGACCGGCGTCAAGCACTCCTATCTTCTTGCTCCGACGCCATAAAATCAGAATATTATTTATCCTCGTGGACAGTGTCCGAAGCTTTCGTGAAAGCCGGTCACTTAATTAAAGATCTGCATAAATACGACGCAATAGTATGCGGTAATGACAGAATTGCCGCCGGAGTAATATCCCGGCTAGAAAAAGAAAATATCTCTATTCCACAAGACATTATGGTTACCGGATTCGATAACCATACGATTGCTAGCGAAACGTCGCCCGCTATCACGACGATTCAGCAACCATTCGCAGTGCAAGGAAATATGGCAGTCCAGCTTGTTAACGAATTATTAGCCGGACAATCGCCAAGAACCGTAGTTCTTACTCCGCAGTTGATCGTAAGAGATTCTACGGGAGACGTATCACCGAAATCATAATAGGACTTAGTCTGGGCTAGGCCTTTCACACAGAAAGTAGAGCGTCTGCTGGTTGTGTTCCACCAAGCGTTTGATCAACCACTCCAAGATATTGTTCTACTTGCTGTGCACACCGGCCAATATAACTGGCCGGATCTAGCACTGCCGCAAATTCTTCCGCGCTCATACCAAACTCAGTATGCGAAGCTAACGCATTGAGCAGATCGAATGGTTCTCCATTTTTCATCAGTTCCGTTGCTCGCATCGATTCTTCGCGAATAATCTCATGAAGTTCTTGCCGGTCTCCTCCGCGCTTAACACCTTCCATCAAAATATTTTCAGTAGCGATAAATGGAAGAAAGTCACGTACCGCTTTCGCTACGATCTTGTCATTGACATGAAGATTAAACGTCACATTCATACACAAGCGTAAAATCGCATCCGTTGCCAAAAACCCTTCCGGCATAGATATTCGACGATTGGCTGAATCGTCCAACGTACGCTCTAGCCACTGGGCCGACGCCGTCATCGCGCCATTCATAACATCGGCCATAACATATCGTGCCAAGGAACAAATGCGTTCAGTACGCATCGGATTACGCTTATACGGCATCGCACTAGAACCGATCTGATGTGCGGCAAACGGTTCCTCCACTTGCCGATCGTGTTGCAACAACCGGATATCTTGCGCCATCCGATAGGCACTTTGAGCAACCGCAGACAAACAATTCAAAATACGGGCATCTAGCTTACGCGGATACGTCTGCCCAGCCACATCAAATGTTTTATCAAAACCAAAATCAGCAGCAATCATGGCATTCATCTGATCAATTCGCGCGTTATCGCCGTCGAAAAGTTCCAAAAAACTAGCTTCGGTCCCCGTCGTTCCCCGACTACCTAGAAAACGTATTGATTCTAAAACGAAATCAATTTCTGAAACATCAGCCATAAAATCTTGAATCCACAAGGTAGCGCGCTTACCCACCGTCACTAGCTGAGCCGGCTGATAGTGGGTGTACCCAAGGGTTGGCATGTCCTTATACTTATCAGCGAATTGCGTTAAATTCGCAATAGTCACCAACAGCGATTGGCGCAGATAGCGCAAAGCATCTCGATAAATAATCAAGTCCGCATTATCTGTCACGTAACAGCTTGTTGCCCCTAAATGGATAATCCCGCTAGCATCTGGAGCTACTTTCCCAAAGGCATACACATTTGCCATTACATCGTGACGGACCTCTGCTTCGCGCGCTACAATCGTGTCCCAATCGATATCGTCAACATGCTCAGCTAATTGGGCCACTTGCTCAGATGAAATCGGCAACCCGAGAGCAGACTCAGCCCGTGCCAGAGATACCCACAGTTGCCGCCATGTCCGCACCCGAGTACGCATCGAAAATTGTTCGATCATAAAATCGGATGCATATCGACTAGTTAGTGGGCTGGCATAACGGTTTTTGCTAGCATGTTTGTCTGTCACGGGCGCGTCCTCTCAATCACTATCTGGGGTTAATTAGCGTTCAATATATGCGTCTCGCTGCGGCCCAACACTCACGTAGCGGATATGGCAACCAATCTGCTGTTCAACAAAGTCCACGTAGGCGCGAGCTTGTGCCGGCAACTCATCCCAGGTTCGGCAACCACTGATATCACATTGCCAGCCAGGTAGGGTTTCTTCTACCGGACGAGCATCATCAAGATCAGCCGGGAACGGGAACTCGTCAGTGTGCTCGCCACGCACATCATAACGGACACACACTGGAATCTCTGCCATCTCAGATAGCACATCCATCTTGGTCAAGGCAATTTCCGTTGCCCCTTGCATCTGCACGCCATACCGAGTTGCCACAACATCCAATGGACCCACCCGGCGAGGACGACCAGTAGTAGCACCGTATTCCCCGCCCGCATCTCGCAGGTCATCAGCCTTTTGACCAAACCATTCGCAGGTGAACGGACCAGCACCAACACATGTGGAATAGGCTTTGACTACACCCATCACTCGGTCTATTTGGAGACTTGGTAGCCCCGCACCAACTGGCGCATAGGCAGCAACCGTATTCGATGAGGTGGTAAACGGATGAATACCAAAATCGATATCACGCAAGGCGCCAAGCTGAGCTTCGAATAAAATTCGTTTACCGGCGTCGCGTGCATCGGAGAGCACTTTCGCAGTATTGGCTAAGAACGGAACTAGGCGCATTGCCCAGGTGTCGATCCAGTTCATAACCTCATCGAGGGTCACTTCCGTTGCTCCGTAAACCTTTGTGAGCGTTAAATTCTTCCATTCGAGAAGATCCATAACATGCTGACGTAAAAGCTCCGGATTGCGCAATTCGCCAGCCAAAATCGTCTTCTTCTGGAACTTGTCCGAGTAGAATGGTGCGATTCCCTGCCTTGTAGAGCCATACTGTTTGTCCGCTAGTCGCATTTCTTCTAACGTATCTAACTCTCGATGCCACGGCAAAAGCAAAGATGCGCGCTCGGAGACCACCAAGTTTTGTGGGCTTATTGTTACTCCTTGTTGGGCAATAGCATCGATTTCGGTAAATAGCTGTTCGGCGTTAAGCGCTACCCCGTTACCAAGGACGTTAAGAACGCCGTCGTTAAAAATTCCCGATGGCAACAGATGTAACGCAAATGTTCCGTAATCATTGACGACGGTGTGGCCCGCATTTCCGCCACCTTGGTAGCGTACAACGACGTCGTAATCGGCAGCCAAAAGGTCAACCATTCGGCCTTTGCCTTCGTCTCCCCAGTTGATGCCAACAATTGCCGCAACTGAATCGGTTGGTAGGTGGTCAGTCATGATTTTTCTTTCTCTAGCGATCAACTATTTTTACCAGGATGTCGGGACTGGTGCGCCTTCGCGATAGCCCGACGACGATTGGATACCAACGATTGCACGCTGAGCAAACTCAGCGATATTTTGCGACCCAGCGTAGGTGAAGGATGAGCGAACACCAGAAATGATGTGGTCGATCAGGTCTTCGACGCCAGGACGCTCTGGATCGATATACATTCGAGCAACCGAAATTCCTTCTTCGAACAGTGCTTTGCGCGCCCGATCGAAGGCAGATTCACGTGCGGTACGGTTACGCACGGCACGCTTGGATGCCATACCGAAAGATTCTTTATATGCTCGCCCGTTGGCGTCATAGTTAACATCCCCAGGTGATTCGTATGTTCCAGCGAACCAGGATCCGACCATGACGTTAGCAGCGCCAGCTGCAAGTGCCAAAGAGACATCGCGAGGGTGGCGTACACCGCCATCTGCCCATACGTGTGCACCGAGTTTTTTGGCTTCGTCGGCACATTCTAACACGGCGGAAAACTGTGGGCGTCCTACTCCGGTTTGCATCCGGGTGGTACACATGGCGCCTGGGCCAACACCAACTTTAACGATGGACGCTCCGGCTTGCACCAGATCTCTAACGCCATCGGCACTAACGACGTTACCGGCAACGAGTGGGAAGTCGGGAGGTAGAATGGCTCGTACTGCCCGTACTGTCTCGAGCATTTTTTCTTGGTGGCCATGGGCAGTATCGACGACTAAGAGGTCTACTCCACCAGCAATAAGTTCTTGTGCTTTTCCTACTGGATCGCCATTCATGCCAATAGCGGCACCGATACGCAACCTGCCTTGATCATCAACTGCCGGCTTGTAAATGGTTGCCCGCACAGCTCCTGATCGAGTGAGAACTCCGAGAAGAGCTCCTTCGTCATCAACCACCGGAGCGAGATGGTGGTGGTGGGACTTTAAAATTTCGTATGCTTCACGCGGATCTATTCCTGCCGGCAACGTAAATAAATTTCGTGACATTACATCGCGGACTTGAGTGAACCGATCAACTCCCGTTAAATCTTTTTCCACTACAAGACCAACCGGAACATTAGTATCCGGATCGACGACGACGGCCGCACCGTGGGCACGTTTAGGAATTAGTCCGAGGGCGTATCCGCAGGTGTGATGTGGTTTGACGACGACGGGAGTTTCGTAGACAAGGTGACGGGACTTGACTGCCGCAATGGTGTCAATGACGATACTCGTTGGAATATCTTGTGGAATAATTACCAGACCGCCACGGCGAGCCACTGTTTCTGCCATCCGTTTGCCAGCAATTGCCGTCATATTGGCAACTACTAGTGGGATTGTGGTACCGGAACCATCGTGGGTGGCTAGGTTGACGTTACTACGTGAACCGACCGCAGAACGGGACGGAACCATGAACACGTCGTCGTACGTAAGATCAAAAGTGGGCACAGTGTTGTTTAAGAATTTCACTAAGAAACTCTATCTATGTCGCTGGCGAAAATTCCACAACTCAACACAAGTTCTCGTATATTGAAATATCTGTGTTTCATAGTTTGAGACACACTCCTCGATAAGGCCTATTTCCGTGCCGGAAATCGCACCCCATCAATAGTTCCCCGAAAACTAAAATGGCTAGACTTATTTCCTGACAGTAAGGGGAAAACTATGGAACACGAGCCGGCAACATCACCTAAAAAACAAAAAGGTAGCCCAGCACTCATCATTCTCATGGCCGGAATCGTTGGCCCAACTGTCATTCTTGGCAACTATCTTGGAGCCGGACAGGCCGGAATCGTTGGCGGGTTCGTCGCCATGTTCACCCTCATTAGCTGTATGGGCCGATCCCTCCATGCCAATTTTTCAAGGTTTATTGTTGTCGCCCCGCTGATCGCTTTCTTTTCCATCGTCCCACGCGTCATTGCTCCCGCGTGTCTGCCACTGGCAATCGCACTGGCAGTTCTCGGAGTATTTATCGCCGGTATTTTGCCACTACGCAATCGCACATACAACACTGCCGCAATAGGTCTTGGAACCTCAACACTATTAGGCTACTCGTTGCCAGTTTCCCAGGCTCAGCCAAGTGAATTCTTCATCGCCGCAGGTGCTGGCCTCATCGTTGCCGCACTCCTCATTCTCCTTCTAGGAATAAAAGATCCTTCCGGCCCTACTCGGCGGATGGTTAGCGAACTCTTTGCCGATAACAACCGGAACTTTTCCGCCGCTTTCGAAGCTTGGACTATTGACGGTTCCCCACACTGGCTTGGGCTAATCATGGAATCCTCCGTCGAATACCGGCTTGCCCGCGCTACCCTCAAGCCACAAGCCAAAAACGACCCAGCACTACAAGAACTCCTCAACACCATCAACGATCAAGCCAATCAGCTTATGGCTGGAATCAAGAACAAAAAACACCTACCGGCCCAAACACCGCAAGCTATCGAGACTATTGATCTCGCACACGTCAATGAGCACTACCGGCACGCATTAACAGCGATGATCAACGCACTAGATAAAGCTAATAAAGCCGAAACTAGCCGTGAGAAACATTCCGTCGATATCCCGCCTTCGCTTCGGCACCACGTTCGACTCAACTCGATCCGTTCTGCTATCGGTGGACACTCACTGCAAGTACGCCACGCTTTGCGAACAACAATCGCAGTCTTCCTGACTTTTCTTATTTCACTACGGGTTCCCCACGGCGATCCGCTTCTCCCTACGCTACTTGTCACCTCATTTGCACTTATTCAGTCAAGCAAAAATGCCACATTAATGAGAGCACGAGCGCGGTTCATTGGCATTAGCATCGGTGGAATCGCTGCATTTGGCATCATTATGTTTTTACCTTCGAGCATATTATTCCCACTTTCGATTGTCGCACTGGTTGTAGGAATGTGGTACATCGCAGATAGCCCGGCAATCGGAACCGGAGCGCTTATTATTATGGCAGTTGGCTACAATTTCGAAATGCGCCATATTGCGCCAATGACAGCACTTGCTGAGTATTTCATTTTTGCTCTCATCGCCATCATCATCAGCTCTATTGTTGGCTTCACAGTGATTCCTGCTTGGCGTCCACCTTCACTAATGAACCGTTTATCGCAAGCATGTACAACATGTGCACACGCCTGCACGCTCCTGAGTTTGCCGCGAAGCACCAGTAGCGACGAAGAGAAGATAGACGCACTGACACAAGCGCAAACGGCCATTCATCAACTTGCGCCAGACCATGAGGACCTCAGTTCTACTCAACGGCGCCTGCTAAAACAAACCCGCCACAGTTTTGAAGACTTACTTGCGGTAGCAGTTTTCCAGTCTTTGACCCAGATACCCGATATTCACGATCAGCTCTTAACCGCAGCCGACATCCTACAGCACTCGGATTTATCCCCATTCGCAGTAGACGACAATTCCGCACTTAGCTTGCCTGCTTTAGCCCTCCGGGTACGCACGAATACTCACGAGCTTATTAACGCCCAATAGCCACCACTGCTATCGCATTCTATATGCTTTATTCACCACTCCAACATAAGCGTAGCGAATAAAGCACCCGCATAAACTACATATTTTGGATTGCCGACAACCGATGCATGATGGTTTTATTAGCTAGATAGCTGTCAAGATAAATATTATATAATTCGTCATAAATCGACGTAATATCTACATTAGGTTTAACAACTTGAGACTCTTTAACCCAAGTATCCTTTTGACTAACACTACCAAGATACTGAGCTGCTAATAAAGCATCGCCGTATGAGGCGCCAACGGTAACATCTGGAATGATCTGCTCAATTGAACAAACATCACTAACGATCTGAGCCCATAAACGCCCCTGAGTTCCTCCACCAACAGCTAGGATCCGCGCTGGGCGTCCTGCACTCATTTCTAATTCTTCAATAATTTGTCGTATCCCAAAAGCAATTCCTTCATAAACTGCACGAAAAATATGTCCCCGCTGATGGCGCAATGTCAAGCCAACAACCATACCTCGTGCATCAGGATCATATAGCGGGGTACGTTCTCCGGCGAAATATGGTAACAACACTAGTCCATCCGCCCCTGGAGCAATTGATTTTGCTTCGTCAATTAACGTTTTAAAATCGATACCTCCGCACAAACCTTGGAACCAGGTTGTGACACTTCCCGAAGTTGCCATTCCTGCCGCCAGCGTGTGTGAGTGTGGAACGACTCCACTTGTCGTCCATAGGGCCGGTGACACTGTAGGAGCAGCTAAAACCTGCACCATGAACATCGTTGAACCATACATCAGCATAAGATCGCCAGGAGCAGACACACCTGCAGAATATGCTTCTGCCCACGCATCAATAGTTCCAGCCAATACTTGAGTTCCTTCCGGCAGGCCCGTTTCATCTGCAGCACACGCAGTAATTTGCCCGGCCAGTTCACCCGGCCATAACAACTTTGGAAGATGAAGACCTGGCAAGATTCGTTCTGCCCAGTCATATGCCCAGTCTTGTTTTTGCACATCATACAGCGGATCACACTGACTGGCAGTATGGTGATCCAAAACCCATTGTCCGGTAAGTCGTTTCACAATATATGAGTGCGAAGAGTACCAGGGAGAATCTGGGGATACTTCTGGATAGTTATCCCGAACCCAAGCAATTTTGGGTCCTAAAGATTGGCTTGACAGAGTCTTGCCACAACGTGCAAGTATCGCTTCCCTCCCCAATATTTGATTTTGCTCTTGAATCTGTTTTTCAGCCCTAGTATCAATTCCATATAGAATCGCTTTATGCAACGGAGCATCAGGATCCTTGTGCGTACTACTTTCACTGACAGTTGTTACCAAAGCTGGCCCTAAACCCGAAACACATAGTGCACCAAGTTTTGCCTCACCTTTTGCTATATCCGCATATCCATCGGAATTGACAATATGACGACACACATGGAGAACAGACCCCCACCAATCTGTCACTGCATCCATTTCGGCAAAACCTGGACGCGGTAAGCTCATCGTATTAGGATGAACTGCTTGCGCCACAATTGCACCCATATGGTCACATAAAACAGCTTTCGTTGCCCCAGTTCCAATATCTATACCTAGCGTCAGAACATTATTCATATTATTTTCTTCCCTATATTTTATTATTCTTATCTTTAGACACGTTCACGACGTTTGGAAATCCATTTAAAGAGTATTTCTCGTAACCGCGATCCCCAGGTATTGATAGCAACAATGAAGATCAATAATGCGCCTTGCATAATATTGACGATATGCGGACTATTCTGGATAGAAAGTAGACCAGTAGAGAGCATCTGAAGAGTTAATACTGCGATAACTACCCCAGCAACTGTAATATATCCGCCTTCTGGATCAACCCCGGCAAGAACAGCGATAACAATAGCTAATAAAATGTACGTTGTGCCATATTGTGAATTAGCACCAGAAGCGCGAGAAGATATAATCAATCCAGCAATACCTGCTAACACTCCAGAAGTTAGGTAGGTGAACGTAAGAACTTTAATCCGGTTAATTCCAGAATAGTCAGCAGCTACGGGGTTAGCACCAACCATTCGCATCTGGAATCCCAATTTAGTTTTGCTTACCAATACACCAATAATAAGAGCTATTACTACCATCAGCATGAAAATCAAGGGAATTCCAGCAACCGTAATTAATGCAATATTTGTAAACGCAGTTGGCAAATTAGTCAATATAGAACCGCCAGAAAGCACTAACGCAATGCCGGAAAATAATTGCTGGGTTCCTAACGTTGCCAAAATCGGTGGAACGTTCAACCCAGCGATGAGGAGTGCGTTACACAGTCCACACAACGCTCCAACCAATACTGCTACCAGCACTGCAATAGGCACCGACAAATTAGACCCTGACGAAATCATTAATTGAGCAGCAATAATAGCAGAAACGTTGGATATCCCTACTACAGACAAATCAATACCTGCAGTAAGCATAGTCACTGAGATCGCCATAGCCAGTAGAGCTAATTCGGGTGTTGCAAGAAGAATAAACTGAAAATTTGCTCCAGAAAGGAATACCGCCGGATTAAGTATCGAAAAAAGTATGAATATACCAACAGTAACAACAACAAGTCGCACGAAACTATGACGGCTACCCATGCTGTTAAGAAGTTTCGTATATAGATTGTTCGGTGTCATATTACTGCTCCCCTACGAAATTCTTTACAGATGACTCTTCGGGACAATCTGTTTGACTATGATTTTCTATAATTGCCCGAACAGGTTTCGTTCGAGCCGATAATGCTTGCAAACTAACACCTAGTACGAGCATGATTCCAACCATTGTTTGTTGCCATATCGCTGGGACGCCAAGCGGAACAAGCGAAGTTCTAATCAGCGAAATCAAAATAACGCCGAGAATGGTACCTCGAACGGAACCACGACCACCCGTAATAGCAGTACCTCCAAGCACTACCGCAGCAATCACATTTAGTTCTTGCCCAGTAAAAGCTGTGGGGTCAGCTGTTCCGGCTAGTGTAACGAATGTTATGCCGGCAATGCCAGCCAAGCCACCTGCAGCTACTGCGACCATAATCTTGACTAACTTAACTGGCACC
The DNA here is from genome assembly GCF_012563545.1 of Arcanobacterium buesumense. Lineage (NCBI taxonomy): Bacteria > Bacillati > Actinomycetota > Actinomycetes > Actinomycetales > Actinomycetaceae > Arcanobacterium > Arcanobacterium buesumense. The sequence goes on from NZ_CP050804.1 coordinate 1,322,804, forward strand.
GCTGCACGCTGAGCTGCTTCTTCACCACCACCTAGAGCAAAAATTGACCGTCCGGCAATAGTCCATCGCAAAAATGCCCATACAATAAAGACAATAGCCACAACCAATAGAATCAATACATTTAATCGAGTTGTGCCTCTTACAGCACCTGGTGCGGTAATGATATTTGTTGTTCGTAAAATTTCTAGTGGCTCAGGTAAATTGTTGATAATAACACCCCCGCCAAAAGCAAATAATGTCCCCATAAAGACAGCAGATGTTGCAAGGGTTGCAATAAGAGTGGATACCCGGGTACCAATGACAACCACAGCGTTTATTGCTCCCATCGCGCATCCAATAACACATGCGACGACGAAGGGTATAACTGCTAATGTAATATTTCCTTGTTCTGGAGTGAGTAATACTGCAAGATAAGCTGAAGTAATACCGATTGCAAGAAAAGATACATCAATTCCGCCAGTTAGTAATACCAAGAAAACTCCTAATGCGAAAACCACATTCACCATAGAGTCACGCAAAATATTGAATAGAGTTTCAACGGAAAAGAAACCAGGAACTTTCATGATCACTGAGCCAAGGATCATGATAATGAGAAAAACTAAGAGTAACTCCTGGTTGGCAACAATTTTATAAATGAAACTTGACTTTTGCCGAGTGCTTCTATGAATGTTTTTCTTCATTGTACGATCGCCTTTACTATCGTGTCTTCAGTCAGTGATTCGCCTTTTAATTCTTCGGTAATACGTCCGCTTCGAACGATAAGTGCTCTGTGACATGTCGAAACTAATTCAGGAACGTCGTCAGATATCACTAAAACACCCAGCCCTCGTAAGGACTGAGCACGTAGAACTGAAAGAATGTCAAACTTAGATCCCACATCCACGCCTACCGTCGGCCCATTGAGAATTAGAACTTTCGGTTCACCCAAAAGCCATTTTGCGAGCAAAACTCGTTGTGCATTGCCTCCCGACAAAGAACGTACTGGGTCTTCTAAGGAATCTAATTTAATTCTCAAATCACGAACAATATCCGTTTGAATTCGCCGTGCCTTTTTCGTTGAAATAATTCCCTTGCTTAATGCTTTTCCAAGGTGAGCAGATATGACGTTATCACCAATAGGCTGATCTAAAAATAGACCTTGTGTTAATCGATCCTCTGGAACATAACCAATACCGGCATTAACTGCATCAGCCATTGTATGGACTTTAACTTCTTTTCCACCGACAGAAATTGATCCTTGTTGCGCCGGATTTATCCCAGCAATTGCTTCGGCAATTTCCGTGCGACCAGAACCTAACAAACCAGATAGACCAACAATTTCGCCTTGCCGAATAGTAAAAGAAATATCTTCAAACAGTGGATCATTCCCCAGTTTGCGGACTTCCAACGCCACTGGTGCTTCCTCATCAATAACGCTTGCATTATCAATATTCGTTTGACTTCGGCCGGTCATCGTTTCTGCTAATGTTGCGTGAGTATATTCGCTAGGTCTCCCTTGGCCTACAACTTCGCCATTTCGCATGATCGTTACCCGATCAGAAATCGAGAAAACTTCTTGCATCTTATGACTAATAAATGCAAGAGCAACCCCATCATCACGCAGTTTTTCAACAGAGGCAAAAAGCGCATCAACTTCACGCCATGTCAAGGCCGTAGTGGGCTCATCCATCGCAATAAATCTTGCTGAATGCGCTAAGGCCCTTGCTACTGCACACAACTGCCGTTCAGCTACATTAAGATCACCAACTAGACTATAAAGATCTAATGAAACTCCCAGTCTTTCAAGTGCTTGTTCACCAATGTCTAAAGTTTCTTTGCGTCGCACTGTTTTCTGGCGATCGGCAAAATATCCTGGAAGCGCGATATTCTCTGCAACTGTCAAATTTGGCAATAACGAAAAGTCTTGATAAATAATGTCAAGTCCTAATCGATATGCTAAAGATGGATTGAGATGAGGATAGCTCTTGCCATCAATCACTATATGGCCAGCGGTAGGAGCGTGAGCTCCTGAGATAACTTTCATCAACGTGGATTTGCCACAGCCATTTTCTCCGGCAATACAATGAACTTCTCCGGGGTAGAAATCTACTGAAACACCGTTGAGGGCCTGTACTCCGCCAAAGCGCTTCACAACATCGACAGCAGAAACAAATGGTTGCGAATGATTTTGGGAAGGGAAAGAATTAGTAGTTGGGGCTTTAGACATGGTTTCCCTACTTTTTATAAAACTAAATTTTGTTGTCATAAAGGTATAAGCCACAAATAACACGAAAATGGGCCGTTCTCTCATGACATTGATAAATGTTCTGAAAGGATCCGCCGACACCGAATAAATACTAATCGGCGGATCCTTCCAATATTTTCGAGAAAGAAACTCAGATTTTAGAATGGAAAATTATCTACAGTTTCCTTCGTCGCTGAAAGACTTGCATCGCCATAGAACACAATTGGATTTTCTGTTGACTGGACAAGATTCGTGTAGCCTTCTACTCCTAAATCAGTTCCAGGTTCGAGAGTCTTACCTTCTGCTAAAAGTTGCCCTGCCTTCAAAATTGCTTTACCAGCAGCAGCCGGATCCCAGAAGTAGATTTCATCAATAGATCCATCTTCCAAACCCTTTTTGGATTGTGAGGGAACTCCAGTGCCATGAACACAAGTTTCATTTTGAAGACCTGCTTCAGCGATTGCTCGCCCTATGCCAATAACATCCTCTGAAGACCCTCCCTGAAAACCACGTAAGTTCGGATTAGCTTGAAGAAGCTGCTTAGTTTTCTTATAAGCTTCGTCTGCGTTATTATTCGATTCGACTTCTGTCCCTAAACGTGTCATCTTCGGGTATTGACGCTGTTGTTGATCATATCCTCCCTTAGCCCACTGCATGTGGCTTTCGGCAGTTAGCGTACCAACAAATTGAACATACTTGCCTTCATTTCCCATACACTTTGCTAGACCGTCCATAACGTTCGCGCCATAAGCAAAGTTATCAAAGGCTTCAATGTCTGCATCTGGAGTGGTCAGACCCGCTGCTTCTTGGGTAACCACCTTAATACCAGCACTTGTTGCTTGGCTAATAACGGTATTAAGAGCTTCTGGATCTGAAGGAATAATTCCGATTACAGCAGGCTTTTGAGCAATTAAGCCCTGAATCACACTGACTTGCTTTTCCGGGCTATTCGTATCAGGACCAGTTTGAAATGCAGTCTTTCCAGATTCTTTTGCAAACTCCTCTACACCAGTTTTCATGCGATCGAACCAGGCAATACCGGTGAGTTTGACAACGTTTACATAGTCACCTTCACTAGCTGCTGTCATATCGCCGTCCGCACTATCAGGGGGTTGACTGATCGGCAGTCGTCATACTGCATCCGGCCAAAACAAGCATAGTAGCGAAAGTTAAAGTGGAAAATTTTCGTAGTTTACGCATATTAAGTACCTCTTCCTTGAGTCTTAGCTATGACGTCGTTTACTACACACGCCATCGTGCCCCCTTGCACGATTTCGTGCAAGATAAGAAAAGTGTATTAATATTTGGTTAACTAACAAACACTTTTCGACAATTACTCTTTATTTAATCTGGAAGGTGCATTCTCGTGCGTCTCAGCTCTCGCCAGCGCAAAATTCTATCGCTACTGCATGGCGGGACTTATTTGGAAGTCAAAGATCTTGCGCAACTTCTCCACGTCGACGCTTCAACAATCCGACGAGACCTACAGGGACTAACTGCCGAAGGGCTTATAGAGAGACGCCATGGTGGTGCCATTTTACGCCACACCACTGATTCTCATTTTTCACATGCACTATCTAATGAAACCGAGCATCTAGCTGTGGCCAAAGCTGCCTATCGCATGCTAAAAGATGGCGATTCCTTAACTCTTGCCTCTGGCCCAATTTCGACCCTACTTGCTTTGTCACTACTCGATATGCAAGATCTAACTATTATTACCAACGATCTCAACTCAGCAATGACGCTATCCGCTAATCCCACGTTCAAGGTTCATATCCCTGGTGGCGAATTAAGAGAATCTCCCGCACATACAGTTTCTGGCACAAAAGCTGAAGCATTTCTTATCGAACAGCGAACGGCCTGGAGTTTTATCGAAGTCGAAGGCATCCACCCATATTCCGGTTTTACTATATCTGCGACATGGCAGACCGGTATAACTCGCATGCTCTTGCAAGCTGGAAAACGCAAATGCGTTATGGCTGACTCCATGGCATTCGGCCGTCGCTGCGTTGGGTTTGTTTCAGAGACGAACAGTGCCAACCTCATCATGACTGATGAGCTACTAAACGACTATGAACTTCCAGCCTTTGGCGGAAGAGTAATGAGAATCGCGCGTGACCCTCGGGATCTTTTAGCATAGCGAATTTAATGCTCATCTAAACCATGCGCAAGCTTTTCATGCTCGCTATGCTCTTTAGGCTCAAATTGGAAGGTGCTGTGCGCAATGGGCAGATGAAAATGCCCTTGAGCGCATTCTTCGAGTTGATGTAAAAACTCAGCTCGCTGATCATCCGTCGTCCCCGACGAAATCGCAATATGTGCCGTGAGTGATACCACGCCAGTTTGGATCGTCGATACGTGCAAATCATGAACTTCTTCAACAAAGGTCAAGCCCAAAAAATGCTCGTAAATTTCGTGAGCATCAAGATCCTCTGGTGTTGCTTCCATCAAAATACGTAACGCACTCCGAAGCAATATTACCGCTCGTGGAGCCATCAAGATTGCAACGAAAAGCGCGGCTACCCCGTCGGCACGTTCCCATCCGGTCGCATAGTAAATAACTGCTGAGACAATAACTGCCAACGAACCTAACGTGTCGGTCAGAACTTCAAGAAATGCCGCTTTCATATTCAGCGACTCATGGCGACCGCCGAAAAGCACAAAAATCGATAACGCGTTTGCAACAAGGCCAATAAGCGCAGCGATAAACATTGGTTCGACGTCGATTATCACCGGGCTAATCAGCCGCATAATGGCATGATAGCCAACCCAAAAACAGATCAGGAAAAGCATACCGGCCTGCACTGCTGCGGCGATGATCTCTATCCGTCCCCATCCCCAGGTATAGGTTGTATCACGAGGACGACGCAATAAATACGCAGCACCTAAGGCTACAACCAATCCCGAAGAGTCAACGAACATGTGGCCGGCATCGGCAAGCAAACTAAGCGAACCAGAAATAAGTCCGCCAATGACCTCAACAATAAGAACTGTTGAGGTAATAAGTAATGCTGCACTAAGCCGAGCACGCGAACTGGTAGCACTACCATGATCGTGTCCATGGGAATGATGATGACCCATTATCCGCCTCCTCATGCGTTGTACACCTTGTTAGGTTTCCAACAAATACGCGTATTTAGCCTAAGATAACTCCCATCTTACGCCAACTACGCCCGAATATATCAATGAACTTCGCCTAGTCGAACTTAGACTCGAACCTCTAGGACTTTAAGCTAATGATCTACCAGATATGTTAGGGTACCCTGAATTGTCACTATATATTAGTAATTCGATAGGACGTTCATGAAACTATTTAAGCTCGTTGCCGCACTAGCAATAAGCAGTCTTGCGCTGAGTTCGCTTCTCATTCCAGCTACGGCAACCCCGTCATCAGCAGCAACGGAACAAGACGGATTCAATATCTCTCTCGAAGAAATTACTGACGGTTCACAACGGCATTTGCAATGGTCACACACGAACTGCATTCCAGTGACTGGTGAAACCGCAACCGTTACCTACACATTGACCAAAGATGGCACTGATATCCCTATAAAAGGTCTAACTCAACTTCAATTACAGCCTAGCGATGCCGGAACGTATCATCTTGACGCCGTATGTGTCTACAGCCAATGGCTCCAACCGGTGAAAAAATCTATGGAGTTAACAGTAACTGCCTTACCACAAAATCCAGAACCACCGGCAAACAATCCGCAAGAAGACGGACCTTTTACACTCTATTTCGATAAGGTAGGCGAAGGTGATGACGCAAAACTCACCTGGCGTACCGAAGGATGCCGCGCTCCTCGTCCAGTCGAGATCACGCTCACACGCGATAACACCCCAATCAATATCGAAAATATGCATGAACTAGCTCTTAAAGATCAGCCAGCTGGAACATATACAATGCATGCCAAGTGCTCCCCTGAGTGGCTCGCACCAACGACTCTCACTAAATCCATTGAAGTCACTCCGTCACAACCGGCTGAGCCAGATCAACCAACGCCACAACCACAACCTACACCTGATAAGGACATGTCAATCGACGTAGCTGAATTCAACGAGTCTCTCGCTGGGCGTACCCTATCTTGGAACGTTTCTGGTTGTTCAGTAAAGAATGAAAAAACCGTGAATGTTTCGGTACTTTTCAATGGCCACAAGGTAGAACTTCTGCGTTCCTCACGTACTGAAAGTGTCAACGCTTCCCAGTGGCCAACTGGCGTCTACACGATCGAAGCACAATGCCAATCGCTTGCTGATCAACAGGTCTATGCCACTCAATCACGCGATATCACATTGTCACGCGCGAATTTACCCGTCACTTTCGCCGGTGAGCCACTAAACTATCTCATTCCGCGCCCTGGTGACCGGGTACGCATTTCAACCCAACCGTTACACCACCGACTAGCTCTCTCAGACGGCACTACAGCTGAACCATTTGCCCCAGGCGAAGATATCGAACTCTTTGTTGCTTTCGACGATTCTCCAGAGCGCACCAGCGTCGGCCATATCACTGCTGACGCCAGCGGCCATGCTGATACCACCATGTGGATTCCATTCAACGACGATGCCAAGAGTTTTACTATTTTTGCTATCGGTGCAACACATAAATACCAGCTCGACTATCGCTCATTGCTGACAACAAAGCCACCATACGGTATTACAGCGTCTAAGGCTGACGCAACGGTTCGTAATATCCGCGTCTCTTCGTATCGTAACGATGAACTGTCCAGTGATAATGCCTTCACCAAGAACAGCACAATCGCCGTGAAAGTTCTTGATCCGTCAGGAAAAATGGTGATGAGCATTCCAGCAACAACCACTAATGACGGTTCGTTAGATACTGTCATCTCATTACCTAGTGGTCTTGCCGATGGCCGCTACACGGTACTTGCCTCCACTCCTTTGGGACTGCGCGGTAACTATGCTGCCTATTTCTACCTCAAAGATAATGAGGCATGGGCACAATGGAATGAACCACCAACACCGCAAGCTGAGTCTCATGCCTGGAAGTTGTCCTACCCTGAGTTGACGGTCAAGCAACAAGGAACCACCGAAGGCACACTGGTAGCAACGTTGTTTGGTAAGGATCGCGGAGTGCCGCATGGCATCACATACACTCTCGGAACAAACGCACCAACATGGGTAAGCGTTGATGCGAAAACTGGAACAATTACTGTCACTCCAGATGAATACGTTGCCACCCAAAACTACACTTTTATGGTTATCGCAACGCATTCGGACGGCATAAAAGCTGAATTACCAGTAAATGTCGCTGTTCTTCCAGCATCTGCCTCACAGCCTGATTCATACGCTTGGGCATTGTCTTATCCAGATCTCACAATCAAACAGCAAGAAACTGCGAAACTGGATGTTATTGCAACACTATTTGGCAAGGACCGCGGTATGCCACAAGGCATCACTTTCACCGCTGGCCCGCAGATGCCAAGTTGGCTCAACGTTGACTCACAATCTGGAACAATTACTGTTCACCCAGATGAGTACGTTGAGTTACGTGATTATAGCTTTAGCGTGACCGCTATGTATGCAGATGATCTGTACAAAAACATTCCGGTCAATATCAAGGTAGTCGAAGCTGATCCACAAACCAGCTTCCCACTATTCCCGCTTAAGCCGGGTAAAGAGGTTATTCCAGCTCTAACGCTTACTCCTGCCTCACCACAAAATGAGCACGTATCAGAAGCACAACAGAAACAGGCTACCGAAAAAGAACAGCCACAAACGCCTAACGTAGTTACTGCTCAATCAGCGAACTTAGCTCAAACTGGATTTGCCGGATTTGGTCTTGTAGGTTTTGCCTTATTATTCGTTGCTACCGGAACTATCCTCCGGCATAAGCGTCAATCATAACTCGTAATCAGATAGCTAAGTGCGGGGAGTACCATGACGATGTACTCCCCGCACTGTTCGTTACTTCTTAGCTTTCGTTACTTCCTATAGCTTGCCCTTTGGCGAGCAAGTAACGCTCCTGCTACACCGAATACCAAGGCTGTTAACGCTATTCCAAAAGGAAGATTCACGCCAGTTTTTGCCAAACTTCCGCCTGGCTCAGGCGTCTCCGGAGTTGGCGGAACATTCGGAGGAATATGAGTATTAGTAACAACAAAACCAGACAGTACATCACCGCTTACTACTGATGTATATCCGTCAACTGGCTCTTCAACGACCGAGTACTCGATAAGATGTCCAGCCTTCATCTTAACCAGTCCTTCAAACTGTGCTGACCAGTTATTATCTGCGTTTAGCTCACGAGTAATCCCTGTGCGAACGCCGTCAGCAACTAGTTCAACAACTACCCGATCTGGACGTTTACCATTTTGATTGTTGTTACCATCCCATACCTTCGATACGGGCACCGTAACCACATCAGGATTGTTGACAACTTTGACAACTCCGGGAACTGCCATTGACACTAAAACACCATCATCGTTCTTCCCCGCCTGAATAGGAATGTCAAATGCGGTGTAGGGATGAGAAATAACGTATGGCTCTGGAACACTAATCTCTTTTACTAGATACCGCCCCGGTGTTAAAGAAGGTTCTCCAGCAGGTGTAAATATGCCATCGTTATCCGTAACGAAAGTTCCATCTTGAGGGTCAAAATCGTCAAGTTTTATTTGACGTACATTAACTTGCTCGCACTGTTGGGCATCCGTACCATCGCATACTTCTATTTCTTCAGCTCCGGTCATGTCAGGAACACGTCCACACGCCGTCGTCGAATCGTCAACAACCTGATACAAAGCAAATTTTGCACCAGCAATCGGCGCTCCGTCTGGATCTGTTTTCTCGACCCGGAACGTTCCTGGATTCTTCTTGTAAGTGAAGTACAAATACTGTGTTTCTAGTCCTACCGTCTTATGATACGAAAGCTTAATGTTAGGCGCAGACTTAAACTGTGGAATTCCACCCGAATTCATGGAATCAAATATGCCATCTTCTTCTACCGGCAAGTCATTATCCACATATGTATAGCCAGGAATATCCTTCTTTACCGATTCGAATGTTGGCTTGTACGGCAGATCTTTATCTCCATAGTCAAGGAAACTATTTGTTGCACTATCGTAATTCATCACCCGTAAACCCGAAGCTGAAGCCCATGTTCCCGGTTGACGCATGGAGAACTCGTACGGCCAGCGGCCTAAACCAAAACTCCCTGCTCCATCTGCAATCTGTACTTCACCAGAGCTCTGAGCGATACTTGGATATTTTTCTGCCAAGTCTGGATATATGTCTGCACTTTTTTGTCCAGCTAAAACTGGAGCTAAGAATTGCTCTTGCGATTCAAGACACTGAATCGTTGTATATGTGGAGCCTTCTAACGGTCCAGACCATCGTGCTAATGGCCGATGAGGTAGTTTCAGTGCATTACCGTCTGCATCGAGCTGGTCAATTCCCAGGGCCTGCCGATATTCTGAATCCAGCACATAGCGAAAATCAGCATAAGCTGGAATCGACACATACAGGCCATTTGCCTTAGCTCCAATAGAACCGCCTTGAGTATCGCCGGTAGAACCTGTACCGATCGTCATTCCGCCGCCATCACCGAATACTGGCAAATATGCATCCCATACAAATGTATGTTCTTCATTAAACTCAAACAAATCATCGAAGACGACGTGTTTGGGCTCAAAGAATCCTGATGGGCGATCTGGAACATGGCTCCAGTCTCCATTGCTCTTCTTCACCACAACTGATTCTTGGTCCGCTGGATCGTATAGGTCTCGATCGATTGGTTGCCCATCAAGCATCATGTTCTCAACAGGCTTCCAAGTGTAGGGATCATTCGTATCACGGCGAGTATATTGCCATGTCACACCTAAGCGAAACTGGTTAGTAGGCGCAACGTTATCACCAGCTTGTTGGTCTTGATCGTAGAACCAGTGCATCGTTGTACGTATCCCATCACACGGGTTAATGACCGTGCGGAAAGCAAACGTTGATAACGGAGTGATCTGTGGGTTGTCTAAGCGAAGGCACCCATCTCCGTCGCCCCCCCCTGGCTGCCACTGCGGATCCACTTGGCCATGAATCCATTGATACGACAACGTATATTTTGGAAACGGCCGATTCGCCGCATTCACCGGAAGAGTAACCGCAACAATAATCGCTGTGACGAGACTCGCCACTATGCCGATAATCGCAAGTGCTTTCATCCGGATTTGTCGTGTTCCTAGCGATAATCGCATAATATTCGCCACCCAGTAAGAAGATCAAGAAATGCCAGTGAAATAAACATTTCACCCGTAATATAAGATAAATATCTTATTATCGTATCACGCAATATAGCTGTTGTGCAATGATAAGAAACACACCGTTTAGTCACTAGAGTGCTTCGTACGAAGACTTCCCTTGTAACACCGGATGGACATAGCACCACAGCGCAGAAATGATACAGACGGCGACACCGAAAACTATTGGTAGCACATGATTCCAACTGTATAAAGCAGTAGAGCCAATCGGGGCTATAGCATACGCAATACCACCGTTAGCGTTAAGAATCCCAGCTAGCCCACCTTGCTCATGGTGCTCAACTAGCTTTGTTGGACCAGCGTTATAGCCGGTTAAAGCCAGCCCCATTCCCAGGCCTATAGCAGCACACGCCACGAGATACACTCCCATGTGAGACGGGAGGAAAAGACACGCAACGCCAAGGCCAAGCATAAGAGTTCCTCGTCGTAACAAAACCGTTGGCTTCCACTTAGATACTGGTGCCACAACCGCTTGCCCGATAATCATCGCTATTCCCATCACGACCATACACAACGCAATCAACCCCGCTGAATAGCGCGGTTCGACGTCGAGCCCGTCTTGTAAAATAAACCCGAAAATCGTACCTACGCTAGCAAAGACAAGATAATCTAACAGACCGACGCTGAGGAACGGGAAAACTCGCGGATCGCGATAATGGATAGTTGCCGGCTTATCTACTCGATAGGTTTGGCTAGCAGGACTGAAAAATATGACAAGAACACATATTCCTACGCCCATCATCAGTGGCATAACAACAAGCGGAAGCATAATACCGCCTAAAGCAGCTAGTGCCCCGCCGATTATTGCTCCCAGAATTGATGCGATTCCTTGTGCTGCGCCTAAAGCACCAACTCCTTTGATTCGTTCACGTTCAGTAACCGTGTGAGTAACAATATATGTCTGCGACGACGGCGCAACAGCAGCAATCGCGCCACCATAAATAACACCTCGGGTCAGCAGAATCAACGCAACTAACACCCCAGTACTGAGGTATCCAGATAGCCCTAGATGGGATACATAGGCAAAACTAGCGAGCGCGATAAATCCAACGAACATTGATATCAGGAGGACACGGCGAGTTCCTAAGCGTAAGGACGCTCGGCCCCACATTCCAGCAAAACTTGCGAACATCACTGCTGCAGTTGAGATGGCTGCCCCAATATGCCATTCAGCTAAGCCAAGCTCTCGTGCTAACGGAGCCAATATAGGGTTGAGAATCATCTGTCCCATAAAAGCTAAAAGCACAGTGAAAAGCAGTATTGGAAATTCCTTATTTCGCATTGTTACGTCTCTATTCGTTCAAGAGCGCCTTATATTTACTAGCCGAAACTATTGCTAGGTGGCCGTATTCCAGCTTCTAAGGCGGTGATAATAAATTCTATTTTTGGTTCCACAAGATCACGATAAATGTCAGAGCTATTAAGAAGACTGGAGAAATCTGTACCTAATTGTTGGTTAGTAAGTTCTAGGTTCCGTTGGATAAGCTCTTGGCGTTCGTGATCTTTCGGGTCAGCACGGTAGGCGCTGACTCCTAAATGGATGGTGATTGTCGTATCGCCAATAAAGTCCAGTGCGAAAAGAACGATATCTTTGCTAAGCCCGGCATCGGTGAAATCTTCAACGATCGTTGGTACGCGCTTCATAAAATTAACCTGCGGGAACGGATAGGTGTAGAGCGTGAGGGCAAAACCCGGAAAGGCCTCGCACAATTCCCAACAGTAACGCGACCAGGCACGTAACATCTGTGGCCAGGAAGTTTTCGGAGCCACCCATGGCCGACGACGAGCAATTTCTTCTAACCCGGCAGCAACTAGATCGTCACGAGACTTGTAGAGCCGATATAAGCTTGGCGCACCAACACCAACTGCTTGTGCCGCCTGGGACATAGTGAACTTATCTATACCAATCTGTAGAACTGCGTCGATAACTTGATCGGCAGTGAACTTTGGCTTTGGACCAGTTTTACGTCCCAGGGGCATACGCATTATGTCAACGACCATCCTTTAGCTGCTTGACGAAGCTCCCAGAACTCTCGATACGTTCCATCTTTGTCAAGAAGTTCTTGATGAGTACCATGTTGAGCAATTCGTCCGTGAGAATCTAAAACAACAATCTGATCTGCTGTTTGGATTGTAGATAATTTATGGGCAATAACGACAAGTGTAGCCCGCTTGCGTAAATAATTCAGCGACTCCACCACATGTTTTTCGTTGGCCGGGTCCAATGCACTTGTTGCTTCATCAAACAGCACGATAGGTGCATCCTTGATAATAGCCCGGGCAATCGATACACGTTGACGTTCTCCGCCAGACAAGGCTCGCCCGCCTTCGCCAACCTTCGTGTCCCAGCCATCGGGGAGCCGGTTCACGATCTCAGTTACCCCGGCTAGGTCAGCGGCATGACGAATCTGTTGCTCGGTCGCGTCCGGATTGCCGACCCTAATATTAGCTTCGAGAGTGTCATCGTAGAGGTAAACATCTTGGAATACCCACGCAATTTGTTTCATCAGATCCGCAACGCGTTGTTCTTTCACCGGGACTCCCCCGACTAAGACTGCACCCCGATCAACTTCATAGAACCGTGCAATTAGACGGGCGAGGGTTGTTTTTCCACAGCCAGAAGGACCCACAATAGCAGTATAAGAATGAGGTGCAAACCGAATGCTGACACCATTGAGCACGGACGCGTCTGGAGTATAGCCAAAATAGACTTCTTGGAGTTCAACTGATCCTGGTTGTTCAATTGATTTTGGCGAAATCGGATCAGTTAAAACTGGCTCATCGAGTAGTTCATTAATCTGTAATAGCAGCGGCCTAGATCCTTCTAGCGCCATTCCTAACGAACCAATCTCGGACAACATCGTAGTGAAGCGAAGCATGATTCCAATAAAAACAATGGTAGCTATCGGATCGCTAAAACCAAAAGTGGTACTGACGGCAATAATCATCGAGAACACCGCAACGAACTGCGATGCGGTACCAACAATAATGTTTCCGAATAATCCCCACCATAGACCACGAATACCTGCTTTTTCAGATGCCTTTGTTGCGCACATCAGTGGCTCGAACGAACCTGCTTGTCCACAAGCTCGTAAAATTGGCTGGTTTTGCGCAAATTCCACAAGACGTGCCGATAATTCTTGCGACGGTGGAGTATTTAGCTTGTCATCGCGTTCTTTACAACGTTGAGCTATCCAAACGGCTACTAGCATAACCGGGACACTTATTGTTAAAAGAATACCCATTGACGGCGACCATATCCAGCACCCCACCAATAGCACCAGCATGGTAAACGTATTCATAATCATCGGTGCTAGAAAATGGGCAAATGATTCGCCGAGCATCAGCATTTGTTTCGATACTAGCCGGGAAAACTTTCCGGCAGTTTCAGACGTAAAGTAACCTAGTGGAAGTCGGGCCACTTGATCACCAATTTGCTTGTGCAAACTCACCATAGAATCCAAAGCAACTGAATAGTTTGCCATCGCAAGTACATACTCTAGAATTGCCGAGGTAATTCCTAAAAAGAGAAGAACACAGAGCCAACCAACAATAGATAAGCCCCACACATTTTCTTGCTTTACCAGCGCAGTTGCCGCAGGTAAGAACACTGATAGTGCCAAACCGCGTACAACGCCAGATATAGCGGCAAAGCTGAAAACAGCCCGGAGCTGTTTTTGTCCTTGCGAACTTAGCAACCGGAAAATCTGTTGGGTAATTCCTCGTGATACCGTTTTCATGCGTTCGTTCCTTCCCACAGAGCTGCATAGAGAGGATGTTCATTCACTTCATCTGGAGTGCCCACTGCGCTCAACCGTCCTTGTTCTAAAATTGCCACTTGATCCACTCCCTGTACCGATGCCGGACGATGGGCAATTGCAAGAACTGTTCTTCCGCCTTGTCGGGCTTTAATGAGTCGAGTTAAAGCCGTTTGAATAAGTGCTTCGGATTCCGGATCAGTAAATGCAGTGGCTTCATCCAAAATAAGAATCGGCGCATCAATAAGCAGTGCCCTAGCGATCGATAGTCGTTGGCATTGTCCACCAGAAAGATGGGTATCAACTCCGTAAACCGTATCCAAGCCACGTGGTAATGCGGCGATCTCATCAGCAATTTGGGCATCCCGCAGAGCCTGCCAGATTGCCTCATCGCTTGCTTGCGGGCATCCCAGCCGCACATTATCGCGAATTGACAGCCGAAGAATTTGTGGATCTTGCAAAACAAAACTTACATATCGGTAGAGCTGTGCATCAGGCCATTGCCTAATATCTACTCCACCGATAGTAATTGCGCCACTATCCGGGTCAGAGAACCGAGCCAAAAGGGTTGCCAAAGTCGATTTTCCACCACCTGATGGACCAATAAGTGCGGTTACACTTCCCGGCTTGAGCGTCAACGAAACATCATCAACGGCGAGATTATCACCATAGCTAAAAGACACATGGTCAAAAACTACTTCCTCTGGCACGGTTGTGTCATGATCGCCCCCGCGTTGATCAGACGCTCGAGAGATCTGCGGAATATTTAATATTTTTTGAATACGCAACGCTGCCGCGCCAGCCATCTGAATCGACCACGTCATATTGGCCAAAACTTCGATGGACTGTGGAATCATCAATGCAATAATCGCCGTAGGGATAACATCGGTAGCCCGAGCATAGCCATAATTAACCGCTAGCGCTCCCAATCCGAGATTCGTTAAAAGCAAAACAGAAGTTGAAATCGCCGAATATGCTAGTGCTGACATCCGCAGTAACGGACCACACCATGCCAGATAAAAACGGTGAAATTCTTCGCTAGCACAGCGGTAACGTTCATGTGCTTTACCAGTACGCCCGAAAGCCTTTACCACTGAGATACCAGTAATAAACTCAACCATCGTTGCCGAGACATAACCTAGTCGAGTATCCATCTCAGCAGTTTTTTCGCCCATATCTCGCATCATGTATGCCATCGCACCCAAATAGAACGGAATCGTGGCAATAGCGATTAAACCTAATATCCAATTCAGATAAAATGCATAAATCAACAGCGCAATAGGACTGATAATAGCAACGGTGTTATCCACCGGAGCGTGTGCAACAACTGTGTGAACATCGGCGGTGTCATCTTGAACAGCTTTACGTACTAGACCCGAGTTAGTTTTGGTGAACCACGATAATGGCGCTCGTGCAATACGTTTGGCAATTCGATCTTGCAAGATCCGACGTAAGTGAATATCAGCAAAATGTGTCACAGCTAATGCCACGACATAAAGGCATAGCCTGGTGAGGAATAAGCTCAGGAGTAATATGACTGCACTTTTAACTTCATTCGGATCAGGGCTAATATCTTTACGCCATGCCGCAAGCAATGTGCCAGACAGTTGAACTAAAACGATATATGGTCCAACCGAAAGTAATGCTGACATTACTGCAAGTATCCGTGCCAGCATGATCCTGCCCGAAATAGGTTGCAAAAGATCGTTAAACGCCACCCTTCCAGCTTTGTCTTTTTCTTTATTTGTAATGTCTGAACTATCAGGCATGCCAATCTCCTGTGTGGATTAGTTGTGGTGTAGTGGATTGTTAATTTGGTTTAGTTCTAGTATCCGATCAGCACATGAAGCGAGTAGCTCTTTATCATGCGTAATAACTACGACAATGTGCCCACGATTAGCTAGCTGCCGGAACAGTGAACTGATTGCTTGTAGCTGGCGATAATCCACACCCGATGTCGGTTCATCAAAAATAACCAGACGACGCCCAGTGGCTAAGGCCGCAGCAATAACAAGACGTTGCTTTTGTCCACCAGATAAACTCAGTGGGTGACAATGTTTAGACGATAATAAGCCGAGTTGCTCCAGCAAATTTTCTGCTCCAACCTCATTGTCAGTCCCTAGCGTCACTTCTTTAATGACACTATCGGCAAAGAGCTGGCGATGAACATCTTGCATAACAATAGAACTCAGCGATGATAACGCTCGAGATGAACGAGGTTTGCCATCGAGATATATGGTGCCAGATTGCGGCTTGAGCAATCCGCATAATAACCGCGCTAAAGTTGTTTTCCCAGCGCCGTTAACACCGGTGAGTGCAGTTATTTTACCGGCCGGAAGATCGACATTAAAGTCTTGGAAAACCACATGACCCGGGTAGGAAAAATCGAGATGCCGCGACGATACTCCAGAGGTTATTGGTGGTTGGGAGGCTTGCTCGCTACCAGTTTCAACACAGAGAATCTCACTATTTCTTGGCAAATCCAAAACGCGCAATCCACGACGACGCCGTTCGTCGTCGTCGAAAGCGAAAAACGTTGCTCCATCAATAATTTCCGGATCAGAACCAGGGCAAAAATAGACCACCTGGTCCACGAGATCGCGCAGAAAATATAATCGGTGTTCAGCGATGATAATCGTTTTTCCAGCCGCTTTTTGGTGGCGCAGTACACTCGAAAAATTATCAATCGCTTCCGGGCTTAGGTTCGACGTCGGTTCGTCAAAAAGTAAAACCGGAACCATAGATGCGAGTCCACTTGCTTGCGCCACAGATTGAAGCTGCCCACCAGATAACGTATGCAGGCTTCGTTCTAACAGATGATATGTGCCAGTTTCTTTTGCAGCATCGATGCATCTATCCCACAGTTGTTCCGACGGCACACGGTAGTTTTCACCTGCATATGCAATTTCAGCCAAAACATGCCCCGTGAAAAACTGTGTCCGGGGATTTTGGAACACAGTGGCGCTTGTTTTTCCGATATCTGTCAGATCGACGTCGTCCACCTTATGTCCACTAACCGTCACGCTTCCACCCATATGCCCGGGCTGGAGTTGCGGGATTAGACCGTTGATCATTTTCAACGCAGTGGATTTTCCGCTTCCTGACGGTCCACAAAATAGCGTGCAACTTCCCGCCGACATATGGAGATTCAAATGTTGGAAGACGAACGACGGTTGCTGGCCTTGTGGAGCAGGGTAGGCAAAGCAAACGTCACCAAAATGAACTTCCCCGTTATCGTGCTTAGTCATCGTATCAATCCTGGAATATGCGCAAAACCGAGTAGTTCTTCTCCAGTTGGATTCCAAAACCGCATCAGAACATAGCTCATAGTGACGAATAAAATAAGTGCATCTGCTGGCCGGAATCGAGTTGCGTATAACGGCAGTGGCCGCTCGTTAGACCCTAGGCCTCGGATCACTGCAGAGGCAGTGAGATCGTCTGCAATTCGAACAACTCCAGCTAACAACGGAACAATTAAATATTGCACCGTTTGTGTTGGGTGACGGATTACATCTGCGCCTACAAGGTTTATTCCACGCAGTTTCATTGCTTCTTGGATAGCTTTGAACTCGGCAAGAATTGTTGGAATGAAACGTAGCATCACGAGGATGGCCGAAACAAAGCTTGCCGGCAAATATAGTGCGCGCAGTGCCGCCCCCAGTTCAGAGGTGCTGATGGAGTAGATAGCATAAATACCTATAGTTGCAGTCAAGATGAAACGAGACATCCAAAAGCTGATACCAATCAAGAAGGCAACAAATCCGTTAGCACCTAACGACGCACCATAGTAGGTGAACAAAAGAAATCCACTCTCTAGAGCCACGAATCTGATAACGCCTTCAAGCGTCCCAACCGAAGCAAAAAGAATTCCGACTATGGCAGTTGCCGTGAGTAAAACAGGAGCGCTAGCGCCACCAATGACGGTGATGTTTATTGCTAAAACGACTAGTAGAGTTGTGCGCGGATCATTTTTAAAATAGCGAATAGGCTTCCATGAAGTACACATTTGTTCCATGTGTAGTTGATGATGTGCCTGTTGGCTTACAGCATGCGATGTCATCTTCGTATTTAGGCGATCCCAGCTTTAGCGAAATTTTTGCGGAGAATTATCGTGCCTATCCAACCGCCAATAAGCGATACAAAGAAATTAGCAATGGTAAAGATGACGATAATTATCGGCGTGAAAAGTGCCTGCATCTGATCGGCGTACTGTTGCCCCATCTGCACAGCGACGTCAGCAAAGTAGGCATCTGCACCATAGAAGATCGGAAGCCATGCACCAAAGTACCATACCTGAAGGATCGCATAAGCAAAAATATTCTTCGGACCGTTAACGTAGTTTCCGGATTTGGCTACTAGATCAGCAATAAATGACGTCAAAGTAGTAAAAACTAGAGTAGTCCAAGCATGGCCAGTTAACATCATCAATAAACCAACAATGATGCCCAAAATACTTAAGGCGCCGAATGCGCGAATTTTATTGAGCATCAAAACAATGACTGTACCTTCAATTAACAGCGACAGCGGTATACTGATGAACATAAAATATGGCCCAAAAAATCCCAGCATGCCGATAGTAAAGAATACAACGAAATATATGGCCGTAAAAACACCAATATAGACAATTTTTTGCGCATTGGTACCTGATGCAGATCGTGTTGTGAGCGCAGGCATCATTTGATCGTCAGACATGACAAACCTTTCATACTGAATAACGTTCACAGTTAGGTTAGCATATCCTAATACCGAACACTATTTAGTATTAAATTACTCTCTGTTGTCCACCCCCGCGAGAGCTCTTTTGCCAAGGCCGATCCGTAGCTTAAATAGCCACTAACAGTACAATCACTTCACCCGAATCGTCCTGAAACATAATCTTCAGTCTGCTTGTTAGCCGGGTTAGAGAAAATCCGCTCCGTATCGTCATACTCCACAAGATGCCCCGGCTTGCCTGTGCCGTCGATGTTGAAGAACCCCGTTTTTTGAGAAACACGGGCAGCTTGTTGCATATTATGCGTCACAATCACGATTGTGTAGTCTTTTTGAAGCTCCTGCATAAGATCTTCAATGGCAAGAGTGGAGATCGGATCGAGTGCAGAACAGGGCTCATCCATCAATAACACATGCGGCTTAACCGCAATTGCACGAGCAATACATAAGCGCTGCTGCTGGCCACCGGAAAGGGATGACCCTGGCCGATCTAATCGATCTTTCACTTCTTCCCATAGGTTTGCGCCACGTAGTGAGGTTTCGACAATTGCTTCGGCATCGCTTTTCGAAATCCTCCGATTATTCAAACGTAATCCGGCTAGGACGTTATCTTGGATGGACATTGTTGGGAAAGGATTAGGACGTTGAAATACCATACCAACATGCTCACGCACCCGAACCGGATCAACACCAGGAGCATAAATATCTGCTCCGTCAATAATGACCGAACCTTTCGAATGCGCTCCGGCAATAACTTCGTGCATCCGGTTCAATGAACGCAAAAATGTCGATTTACCACAACCTGATGGACCAATAAGCGCAGTGATTGAGCGCGCTTCGATCTCAACATTGACATCTTGGACAGCGAGGAAGTCCCCGTAGTAGATATTGAGGTCTGATACTTTAATTCCGTCTTGCACGGTTAGTCCCTTCGTTTATGATAATGCCATGGAAAATAATTAAGCGATTCCCTGGGGCGCGAACCGTTTAGCGATCCAGCGCGCAAAAAGATTAAGGAGCAATACAATACCGATCAAAATCAGTGCTCCAGCCCACGCCGTTATTTGGTGTCCTTTGGTGTACTCGTTATACACATAGACCGGTAAGGTGAGCATCTGACCGTGGAACATATTCAGATTGTATGAATCTGTGGTTCCCGCGGTGATCAACAACGGAGCTGATTCACCAATAATGCGCGCAGTCGCGATCACGATTCCCGAAACAATACCGGAAACTGCGGTACGTAATACCACGCGGAGGATCGTTGCCGCCTTAGAGACACCTAACGCGTAGGAAGCCTCACGCAATTCATTGGGAACAAGTTGTAACATTTCTTGAGTATTTCGAACCACGAGTGGAGTCATTAAAACCACTAACGCAATCGCTCCCATGAATCCAGACTTGAACTGAGCTTGCCCGAACAGTTGCTGATTAACTATCGGGATGAGAGCAGCTGCGAATAAACCAGCAACGATTGACGGAATACCCGTCATCACATCTACCAAAAAGGTGATGATTTTCGCGAAAGTACCCCGGCCATATTCCACTAAATACACAGCGGTGAGCACACCGAAAGGTACCGAGATTAACGCGGCCGTACCTGTAATTAGCAAGGTTCCAATAATCGCATGCCCTGCTCCCACAACGGTATCAACATTGGATGAACCAAACGTGGTGTGGGTGAAGAATCCGCTTTGAACCATGCGGCTCCAACCATGCGAGGTCACAGTGTAGAGCAAGGAAATCAGCGGGATAACAGCCATCACAAACGCGCCCACGATAACGTTGGTAGCCAGACGATTTTTACCGTAACGCCGCCCTTCAACTGCGAAACCAAAAATGGCTGATAAAACCAAGAAGATGGCAACTGCGATCAAACCTGCAGCGACGATATCTGGCTGGGCTTGCCCTATAACAAAGAAAAACAAAGAGATAGTAAGTGCCACTCCACCAGCTGCAATGTTGAACCATTTTGGTAGGTAGTGCTGTTTGCGCGATGTGAATGTCTCGGGCATAAGGTCAACAGTAGAAAAGGTACTCATGCATTAGCTCCTGAAAACTCTGCGTAGCGGCTGACAATGGCACGAGCCACGAAATTGACGAGGAAAGTAATGATAAACAAGATGAAGCCGAGAGCAACCAGGAAGTCAGATGAGAGTCCAGAAGATTCTGGGAACCGCAAGGCGATCTGTGAGGCGATCGTGGAGTGTTGGCCTGGTTGGAAGATCTTGAAGTTGATCATCAAGCCCGGAGAAAGAACCATGAGCAATGCCATTGTTTCGCCTAACGCCCGACCGAAACCAAGCATTGTGGCCGAAACAATACCAGAACGCCCGTGCGGAAGAACAACCATTTTGATCATTTCATATCGGGTAGCTCCCAAGGCAAGGGAAGCTTCTTCTAACAATCTTGGAGATTGAAGGAATACTTCACGGCACAAGGAGGTGATAATTGGCAAGATCATCACTGCTAAGATCACTCCACCCATCATGATATTGCGTGCTGGTGGCACAAAAACCAAGGCGTCGGGCTGCAACGGGCACCACGAAAAGTTTTGCGCCAGTGTGGAAAAACCAGGTAGTCCCCCACTCCAGACTTCTTGGCCGTCAACGATTTCTTTTGTTCCGGAGATGAATTCAAAAACTGGGGTTAACGACGTCGCTATCGAGGTAAAGATTGGGCGCAATAGTGGTTCTAGGGTCCACATTCCCCATAAACCAAACACCACGGATGGGATGGCTGCCAACAAGTCAATTATCGAACCGAAAAACACCGCTAGGCGACGTGGAGCGTAGTGGGAAATAAAAAGCGCGATACTCACTGCAAAGGGCACTGCAATAATTAGTGCGATAATCGAAGCGAGCATAGTTCCAAACAAGGCAGCTACGGCGAATTGCCAGAAATTCTTACCCCGAGCAAATTCAACGTTTTCTATAATCGTCGAGGACGAAGCAAACAGCGCATTTTTAGATGATAGCAGCAGGAAAATCGCAACTGCCGCCAATAAAACGAGAATCATGGCGCCTGCGCCACTAGACATCCATCGAAAAATCTTATCTACTTGTGATCCACGTGCCACCGGTGACCAGATCGCATGCGGTCGCTCGTCACGATCACTCACAGGGCGATCTATCACTGCCGGAGTATGTGTTGCAGGCATGTCACTATCAACTACCGTATGTTTGTCCACTAGATCCTCATTTTCTGTTTGCCCACCCAAGGGCAGTGCTGGACCAGCTTGGTAGGGACCGGTCCAGCACCGAGATATTAGCCGTTGATAAGCTCAATAGCCTTCATAACCTTGCTGCGTAACTCATCCGAAATCGGGGCATTACCACCGCTTGATCGCGCCGCAACTTCCTGACCGTCAGCAGAAGCCACATAGGTCAAAAAGCTCTTCACATTCGCAGCGGTTTCTGCCTGGTCATAGTCAGTACACGCCACCAAGTAGGAGACCATAACGATTGGATAGGCTCCGGCAATCGAACCATCCCGCTTGAGATCTACCGTCAAACGGCGCTCAGTAGCGTCAGCGCTAGGGGTGGAACCGTCAACGATTTTCGCAGCAGCTTGAGGCGAATATGGTAAGAATTGTCCAGCTATTTCAACTTCAGCTGCACCAAGATCACCAATCTGGGATGCATCGGCGTATGTAATTGCACCCGGAGTGGACTTTACAAGATTAACTACACCAGAAGTCTTTTCTGCCGACTGAGTTCCGGTACGTGGCCAGGTATCGGAGGGTTCATAGGACCACTCACTGCCAGCAGCTTCACTCAAATACTGTTGAAAGTTTTCCGTAGTTCCAGAATCGTCAGCACGATTAACCGGAATGACTGCCAAATCAGGCAGTTTCACACCCGGATTGAGCTGAGCAATCTCGTCATCGTTCCATGAAGAAATTTTCCCATCGAAAATATGGGCAATCACTTGAGCAGAGAGTTTCAACGAGTCAATACCCTCGAGATTGAAAGCTACGGCAATAGGGGAAATATACAGCGGCAATTCTAGGGGTTCTGCGCCACAGCGCTGCGTGGCTTTTTCCACCTCGTCGGCCTTCAGTATCGAATCGGTACCAGCGTAGGCTACTTGCCCCGAAATGAACTGCTTGCGGCCAGTACCTGAGCCAGTTGGATCGTAATTGACGACGATGCCGGAATCGGTAGTGAAATTATCACGCCACGCTTGTTGAGCATTAACTTGAGAGGAAGCACCAGAACCATTCAAGGACGAGCTTGAAGATGCGGATGTGGAACCTTCAGTGGTATTTTCAGCAGGGCCAGCACATGCGCTAAGACCGAGAGCCAAGACTGATAGTAACGCAACGGTTTGAGAACCAGTTTTCTTAGTCAAGATTCGTTTCCTTCGATTGACATGTGAGGGTTATTCTCCCTCACCTGAAATTCAATCTAATAGGTCAATGTAACCGTAGTATTCACGATAGGTTAACAGTGGGTGAACATTACGTAGCTATTATTCGGCGACAAATTTATATCCCAAACCGCGCACCGTAATAAGCATGCGTGGCTGGCTCGGTTCCGGCTCAATTTTTGATCGTAACCGTTTGATATGTACATCGAGAGTCTTCGAATCCCCAATATAACCAGCGCCCCAAATCCGATCAAAAATCTGAGTACGAGTCAATACTCGACCCGCATTTTCCATCAACAATTCGAGAAGCTCAAACTCGCGCAACGGCATCGTAACTTCGTGACCATCAACGGTGACCACATGCGATTGCGGATCGAGGACAACTGAACCTACCCTCAGTGCGCCAGCCTCACCGTCATCGTCGAGAACAATTGGGGCAGTGCGCCGCAACAATGCGCGCACCCGAGCCAATAGTTCGCGATACGAATACGGTTTCGTGATGTAATCATCGGCACCGATCTCTAGGCCCACGACTTTATCAATCTCAGAATCTTTCGCACTGACCATAATGATCGGCATGGTCGATGTTGTGCGGATTTTCCGGCATACTTCAGTTCCAGAAAGTTGTGGCAACATGACATCAAGTAACACAAGATCTGGAGAATGGGCCTGAAAAGCCGCGAACGCTTCGCTACCGTCAGCCGCTGTCACAACAGAAAAATCATCTCGTTGTAAGTTAAAAGCGAGCGTTTGGCGTAAAGTCGGCTCATCTTCAACAACCAGAATCATCGTCATTCGTTTCCTCCTTCGGCCTGGGACTGTATGTGTCGAATAGTATGGTGGGCCAGCGGCAAAAGAATCGTAAACGTCGAGCCTTGGCGAATTTGACTCCACAGTTTCACTTCACCGCCATGGTCATGGACAATATGTTTCACAATGCTCAACCCCAACCCGGTTCCGCCAGTTTCGCGCGAACGTGCCTCATCACCGCGATAGAAACGTTCAAAAACGCGTTCTTGTGCTTCATCAGAGATACCTATTCCGGTATCAATAACGGCAATGGAAACCTGATTGTTATGCCGCGATACAACAACCGACACCCGCGAATAGGGATGGGAATAGCGCACCGCATTATCCAGCAGATTGCGCACTGCAGTGATAAGTAAAACCTCATCGCCAAGAATTTCTATACCTGATTCACCGCCAGAAACAAGGTCAATGTGGCGTGCGTGTGCTTCAACGTCAGTTCGTCGGAGAGCTTCGGCGACGACGTCGTCTACCGAAACTAGCTGCGGATCAGTTAAGGCATCAGATTCTTGGAGGCGCGAGAGTTGGATAATTTCTTGGACGAGCTGAGCCAACCGATCTGTCTCAGTTTCTAAGGATGCTGCGAAATGGCGAACTTGGTCCGCATCATCGCTAATAGTCCCGATTGTTTCCGCCAGTAATTTTATCCCACCAATGGGCGTTTTGAGCTCATGCGAAATATTGGACACAAAATCGCGACGAGTTTCTTCGAGGCGAATTTTTTCGGTGTGATCTTCAAATAACACCACAACTCGATCAGAGGATGCTTTAGCTACCCGTACCCAAATTCGACGTGGTCTGCGGTGGCGCTTTCGCACACTGACCATATCAAACTCTACGTCTGTGGCCTGCCCAGAAAGGAACACTTCGGTAACAATAGTTGCCAGATTCGGGCGTAATACCCCATCTTGAATCATTCCGAAATTAGTTGCCAACTGTGATGCGCGGATAATGTTGTTATCTGAATCAAGTAAAATAAATGATTCAGGCAAAGTATCGAGAATGAGCATCACATGCTCTTCGGTACTATTCTTCAAGAGTGTCAGTTCTTGGCGCTCGCGGTAGCGGCGCACGCGCAACTCAGTTAACCAGATACCGCCGATCATGGCAGCTCCGAGGATAAGCCCGAGCGCAAACGTCAGTGCATCGTGCATACCTCCACCCTATCGGTCGAACAGCCTAGAGACGAGTCAGATACATTTTTGACACCAGTTGTTAACCTTCAGGTGGGTAAAAATTAACGCAAATATGCTTTACTTCTATGAAGACAGCCGTGTTATACCCCCGCAACTGAGGAGATCTTGTGCGCGAACTTTTCCATCAACAGATGAACCGCTTATCAGATACTATCGTGCTTGAAGCCAAGGCCGTAAAGAAGGCAATGAACCGAGCGAGCGTGGCGATGCGTGATGCTAACTTGGCTAAGGCTGAAAAAGTTATCGACGCCGATCGTAAGATTGACTTCTTTGAACGGTCAATTGACGAGATGGGGGTTTCGATCTTGGCTCGCCAAGCGCCAGTTGCTTCCGATCTGCGTGTTGTTGTTTCTGCGTTACGTGTATCTTCTATTTTGGAGCAGATGGGCGATCTTGCCCGGCATATCGCGTATGTTGCTCGTAGCCGTTATCCGCACGCAGTTTTGCCAGATACTGCGCTTGGCGTACTTGTGAAAATGGCCGAGCACGCTAGCTCAATGGCGGAAAACGTGGCACTACTCATTGAAACTCGCGACCTGAAATTTGCTACTGCTATCGAAGAAGAAGATGATTTCCTTGATGAGTTGCACGAGAAGACATTTAGCTACGTTCTCGACAATGACCTTGATCTGACCCGGCAAGAAATAATTGACATTATCTTGCTTGGCAGATATCTCGAACGGTTTGGCGATCACGCGGTTTCGGTGGCCCAACGAGTGCAGTTCATGGTCAATGGTATTCAAGATTTTAGCGACCCGTTTGCCGAAGTTGATCTTACCGAGATCTGAAAACGGGCTATGAAGGCACTTCGCGCTGGTGGAGGAAGTCCTTACCAGCGCGAATGTTTTTGTGCCGAGATTGGTGTAGTGGTATTTGTGAGCTTAGTCGATGTAGACGGCTGTTCCAGAGGCGGTGACCATGAGCATGTTGTTTCCAGTGCCGAGTACTTCGTAGTCGATATCGACACCGACGACGGCGTTTGCGCCAAGTGCACTTGCTCGGTTTTCCATTTCGTGGATGGCTGATTCCCGGCTGTGTAGGAGCTCTTCTTCGTAGGAGACAGACCGGCCACCAAAGAAGTTCGTTAATCCGGCACTGAGATCCTTGAGTGCGTTCACGCCTTGGATGACTTCGCCAAAGACGATGCCGTGATAGCGAACGATGTGGTGTCCTTCGATTGTTGGTGTGGTTACTGAAATCATCGAATACCTCCGCGTAGTGTGTGAGACTAAGTTGATGTATAACTTGTGGTGGGTTGGTCGAGGCCGAGGCGTGCAATGAGCTGATCGACTCGCTGTGCAATATCTTCACGTATTTCTCGAACGACGCTGGCTGGCTGGTTTGCTGGATCTGCCACGTCCCAGTCTTCATAGTGTGTGCCGGGAAAAATTGGGCAACTTTCGCCGCACCCCATGGTGATGATCCAGTCGCTTTGGGAAACATTATCGCCGGTGAGCATGGTAGGCGTAGTATCGAGTGGTTCCAATCCGATTTCAGCTAAGGTCTCATACGTTTGGGGATGAAGCTCACGAGCGGGAGTTGTACCGGCAGAAAGCACACGTACACGATCGTCAGTTTTTGCCGCCATCAATGCAGCCGCAATCTGTGACCGTCCGGCATTTTTTCGGCATGCGAACAACACCGTCACTACGTGGTTACGGTTAGTATGCTTCATCGCATATCTTCTTTCGCCAGTCGGTTGATAACGTTCGACCAGTTTATCGCATTCTGTTAAGGTTCGACACGTGAAACTGCCACCCGTGCCTGTGGTGAGAGCACCGCAGCTAACGCACACTTCAATGCATCTCCTGGGATGAACGGCAACATTCCTGCCCACATCAATTCACTCCATCCAAGGTCAACACCCGTGGCGTGCATCATGAGCCACAGATACGGGACGCCGAAAGCGTAGATAACGAAGGAAGCTCCCCCATACATCAATAGCGAGGTCGAGATTCGACGATCCCAGCCGTGTTGTGCCAGCCACCCAACCACAGCTGTAGCAACGATGAAACCGATCAGATAGCCAAAGGTGGGCTTAAATATCATCAGTGGTCCACCAGTAAAATGTGCAAACCATGGAATACCGGCTAGGCCACCCACAACATAAGTCACCATTGCTGCCGTGGCTCGCCGATACCCTAAGGTGACGCCCAAGGCCATCACCCCAAATGTTTGGCCAGTAATGGGAACAGCGCCGATAGTGACATTCAGTTGGGCCAATACCCCCATCATGAATGCGCCACAAGCAACCAAAACCAACGTATTGAGACGCGTTTGAGCCACGTGATGCACCATAAACGGAGTCGTTGCTGGGCCGGTTAGTCGAACTGGGACACGAGTAGAAAACATGAATAATCCTTTAATAGTTGAACGAAACAATCATTTATTGTTGGCAAATAACAGCTATCGCTGCGGCATAGTTGCCATCATGGGACAGAGAAATACAGATCTGTGCTGGCGGTAATGAACACTCGAAGGCTTCTTTTACCTCCCCAGAAAGAACAAGAGCAGGACGATGCCACGCATCGAGAAGAACTTCGATCTGAGAGAAAACCTCAACTGTATCGGCGATCGCCGGCTGATGTCCATATAGTGCTTGGGACCACGCCTTAATGAAGGCTTCCCGGGCAGCCCAGCGCGCTGCAAATGATGCGTCCGGATCGGCAGCAACTAAACAGGCACGCTGTTCTCGGGCAGTGAAAATGGTACGGAAGCTACTGCCCGGCTGTGCCAGCTGGCCACTAAAGTGCGAAATAGCAACCAGATCTATGCCGATGCCGGACAGGGGGCGGCCGGCAGTCGCCAACGCGGCCGCCCCTAAATCCCGGAAAATCTGCTGATGATCCATAGTGTTCACTACCCCGGCCTTAACCTTCGTGCCCTACGCCGGGGAAGATGCCAGCATCGGTGAGGCGAGTGTGCGGATCGAGCAACATCGCAACTTCCGCCTCGTGTGCCCCGTATTCAGGTAGTCGGCGTCCAGCGGCAGGTTCAAAGAGTGGCTTATCGCCAATCATGCCCGCATTGATCCGTCGAGCTCCAGCATGCAGGCGAGCTTGTGCTAGTTCACGCCACACCGTAACATCGCCACCAGCATTTGCCAGTGCACGTGTGAAGCATTCTGGATGAGCCAAAACAACTACTGCCGAAACATGCCCGAAGCCCAGCGAGGAGAGCACTGCTGCCTTGACTTGGCCAACACCTAGATCCAACGGCTGACGCAACCACACAAAGTCCCCGCCCTTATCGGCGATTTCTGGAGCCACACAGTCTAGGGCAATATTGCCCGGGATACGTCCAGTGCGTAACACCTCGGTTAATCCAGCAATCTGGAATAATGCAGCGCCGCCCTTGGCGTGACCAGTCACCGACTTTTGCGAAATAACAAAGAGTGGGTTACCGTCAGTGCGTCCCACCGCCTGCCACATGCGCTGATGAAGCTCAGTTTCGTTCGGATCATTGGCATTTGTGGAGGTATCGTGCTTGGAGACAACCCGAACATCATCTGGGCTAAGACCCAAACCTGCTAGGGACGTTGCAATCACCGATTTCCTACCGCCCCGGGCTGCACCCAAGGCGCCGATACCTGGGGCGGGAATAGACGTATGAGAACCATCAGCATACGACTGGGCGTGTGCCACGACGGCGAGAACTGGCAGACCAAGTTCTGCAGCAACATCACCGCGTGCCAACAGTACAGTTCCACCACCAGCAGCTTCGACGAAGCCACCTCGACGTCGATCATTTGCCCGCGAGTAGAAGCGTTCACTGATTCCTTTTGCCGCCATCACAGCAGAATCTGCGGTTGCATTCATGTCACCGAAACCGGTCAACGATTCCACACCGATATCGTCAATGCCGCCGGCAACAACGAACATTGCCTTTCCAACTGTGATCTTATCTACTGCCTCTTCAACAGAGACGGCAGCGGTTGCACAGGCAGCAACTGGATGGATCATCGCACCATAGCCACCAACATATGCTTGCATGACGTGTGCTGCAACCACATTGGGCAATGCTTCTTGCAAGATATCTTGCGGACGATCCTCACCTAAGAAGCGATCGAGGAAAACTTTACGGAGTGATTCCATACCACCAATACCAGTTCCCTGAGTGCATGCCACATCGCTGGGATGAACTGCGCGCAAGAGTTCGGCCGGAGTGAAACCAGCAGACAAGAAAGCGTCAACTGCTGTCACCAGATTCCATACCGCAATCCGGTCCATACTATCGAGCATGGACGCGGGGATCCCCCAGCGCGCTGGATCGAAGTCAGTTGGTAACTGGCCGCCAACCGTACGCGACAAGGTTGCCCGCTTCGGAACGCGGGCGATGGAGCCAGCACGCTTGCATACCACCCAGTCGCCGTCCTCGCCTTCATATATTCGGGTGGCATCGGCGTCGGCAGCGACATAGTCTAGTGCCTCAGCGTGGGTTGGAACCGTGAATTCAATATCGCGATCCAAAAAGATTCTCGCAGTGTCAATTGACCCCTGATCGACCAGATTTGAGCTATCTGCTAACGTTCGGATACCACAGCGTGCCACAACTTCGTCTCGGTAACGATCATAGATTTCTGCTTCAGGCACATGGGTACCGTGGAGATCATACCAGCCCGGATGCGGATCGTTTGACCATTGGATCAGATTCATCATCCACGCTAATTCAAGGACTCCAGCAGCCGTCAATTCCACACTGCCGTCACGCTGCAAACCGTATTCGGCTTGGCTACGGGTTCGTCCTGATCCCCATGCCGATACTTCACCGGTTCCTACGACGACGACCATGTCTTTGAGAGATGTCGTGACTTCCCCTACACTCACTTCCGGTGCCAATGTTGGTGCTATCTGCGATGGGAGCGCAAGAATGGTGGCAGGCTGGTGTTGTTCATCATTTGCCTGTGAATCTAGACTTCGTTGGTTTATGCCAGCGTGACGTGCCAATTCAGGCAAGGACATATTTGCTTGCCCAAGACCGCCGGTTAGGTCAGCGTCTAATGGAGCGTGCTGAGCTTGCTCGCGGGCTTCGCGGGTACATAATGCTAAGAGATGTTCGGAAATTTCATCTGGGGTAAAGACGTGGATTCCGGCAGCTTGAGCTGCAGGAACAAGTCCGTCGTTTCCGCTCATCAAATGTGTACCGGCCACCCAGCCGATGCGTGGCTGTGCCAAGGTGATGGCCTGTGGCCAGCCAGCTTCAGCATGCCATTTGTTGCAAATGGCATCGAAAGCGGCTTTGACTTCACCATATGCGCCATCGCCACCAAATGTGCCGCGGTTTGGCGAACCAGGAAGCACCACATGTACTCGTGACTGATTCCCCGCTGAAATCGCTACTTCAGCCAATCGACTAATGAGGCGTTCAACGCTCCACAGCAACAATCGTGCTTGAGATTCGGTGTGACCACCAGTATCCGACAGCGAGCCGAATACTCGCCCAGCAGCGAATGGGAAGGCGAGCGTTGGGAGCAAGGAAGGCTTGATCACCGTCGTCACCTCGCCCTTGGTTTCTACCTGCTCACTATTAATCCACTCCACCACACTATCGACGTCACGGTAGGCGCACAGATTTGCTGGAACGAGCCACAGTGTTGCACCTGCGCAAGCATGCTCAGCGTAAAGTTGGCGAGCAAAATCGAGGCGTGCTGGTGTGATGCGCGAAGCGGTCATCACCACAGTTGCTCCTCCAGCAAGGAGCTTTGCTACCACAGAACTGGCAATCGATCCGGGTGCCGCACCGGTAACAACAGCGACCTCGTCACGGTAGCGAGCGGGAGTGTAGTTCTGCGCTTGATCAGCAGCATCGTTGAAGGTTTGAGCAATATGTGGCTGGTTGGCAAGCTGGCGTGCCCACCACCTAGCTTGGGCGGCAACAGCGGCACCGGTGCCGGTAAACCGATGCGGATCCACTGCACTACCTGAGGTTGCCGCACGGGCAAGTTCTTCGCGAGCGCTTGCCCAGCGGTCATCGAACACTACTGCTTGGCGCGCATCGAAATGTGGCTGGACGGAGTCGAACCAGTGCTCCCCTAGTTCAGCTTCGACAGTTTTTACTAGCTCGTCACTTGTCTGCGTTTCTTGATATTCAGGGGTTGGTTGGAGTCCCAGTTGGGCAAGAACGGTACGGGCAGCGGTGGCAAGGATGCCGTTTGGTCCAGTGACGTGGTCTGCGTAGGCTTCTAGCGCAGCTGAATCAACAACTGAGCTTGTGCCTGCGCCGCTTCCGGGTAGGGAGACGTGGACATCGTGGTGACGTGCGACGGCGTGTACGGCTGCGTCGATGAGCTCAGTTGCTTGTGCCTTCGAGGTTGCGCTTTGTGTGCCAAGGGTCGAAAGGCTACCGCCGCGTACGGATTCGCCCTCGCGAGTGCCAAGCACGAGGGTGACTTCTACCCATGGGATCCAGGATTCTGGTAGCGCCCATGCGCCAGTGACGCGATTGGTTATTTCGCTTGGTTTAACGCCTGAAGCCCCGAAGATTGTGCGTAGACGGCTACGCATCACATCGCCGAGAACCGGACCGTATGGGGTGTATCGCGGTGCAGCTACGGTGACACGCGAACGTAAGGTGGCGACGTCGGCTTCAGCTGCGCCGTCGATTGTGGCAACACCAAGTTCGGTACTCATATCCATCAATAGCTGGTTTCGGCGCGAAGAGACTCCGTTAGTCAAACTGTCAGTGGTATCGATTGGAGCGATTTGTTCTGGCAGTAATTTGTTTTGCAACGCCAACAGGGTTAGCAGTGCTTGGGCGGCGTCAAAGCTCAGTTCTGGCAGTGGGCCGCTAGGAGTGTTTCCTGCGTGTGTTGGTGGTTGTGGCGTTGTCATTTCAGAAGGTTGCGCGGCTGGAGTTTGTGGCGGCGTGGCTGGTGGGCTATCGTGTTGGGTCGGTTCGACGTTGGTGTGTGCGCCCGGTTCGGTTGCCGATTCACGTGGTGGGATGGGTGTGGAATCGGTTGCATACAGTGCTGCTTCGTCGCGTTCAAGGTTGCGAACGAGCACATGAGCGTTGAGCATGTGTGGAAGTTGCAGAGTTTTCGCGGCGAGGTTTGCCAAGGTTGGCGCTTGCCCCAAACCGACTTCAACGAGTTGTTCAACTCCTAGACCGCCCTGTTCGCGAGCACTAAAGAGCAGTTCTTGGGTTTCGATCCAGCGAACTGGTGAGGCGAACTGCCAGGAGAGCAATTCGATGACGAGGATGCGCGCCACTTTCCCAGGAGCCTGGGCAACGAGGGTTTCAAAGCGGTCGGCGTCAGCGAGCAGATCGGTGAGGATCTGGGAAGGAACCTGGTCACAGATTGCCTGTGCAAAGTCACGAGTGAGCTCGAATGGTCGCGCAACCAGGTTAGGAATATAGCGATCGACGAGGATCTCGTAGTTAAGTTCGGCGGGCAACAGTTCATCGAGTTTTTGTGCAAAGGCGGGAACGCCAGCGCGCAAGACCCGCGAATGGAATGGAACATCGATTCCGGGGATGAGCATGAAGGGCCGCTGACCGCCAGCACGCTCGGCAAGAACTTCAGCCTCATGTGCCAAGGCTTGTAATCCAGCAACCGTGCCAGCTACCGCATACTGCTGGCCGGCAAGGTTGTAGTTGACGATCTGGAGGAACTCTCCGGTGCGCTGGGCAAGATCGTCAACGAAATCGGTGACTTCCTCGGCACTCACACCGCACTGATTCGGGCGCAAGGCACCCAATCGATACTGAGAGCGGCCTGCTTGGTCTCGTTCAACGAGCGCATGCATCGCCGAGCCACGCGAGTAGACGACGTCGATCACCGATTCAAGATCGAAAATACCTGCACAGGATGCTAATGCTGTGTATTCGCCGAGCGAATGACCAGCGTAGATCGCACCCGGAACGAAGGCGTTTTCGTCAATCATGCGTTGGGTTTGTCCATAGGCAAGGACGGCGAGCACAACTTGGGTGAACTGGGTCAGGTTCATGACCCCTTCTGGGTGACGCAGAATCTGATCGCCGACCTTGAGCTCGGTTGGGTTGTTGTCAACAATATGGATGATCGAAAAGCCATGGGCCCGGCGGGTATGCTTGTCGGCACGCTCCCACACGTCACGCACTGCTGCAGACCGTTGACGATCATTTGTTCCCATGCCAACGTATTGGATTCCTTGGCCTGGGTAGACGTAGGCGGTGCGGGCTGGAGCAAGCAGGCCCTGACCGCGGGAGACAACCGCATCGCCGATTCGGCAGGTCACCTCGATGGCGTCGGTAGCGTTGGAGCCCCGGCCGATCCGCTCAACCAAAATATCTATGTCATCGTTGAGTTGAACCATGCCATACATCGAATAGGTCCATCCAACGAGCTGGCGTTGACTATGACTTCCTTCACCGGCACAGGCCACAGCCTGGGCAACGGCAGATAGCCACATCCCATGAACTAAGGCGTCTTTCAAGCCGACTAATGCGGCCGCATGCTGGGAGGTGTGAATCGGGTTGTAGTCACCCGAGGCGATCGCAAACGGAGTCATATCAGTGGGTGCTGAGATATTTACGCGACGAACAAATGACCGTGGCGTGGCAGTGATGTGCCGGCCTTGACCACCAAACCCAGCTACTGGGGTAGGTGCAGTCGTTGTCGTGATGCGACCGCGAATCGCAAAGCGTTCGATCAATCGGGCGATCCGCTTGCCCTCGTGGGTTAATTCCAGATCTACTGTGACGATTCTCCCCGATGCGGACTCGCTCAAGACTCGGGTTTGTGCCCGAACTGCAACGCGCATTTCCGAAGTGGACAATTGTGCTACCGCAACATCAAGATCGATGCAGTGATCGAGGTGGACTGCGTTGAGCAAGCCTTCAATCACCGGATACCCATCGGGAAGGTATGCTGAGCCAAGTGCTGCATAAATCGCCGGCCAGCATGGGCCGACAAGAGTATCAGCGGTGGCGTTGGCAATACGCAGTTCTTCGCCTTCAGTTGTAGCTGCGATAACTGCGCCAGTTGCCGACATGTGGGTACGCCACACATCTGGCGTGATCGTTACCTGATCATGAACGACGCCGAACGGGGTATTTTCGTTTGGGACCACGCGCGGCAAGGCGCGCAGTTCATCACCACCCACCGACGTCGAACCGATTCCGGCTACTGCCGCAAGCAGACCGTAGACGGCTTGTGGTAAGCGCTCCCGGCTCACGGTTGGTACCGCGCCGGTGGCAACCGATGGTGGCAGATCGAGTGGAATACTCACCTCACGGACCGCGTATGGGTGTGGCTGGGGCAAACCATCCCAATAGGTATCTGCACTAATAACGATTTCCCAGCCCGCAGTAGTGTCGCGGAGTTCACATGCTTGCGGACTGAGCGTGTGCGCGGGGTTGTCGATCAAGTGCCCATTCCACACAATATGCGGCACAGCACGCACATATTCTTCAACGGTGCTTGCCGAATTCAGACGAGCAAAACGAGCTACAGGCTTCACTCCTTGCGCACTCAACCGAGAAATACATGCGGCTTCGAATCGGCCCAAAAGCTCAGCTACGGGTTCATCAACGCGATCAATTCCCGCTACCGAAACTGGGCCTGGAATAACGCGCACGCTTTGGGCATCGTAGCGTTCGTCTTGGGCCTGCCAGAGCGTATCCAATCCCCACCAGCGTGCCAGATCGGCGTCGATAACAGGAACGAACGGCATTGGCTTGTGATGCTTGCGGCACAAGGAGATAAACCAGGCGGCATCGCGTTCATTCACGATCGTCGTCGCTGCATGAGGATAGTGTTTACGTAGCAGTGCTAAGGCATGTGGACCATCTTCAACGGCGTCGATATCAGCAAAGAGAGTCTGGATTGGGCCATGATCGACTTCGTGTAACCGGGCTTCGATGCGATGGAGTAAGTCTAAGAAACGGTCACTCCACGTCGGATCACACCACGGGTAAGACAATTCTAAGAAGCGTGCACCCCATTCGTGATACGTCATTTGGTTGACCTCGCCAAAGAATGGCTTGGCGGTCTTATTCAACGCCATCATAATCTCATCTCGGCGCTGATTAATCACATCCATATCTGAACCGACCTCGGCCAGTAATCGAGAACATGCTGCAGAGTCGTTATCAATTTCGTACATGTCTGCATGCAAGTGCGATAATCCGGAGGCCACTCCCCCACGTGAACGCGCGCGGCCTACCCACCCGCCGTCGTTATCGATGGTGATACCGGGGGTGTCTTTTAACAGTTGCTTCACCTGTGGGGAAGTTTTTGCTTCTTTGACTGTCATCGCTGCCGTACCCACCAAAATGCCATCGACTGGCATTGCGGGCATGTCGTGGCGTAACGCCCACCGGCCAGTGATGTAGTCGGCTGCGATGTGCGGGGTGCCAATACCGCCACCCACACACAACACTACATTTGGCCGACGGCGAATCTCAGCATAAGTTTCGAGTAGCAAATCATCGAGATTCACCCACGAATGGTGGCCACCAGCATGGCCGTCTTCAACCTGCATAATCAGTTGGGCTTGCGGGTTGGCCTCAGCAATGCTCAACACTGCTTTGATCTGTTGTACCGTGCCGGGCTTGAAACAAATATATGGGAAGCCTTCTGCGTGCAAGGACTCAATGAGTTCAGTTGCTTCCTCCAGTTCTGGAATACCGGCTGAGATCGTTACGCCGTTAATGGGTGCGCCTGCCGCACGTGCTTTGGAGACGATCTTTTGCGCACCAAATTGGAGATTCCACATGAACCGATCAAAGAACATGGTGTTGAACTGGGCGGTGCGGCCCGGCTGGAGATCTTTGACTAAGCCATCCTTATTCGCTGTAAAGACTTCGAGTGAGTACTGCCCACCGCCAGCTAGTTCCGCCCAGTATCCGGTGTTTGCTGCGGCAGCAACAATTTCTGGATCAACAGTTGTCGGGGTCATACCGGCCAAAATAATCGGTGAATTTCCAGTCAGGCGAGTAAACGCGGTTTCTACCACGACCTGTCCGTCTGGCAGTTCGACCAGTTGAGGAGCGAATCGCGAATAGTCAATGGCGGTTGGCAGTTGGGAGCCGGGTGCGGTGAGCTGGTCACGTTTGAGCGTGTCCGACGCATCAACGACGACGATTGGGCCGCCTTGGACCAGTTGCTCGGTCATGCGCACTAATCCGCTTCCGGGACCAACAATCGCAAGAGCTTGGGTATTGTGTGCCACACTGGCTACCTGGTTGGGCCAATCTTGGGGCGTGAGCAGTATTTCTTGAGCCATGTGTGCGACGAGTTCTGTATCCAATCCACAAAGCTGCGCCCACTGAACTGCTGTGTCAACTGCCGGCTGCATACTTGGGTGATGGAAGGGAACGGCTACCGGTAGCTCATCGAAGATGGGATCAAGAATTGACCCGCCACGCACTTTAGCCTCAATCGCGGCATTGTGGCGTTCCACGCCGCTTATCAAGGTTGCTTTCGCAAGCGCTAGCTTTTCTGGGTGCCCAGAAAGAACGAAGGCCTGAGGTCCGTTCCGTAAGGCAACATTGGGAGAGCCTGGTTCGGTTGTGGCGACGTGGGCCAAACCTTCGTTGATTGCATCGGCGCATAATCCACGTACTGAAAGCATCCGAGACGCTGTAGGCGATCCGCCCAATTCGCGCACTCGCAAGCTGGCAGCTGCACCGATAATGAGCGATAAC
The DNA here is from genome assembly GCF_012563545.1 of Arcanobacterium buesumense. Lineage (NCBI taxonomy): Bacteria > Bacillati > Actinomycetota > Actinomycetes > Actinomycetales > Actinomycetaceae > Arcanobacterium > Arcanobacterium buesumense. The sequence goes on from NZ_CP050804.1 coordinate 1,359,771, forward strand.
GCGACGAGATCTTCAAGCTCGTTGGTTGAATTGATAGCCTTAGCAGCGTAGGCAGCCAAAATGCCTTGTGAATGGCCAAGTATTGGCACGTTTTTAACGTCTACTGCGCTGTTATCAAGCTGGATCAAGGCGCCGATATGTGCAAGCAAGATACCTGGCATTGATACTGCAGCGGTGGCATCGAGATCTGTCGATGAGGTGTTCTTGGCGGACAACACATCGTCGAGACGTGCCGGTGCTTGTGGAATAGCGGTGGCGATCTCGCGCGCCACACCCGCAACTTTTGCTCGCGCATTGGTGAGCAGCTCCGTTAAATACTGGGCGGTACCATCGGCGTAATAATCATGCAGCTCACTCACCCAGGACGAACCTTGGCCGGCGAAGACGAACGTGGTGTGTGGTGATGTTAATGCACTAATCATTTTTATCCTTGTCATTGGGGAAAATTGGGAAAATAAACTGGATTGCGAAGGTATTAGAGTGGCGGATTTGAGCTGTGGCGTTCAATGCGCTGTGGACGACGTTTGGCTTGAGCAAGGACAAGCGAGGAGATAATTGTTTGCCGAGTTTGTTCTGGAGTAATCAACCCGTCGAGTGCGCCAATCTCTAGTGAAAGATTAGGGTTAACAGCTTGGGTCGAGTAGGCTTGTTCGAATCGCTTGCGTGCCCGCTGCACATCTGACCCGGCAGCTTTGAGCTCTTTGAGTTCTTTGCGGTGAACGATATTGACCGCGCCTTCTGATCCCATCACCGTAATCTCAGCACCAGGCCACGCATAGTTAAAATCAGCGCCCATCGACTTTGACCCCATAACAATGTAGGCACCGCCGTATGCTTTGCGTACAATAATCGTCACCAGTGGAACAGTGGCAGTTGCGTAAGCAGTAATGAGCTTAGCACCCCTGCGGATAATTCCGGCACGCTCTTGTTCGGTGCCCGGGCGGTAGCCTGGCACATCCACCAAGGTGACAATCGGGATATTAAACGCGTGGCAAAACTGCACAAAGCGCGAAGCTTTTTCCGAAGCATGAACATCAAGCGTTCCAGCATCAACGCATGATTGATTGGCAACAATTCCGACGCTACGGCCCGCGAATGCTCCGAAACCAACTACCACGTTGGCGGCGAACAGTTCTTGAACCTGCAAAAATTCACCGTGGTCAACGAGATGTTCAATGACCTCCACCATGTCATAGGACTGTTTCGGATTAACTGGAACCAACTGCCCTACTTCACTCGCGCGCGCTTCGTCGTCGTCATTGGCAGTGTATGCAAATCTTGGTGCGTCTTCTTCAGAAGAACTCGGCAAGTAGGAAAGCAAACTACGCGTATAATCTAAGGCGTCTTCTTCGTCGTGAGCCATATAGTGAGCTACGCCGGTGGTTGCAGAATGTAACTGTGCCCCACCCAGATCATTGGAGGTCACATCTTCACCAGTGACCGCACGCACAACTTCTGGCCCGGTGACGAACATATATGACGAATCCTTGGTCATAATCACGAAATCAGTTAATGCCGGTCCATACACAGCTCCGCCCGCGCATGGCCCTAAAATAACTGAAATCTGTGGAACCACACCCGACGCTGCACTCGTTTTACGAAAAATCTGACCGTACTGTGAGAGCGCCGCCACGCCTTCTTGGATCCGGGCACCGCCCGAATCGAGCAAGGAAATAATGGGCATACGCATATCGATAGCGTGGTCCATCAAATGCAGTATTTTTGTGCCTTCAACGTCACCTAAGGTTCCCCCGCGCACTGAAAAGTCCTGAGCAATAATCGCCACTGCTCGGCCCGAAATTTCTCCAAACCCCGTCACGACGCCCGAACCCAAATAGTCTTCATCGATATTTCCGCCCGCAAAACGGCCAATTTCGTGAAATGTACCTGGGTCAAGAAGTAGACTTATGCGTTCGCGGGCAGTCTTTTTCCCTTTCGCATGTTGCACAGCGCGTGCTCGCTCTTCACCTTTCGTGTGCAAATGCTGCACATGCGAAATATAGGTGTCGCAAGTTTGAGCCGGCCGTTGCCCGAAGGACGTAATCCATTTGGCGGTGTCTTTCGCACGCTCAATGATTCGAGGTTTAGTGTTCACGATTCATCCTTTTCTTCTCGTGTGCTCAACGTGACTAATACTTGGTCTGAGTTCACTGAATCTCCAACTGCTACACAGATGTCGCTGACCACCCCAGACATGGGAGCCGATAAGGGTTGTTCCATTTTCATTGCTTCAATAACTGCAATAAGATCGCCTGCTTCAACAACATCTCCGGGCGTTACCGCCAGGCGAATAACAGTTGCTTGCATGGGAGCGCGCACCGTACGTGGATCATCAATGTGGGTCTGGTTGAGTTGTGATGCACGACGCCCGCGCCGCACAATTTGCGCTCGCCCAAGGTCTGGTACTGGCCTTTGCGTGAAATTGGCGAATAATTCGCGAGGCAGCCGGATTCGGTGACGTCGGCCATCAATTTCGATGTCGTATTCTTCGCTGAGTACCGGTTGCCTCGACTCACTGCCTTCTGGTTGAGCCGAAGTACTGAGATTGTCTGCTTCAAAGTCACCCAACTGGGTTTCTTCTAACCAGCGGGTGTGGACTTTACCGCCAACCGGATCAGCGAAAGCCGTACCGGATAAAATGTGTTCGTAGAGCGGAGCCGAGCACGCAACCCCGGTAATTTGCAGTTCGCCTAGGGCTCGCAGTGAGCGTGCAATAAGTTGCTGGCGGGTAGGGGCCCAGACAATAATTTTGGCAATCATCGAATCGAAGGCAACCGGGATATTTTCTCCCGGTGCCAGTGCGGCCTCGATCCGAATTCCTGGGCCTTTGGGCCATTCGATCTCGGTGACGGTACCGGCGCTTGGCATCAGGTGACGGTTCGGGTCTTCACTCGTGATGCGCATCTGCAAGCTGTGACCGCGTGGTGCCATAGTGACCGGCGCTATCTCGTTGAGGTTGGCTCCAAAAGCAATAGCGATTTGGAGGCGGACGAGGTCAGTGCCGGTGACTTCTTCGGTGACTGTGTGTTCTACTTGGAGTCGCGGATTGACTTCGAGGAAGTATGGGGTGTTGTTGTGATCGACGAGGAATTCGCACGTTCCAGCTCCGACGTAATCGACGGCGGTGAACAGTTCTTGAGACCACTGCTGGAGCAGATCGAGGGTTGCTTGAGGTAACGCAGGGGCTGGGGCTTCTTCGATGAGTTTTTGGTTACGACGTTGAACCGAACAGTCACGAGTTGAGGCCATCCAGAAATTTCCGTGCTGGTCGCGTAAGCATTGGGTTTCGATGTGCCGGGCTGCAATGAGGCGCTTTTCTATGAAGAACTGGCTCAGGGCGTGGTCTGGCGGGAGTTCGTCCGCTGGCGCTAAACCATGATCTTTCCATAGCGCTTCGACCTCGTGATCGGATCGGAGTTCGAGGATGCCCCGCCCTCCCCCACCTGTTGGATTTTTCAGCAAAATCGGGAATTCGGCCTCCCGAGCGAATTGCACTATCTGCTTCTGGTTACGGATTGCGTCTTGGGTACCGGGAATAAGTCCAACCCCGAGTTTGGTGGCCAGGCGGCGGGCTTGAGATTTGTTTCCCAGAGTTGAAATTGCTTGTGGGCTAGGCCCGATCCATGTCATTCCAGCATCGATAACCTGCTGGGCAAATTCGGGATCTTCGGAGAGGAATCCGTAGCCGGAGTGGATGGCGTGGGCACCGGCTCGCTGGGCGATCTCGATAATTGCTGGACCGTTAAGATAGGTCTGTGCAGATGTTGTTCCGGGCAAGGCGTAGGCATCGTCAGCGAGTTTCGTCCAGGTTGCTCCTCGATCGGGATCAGCATATAAAGCGATGGATCGGATCCCCATTTCACGTGCAGTGCGGAAGATACGAGCGGCTATTTCGCCACGGTTTGCTACCAAGATGGATTGTGGATATGTCACTGCGTCTCCTTTTGTGGACGTTATTCTTAGATGCGCCGCAAGGTCACATCGCCAGCCGATAAAATGTGTGATCCGGTGGCGGTATGAATGATGGCGTGGCCGTTGTTGGTTACCCCGGTCATGGTTCCGGTGAAGTGGTGGGGGGTTTGGTTGGTGAGGACTGTTGCGATGATCTGCTCACCGATGGTGGCTAATCGTTGTTCGAATTGGGTAGCTAAGCCACACGCGCGGGCATCGTAGTGACCTGCCTGCCACAGCTCGATAAGCTCTAAAGTGGTGGCGATCATCGCTTTCCGGAAAGTATCGGTGACGACGGCGGTTGCAGCGTTGCGGTTATCGAGTGCGAGGCGGATCGAGGTGGCGGTAGTGACGGGCAATTGCCTGGCGCTCATCGTCGTATTAATGCCAATGCCGAAGGCGATATCTATCCATGAGGAGGCAGTTGGTGGATCGGCGATGGTGGCGATTACTCCGCCAAGTTTTTTACCGTCGATCATCAGATCATTGGGCCATTTAATGGCCAGATCTGGGGTCAACGCTGGGAACTGAGTGCTGATGGTCTCGTATGCAGCCAGCGCACCTAAAGCGGTGAGCCACGGGGCTTGTTCGCGGTAGTGGCGTGGGATGCGCACGCCAAATGTGGTCAGCGAACAGGTTCCACCGGGTGCAGACCACGTGCGGTTAAAGCGGCCGCGTCCGTGAGTTTGGGCGTGAGCGGTGACGACGAACAAAACGCCAGCATCGGCGTCGTCGTATTCAGGGAATAACCGCTGAGCTTCATATTGAGTGCTATCGAGGAGTTCGTGATGGATGATGTGAACCACGGGCCCTCTTTTCGTTTGGCGACTTTTCGTATATGCCAAACCCTATGAGTTGCGCGGACAACTTCTAAATACATTAATGTATATCGACGCTCATTCGGTCACTATAAGATTTATATTTTTGAGGAATTCTCACGATAAACTACGGTTACGTAACCATAGTTTGTTGCGTATGTCACCACGCTAGTTTTCAGATGAAATGGGCTCCGAACACGCCTCAAGTAACTGCACAATAAGAGCGTTGATTTCATCACCACTGCCCGCCAGATCCTCCTGCTGCCAAGCAGCATAACCTGAGGAACGCAAGGCCACACCAATGACAGCCTGGGCAACAATCTCCGACTCAGAAGTCATCTGCCGCCCCACGATAGCAAGGATCTTATTCAAAATCTTGGCCATAGATGAAACGAATTCCCGGTTAATATCGCTAAATTGTTTTCCCCACGCCGGAACCCGAATAGCGCGCACCAACATTTCGTTATGCACAATGAAGTAATAACGATCCAAGTGCAAAGCCGCCAGCGCTTTACCTAAGAGCACGTTCATCTTGTGAATATGATCGGCTTGCTCGCTCAGTGGGAGCACACCCGCCTCGAGCTCTTCTTCCCACTGCACCAACACCTCATTCATACGCGAAATCGTCGTGTCATACTCGTAGCGCGCCACGAAAGTGAACAACTCTTCTTTATCAATGAAGTTTGAATAGAACGCGCCGCGGCTATAGCCCGCCTGAGCACAAATACGCTCTAAGGTACACCCTTCGATACCATGAGTAACCATCACCTGGCGCGTCGCCGCAATCAAACGCTCTTGGGTTTCAAAACGGTCACTCATCAGGCCTCCGATCACAACATCGCTAACAGATAGCTAAGCTCAGTGATCGTTAATTTGCAACTCGTTACCATCTGGATCGACCACCCGAAGCGAACGCCCAAAATCTTCGACGACGATTCGACCACCGTCGAAACCAGCCCCTATAAGATCAGCCTGGACTTCTTCAAGTGGCTTTTCAGCAACCATACACACCTCATACCCAGCTTTAGGGAAATTAGCCGACTCGTAGCTATGTACAGCCAGCGTTGCCCCCTGCGATTCCATCTCGGTCCACACCGGATCGATAGCACGGTTCAGCTCAAGACCTAGTGCCTGATAAAATCGAATATTTTGCGCATGGTCCCGTGCGTAATTGATAACCAAAAGCTTCACGGTTTCTCCCTTTGCTCTACGTGGCTATAATGACGTGTGGAGTTGATGTATTTCTTCACCATGGACACCCCACGCACCCGAGGTTATCACGATCACTTAGCTACATCACACCGATATATGCCGCATGACGAATATGAAAAACTCGCACACGCACAATAGCGTCAATCACGGAATTGATAACGCAATCGCAACGCTGTATGGCACTGCTATCGGCGATGCGCTCGACATGCCCACTCAGGATATGACGCCAGATCACATCTTCGCCGATTATGGAGAAATTCAGGGATTCGTGGATGCCGGCCCACACCAATACATTGCGGCAGGTATGTGAGCTGGAACGATTACTGACGATACTGAGCAGATGCTCATCGTCGCCGATCTCCTCATTAAACACGGTGAAATCCCGCCACGCGAATTTGCCAACGCGTTAACGCAATGGGAAGAAACGATGATAGCCAAAGGCTCACTCGACCTTCTCGGCCCGTCCACAAAAGCGGCGATCGCGGCGATCGCTGCCGGGAAAAGCACTGCGGAGTCTGGACAATATGGGACGACCAACGGCGCTGCGATGCGGATAGCCCCGGTTGGCATTTACTACTCAGCAACCAATCTTGAGACCTTCGTAGAGCGCGTACATCACGCCAGCTCAGTAACCCACAACACCTCGTTAGGAATTTCTGCTGCCGCCGCAGTAGCAGCAGCTATCAGTGCCGGAATTGACGGCGCACACCGCACCGAATCAGTTGCGATAGCACTGGACGCTGCTCGGCTTGGGGAAACATACGGCCACCATGTTCCAGGCCCTAGTATCGCCGGGCGTCTACCCTACGCTATCGAGTTAGCTAAAAAATCATCTGATCTGGCCGATCTGCTCTACAACGTCGTCGGCACTACCCTTGCCTCGCAAGAATCTGTGGTGGCTGCACTCACAATCGTCGCAGTCGTTTCTGACCCGTGGGACGGCCTGTGCCTTGCTGCTAACTGTGGTGGAGATACTGATACCATCGGCGCAATCGCTGGAAGTATTTATGGTGCGATCTACGGGCTAGAGGCATTTCCGCGCGATGCCATCACCACAATTGACGCCGTGAACAACCTGAACCTCACAGACACCGCCGCCAAACTTATTTCTCGGCGACGCACACCATAATTATTACTTGTGGTGGCCGGTACGTATCACCCCAAACCGATCTGAGGACTCATCATGCCAGACCTAATACATACTGGAAGCATCGTCGTCGATATGGTGATGACTATCGATACTGTTCCCACCCCAGGAAATGAGGCGCTAGCAACGACAACACACCTCGTTGCCGGCGGTGGCCTCAATTCAATGCTCGCCGCTCAGCGTAGTGGCCTGCCAGTGAAATTTGCCGGACTGGTGGGCACCGGGCCGTTTGGCGATATGATCGCTCAAACTCTCGCCGACAACGAACTAGCATCAATCTACCCGCGGGTGGCTGGCACGGATTCCGGCTTTTGCGTAGCGCTAGTAGATAAGGGCGGAGAACGAACTTTTATTACCCAAGTGGGCGCAGAAAGTGAGGTGAGTTTCGAGCACCTATCGCAGATACAGATAAACGACGACGATCTTGTTTACGTTTCCGGCTACAGCCTAGCTACGCAGACAAACGCGTCCGGCTTAGCTCGATGGCTTGCCACTGTGCCTGAATCAACGGTTGTTTTCCTTGATCCTTCGCCGTTAGTTTGCCAGTTGCCGGAAAAGGTTTTCCAGCCGCTGATCGCAAGAGCCTCAATTGTGTCCTGTAATCTGCGCGAAGCCCGGCATATCACTGGCCAAACTCGGGCGAAAGACTGTGCCAGCAGGCTCGCCGAGCTACTTCGCCCTCACGCTTACGCTGTTGTTCGAGCAGGAAAAGAACCGACCCTAATCTCTTCGGCAGATAATCCGCAATCGGTGATCTCGGTGCCCACATTCCCGGTTGATGCCGTGGATACCAACGGGGCCGGTGATACTCATGCTGGGGTTGTGCTCGCCAGTATTGCTCATGGTTTATCCCTTGAAGAAAGCGTCCGCCGTGCCAATGCCGCTGCCGCTATATCCGTCACCCGCTCCGGGCCCATGAGTGCCCCAACTGCTGAAGAGGTCGAAGAGTTTTTGGCTGAGCACCGGTAGTGTTCGTGCGGTGACGTGTTCGATAATCGCGTTCTTCTGAGTCTGTTAAAGGCGCCTCTTTGTTCCTACGAAGAATGGTAGACTTACCACAATTATCTTTTTATTTTTCTTCAACTTGCTTGGGAGCATTGCGGTGTCTATGCGCGAAAAATCGTCGAATCGGACAAGGGAATTCGTACCGCGTTTTGCTGGTTCGGTTACAGCCTTTCTTTTAACTACAGTTCTAGCCATGACTGGGTTTGTTCCACTGGCGCACGCTGAGCCGGTAGCCTATGAGTTCCAAGGCGAATGGGTTGATGCGCCTGATCGGGTGCTATCGGGATTCGACGTTCTCACATCCCAGTGGTGGCTAGATATCAACGATGATGCTTCCGCCCCAGCCAATGACGAGGTTGAAGAAAACAACGTTGTGACTCTTAGTGCTGAAAATGCAGTTTTTAACCGGATTCCTACGATCTGCGCTAATGCAGAAACGTCAAGCATTAGCACAGATGGATCCGTATTGACTTGTGACTTAGGCACGCTCACCGAAGGTAGTGCACTGAATTTTACGAGTAGCTTACTCGTTACAGGCTCACCTGGTTCTCAGGTAACTTTAAGTGGGGAGTTCCGCGGAAAGATCGTTGATAACTTGGTGCCAATCCCGATCTACACTCAATTCACTATGGATGCCAAGTTTGATGGCGGAACCCCCTACCCGCAGCTATTGCCATTAGTTAAGCCAGAACAATATCTCCTCGAATTTCCTTTCTCTATTCGGCATGCTCACAATAGCCCGGCCGGTCCAGACACCGTCACGTTCGATATCACGACTACCCGGCGTATCGAAGTAGACCCTTACGGGCAAGAGGCTGATCTGGTAGTTATGGATGAGGACGCCTGCCAGCCCAACGATCGTCAACAGCCCGGTTATCCGTTCTCCGATGGTCAGCATCCGGCTAACCAGCAGACGGCGTTCCCTACATGTACGTTAGAAAAGACTGGCACGGACACATTCCGTTTGACACTATCCGGGCTAAAATATGACCAGCCTACTCCACAGTTGGATTCCAATGCCGAGCCATTGCCTAGCGGAATGGATGTGATTGCTGCCGGAAAACTACGGTTCAAACTGCGCTACACCGCTAACGGCAATACTGTGAGTTTAACTGCCTCTACCCCACAGTTCCAAGCAGTTGACGGGAGCACTTTTGTTGATGATCCTAGCAATAACACCAACTCTGTTCCGGTAGTATTGGGCTACTATACCGGGGGATGGGCATTATCCTATATGCGCCCGAAGTCTTACCCGGGAATACCGTGGACGGATACCTACCGAGCTCCAGTTGGAGCAACCGTCATGTCTTTCGTAGGCCACACCCCAACGCGCGCCAGTGAATCGACTGACCACTGGGTTTGCGGAATTATAGATTATGAAAAAGTGGAGCTACAAAAGGTGCGGGTAGCTGTTGATGGTAGCGTCAAACCGCACTTCTTCTATGATGATTCCTTCCCCACAAACCCAGACGGTACTCGTGACATTTGGTATTACGTGGGCGAAACCTTGCATAACCCTGGCAGTGACCAGCCTGTAGATCCCAATGACTTTGCGTGTGGTGGCGAAACTAGCACAACTGATCCCGAAGCAGGTAATCAACCGGAATGGACTCGCACACCTGCAGATTTGTCTCAAGTTAAAGCTGTCAAAGCGCGTCTGTCTAAAAATGTGGTGAGCTCTGCGGGAAGAAGAGGGCAAGTATATGTTGCCATGGAACTCAAAATTAAAGACACCGTGAAAATCGGTACTCCGATTTGGACTTGGGGCTACGTTTTATCAGACGGAGCTACTAATTGGAATCATAGCGCTGATAAAGTCTCCTACTTCGACCGTAGCTTAGACCCCAAGGATGTCAAACCCTATGGAACTCTTACCCCGGATCTCACGTATCCCTTTGTTGGTCCTGGTCGTGATGTGCTACGTGTCGTAGGTTCCGAACCTTACGTGAATAAACAGGTCGCACAAACTGAATATCTACCTAACGAGGAAGCCGAGTTCAGTCTCACCTACGGCCTAGAATCTAATATGGCTCAACCGTTCCCAGATAGTCTCACGCTGACTGATATTCTGCCAGAAGGTCTAATGTACGTAGCTGGAAGCACTCAATATGCTGATGGTTCTCCTGCTCCAGAACCAACAGTGACTGATGTTGCTGCCACGAATACCACACCTGCACATACCCAACTGGTGTGGAACTTTAACGATGTGGTTCCTAATGATCCAGCCGGAAAGTTGACTTACCGGGCTACAGTGCCAGCAGATGCTCAGCCAGCACAAAGCTTCGCCAGCACTGCGATCATTGAAAGCCAAGGTATTAGCCGCACATCACAAGCTACGTTTACCGTTCCGACCTCGGGTTTGACCAATCTACGTAAATCCGCAGTTGAGTCAGAACTAAAACCAGACGAGAACGGTAACGCCACTGGTACATGGATGGTGGAATTACACTCTGCAGATCCACGCACGTCAAATATCACTGACGTGATTGACCTCCTGCCAGCACCTGAAGATGGAGCTGGCAGCACAGTGAAAACCATGCCCCAGCTAGTGAAAGTAACGGCTTCTCTACCGGGAAGCAAAGTCTATTACACCACTGTGCCCCGCGCTATGCTCAATGAGGATCCAGCCCATTCTAGTAATGGCAGTCTTGGGAAACCATCTAGTATGTGGAGTGAAGAGTTTTCTCCTCATGCCACAGCTGTGCGCGTCATTGGTGGACCGTTAGTTCCTCTTGGTGTTCAGAAAATCATTGTAGAAGTTAAGTATGCTGGATTAGATGAAACGACGACGTTTGCCAACGTCGCTGTAGGCCGTGCAGAAAATACACGGTTACGGATGCGGTCATCTGCGCTCATGCAATACACCAAACCTGCACCAGACCCAGATCCAGAACCCACCCCAGATCCAGATCCAACGCCAGACCCAGAACCAACGCCAGACCCAGAACCAACGCCTACGCCTACGCCTACGCCAGACCCAGAACCAATCCCTACGCCGGATCCGGAACCCACCCCACAGCCGCAACCGCCGGTTCCTGCGTCGCCAACACCAGATCAGCCAAAGCCACCAACGGATTCTCCGAACACGAAGCTGGCTAAAACGGGTAGCGATAGCGTAACCTTGCTGGCTCTCAGTTCTCTCTTCCTGCTTTTAGGAGCAGGCCTACTTCGACAACGCAACCGAGTGAGCTGATCTACAACACGGGCACCAGTTGCCAAAAGTAATGGGTCTGTCCCGCACACAAGCCGTGTGCGGGACAGACCCTCATTTACCACAATATCTCTGTCCAATATAGCCGGGTCGCTAAAAGTTAAGCATAGCCAGATAGTATTCGTTCAATCAGCTCAAATCCTGACAGTCCGGGATAGCCGTGAATCTTCCCGATCCAACTTTCAGGTATGGCAGATAAACCCCATCGAGCACCTAGGAGACTTCCGGCTATCGCAGCAACCGTATCAGTGTCTCCTCCCCCGCGAACTGCTGCTTCCATAGCGAGTTGTAGGTGACGTGACGGATCATCGAAAGGAATCTTCGTCGTCGTTATTGCCGACCATGCTCCTTGGAGTGCTTGAACTACCCAACCGTTGCTACGAAAAGTATTGGGAGCGCGGTGCTGGGCTTCTTTTAAAGCCTTGTTCCAAAACGAGCGTCTGCTTACGGGAAGTAACCCGACGCCTTCATCAATTCCATCAAAGGAACCGTATTCGATCGCATGAGCAATCCCAACCGACCAGATCACGCAAGCCTCTGAAGCTATCGGATCACCATGAGTAAGCAATGAGATCCGCCCAGCAGCATCTGCAACCGTCTCTCGGTCCAGATTAGGGAGGACGACCGGGGCGGTGCGCATCAGGGAACCATTACCGGCTGAGCGGTTGGGTATCTGCCGATAACGCATAGCTGACGCCTTCGCTAAAGATTGCGCTGTACGCTCACAGTGAGAGGCATTAATGACAGAAAATATCTGCTGACCAATCCCTTTGGGTTGCGCCTCAAACCACGTGAACCAGCCTTCGGCAATCAGATCAAGTTCATGATCCCCAAAGTAACCCTGACTAGCAATGCCTGCATCGATGATCGGGATTGACATTGCGGTGTCATCAGACCACTCACCCGGTTCGAATCCTTCGCGCCCAATCATCTCAATCGGCAAGGCCGATGGTAATGGCTTGTTGAACTCATATCCCACGCCTAACGCATCCCCAGCAGCAAGACCAAGAATGCACCCGAGCGCTCGATCAGAGTTCACGCTTATCGCACTGATAATCGACGGATTCGAAACGTTGCTACTCATCACAAACCTCCTACACGTATCTTAGCTACGGCAAGAAGATTCTCTGCGTGCACGCTTACCCGTGTTCATGCGCGTAAACCTCTCACATACAAGGCTTAGACCGGCATAGAAAATACTAGTTCATGTATGAGGCGAGCCGATCAGTGGCAGCGTCTAACTTTTCTCGATCCCAACCATCTAAATCAGCAGCCAAAGCATACGTGCTTTCAAAGAACTTGCGGACCATCTCTTCTGGATTATCTGACTTACGCACCGCCTCATAAGGCAGAACATACTCATATAGTTCTTCGCTATAGTAGGCCTCGGCCGGTTCGATCTTTTGGCGGGCGTAGCCATCTGGAGCAGGGTATGCGTAGGAATAGAACATGCCTTCTCCTTCGCCTCCCGGCCAAAAACCAGCACTCGTAAGATGATGTGAATAACCTTCCGCCATCACCCAGTCAGCACAGTTTGGAACCCCACCAGGATGTTGAGGAGCAAGCTTATCTACGAAGCGAGTACACGCCATATCGAACGATCCCCAGAAGAAATGTACCGGGCTTACTTTGCCCAAGAAGCCAGAACGGAAGTTATCTAATGCAATATGAACCTTTGCTAGTTGTAACCAGAATCGATGCACAGCGTCCTTATCGTAGCTCTTGTGCACAGTATCTTCTGGGAACGGAATCGCCGGGTCAACCTCATTAGGGAAAACACTAATATTCATAGGGACTTCGATTTCGGCCATGGACTGCTGCACTTTCGCATAAAAGTCAGCTACCGTCATAGCTTCTAAAGCAAACTTCGCGTGTAGTCCGTTACTGCGACGGAACCGAAGCTCGTGGTTAATGAAGTCGAATTCGATATCGAACACATCGCCCTCGAACGGGATTGACGACGTCGTCAACCCAACCGGGGATACATACAATGTGACTTGCCACCAGTGATTAATGAGCGGGGCATACTGCATACGAATCTTGCCAACAATCTGCGTCCACATATGTAAGGTATCGCGGGTATCGGTCCAATCCTCAATCCGAAGCTCCGGCCAAGATGAAGGAGTCTGTGAGGTGGTCATAATATTTCTTCTCCGTTGAATCCATGTTGCAGAATATAACAACTATGATACCGACTTGCGTTACCACTAAGCTCATATCAGAGCCCAAAGTAGCTATCAGCAGAATTACCACAAGCATTAACAGATGACTAACTATTGGAATCTGTACCAATAGGGTAAAACAATATCAACCATCAGTTTTGCGGATTTGCAGCGGGAAGTGGACATTAGCGGTATAGCGATGAGTGGAGCTTAATAAGTTATCCATCTATATCATTAATCTCGCGGTAGTGGATGCCTGTGTATTGCATGGCGATAAGATCTTCAGGATGGCGCACACACAGGTAAATAACGGCTAGAAAACTCCATTCTAAAGGCTTCATCAATACCCAAACCGTATCAGCTGCCCATTTCGTTCTAATACGTTTCGCTAAATCAAAACCATACCGATCATAAAAGCCGCGAATCGTTCGATGTAGACGAGGTAGATGGTCAGAGATTACTTGTTCAAAAGCATTAGCTATCAGCAATTGCCGATTCACTATAACGGGGTGTCCGTGGCGGATCCCGCCGCGAATTGGCTTAACAAGTTCTTTGTGCCCACCAGCGGCTACTGTGCAAAGGTAGTGCTCATCAAAAAACACATTTGGCGGCGAGGTCTGCTGTGAAAAAGCCCAGCCACTGGTGTCTGTAAACGCCCTGATAAGCGCATGGGGGCCTTGCCCCAGTAACACCAATATCGCATACACTACTCCCAGCACTGGCAAAGTGATGAAGAAAGCCCACATGGGCCAGGTTTTCGCTTGCGTGAAATAATAGTTTAGGCGAGCGAGCATAGGATGGGTTTCAAACTTCACCGATCGATCTGCATCGAACACATGTACCCGTAGGGTAATGGCGATTGTTCTGGCAACTATAGCCACAAAAACAACGGCGGGAATAAGTAGATAGAGATCTGTAAGCTGACGGTATTCATAAATTTGTATTGTCCATATAACAACATAGGCAGTGGCGATATAGAGCATCCCAATCGCTAGAACCGGAATGAGTGGCGGTAGCTTATCAACTGGTTTTAGCCATAGTGCATAAAATGCCACAAAACAAAGTCCAAGAAGAATGACAACCCATAGATAGTAATTGGGAGAAATTGGCGAATGACGCTGAGAGTTCAGCAATTGCTCTTGCCAACCAGCTGAAAACACCACGTCTTTATAGAAGAGGAGGTATAAAACATCGCACGCCAGAAGGAAACAGAGCACCCACGTGTCATAGCCAGGACGATGCGACTGCGGGGTTTTCCACCGTAAGGCTCGCACAACCAACATCAGCTGATATCCCAGCAGCACCACCGGATAAACACACAGTAATGAAAACGCAACTAAAAACACAGGACCGACAAGTAATAGATTGAGGAGTGCTTCTTCAGTCACGTCTTCGCCCGAGAAAGGCACGTGTAGCAGCATCTGAAACACAACGACGACGAGGGTGAGAGCAAATGAAAGCACAAATTGAAATAAGTACGGGTACGCTTTCGCAAATCTCCACATGGGCTAATCATACATCGTCTTGTTTTCCGCAGGTGGCAATGCAGTTCGCGAGGCATATTAGTGATATCAGCTCACGATCCCCCAGCTAACCTTCAGACAAGAATGCGCGCTCACTGTCTAACAACTATGTTCAGTCACAACAACAAGGTTCATTTCACAACAACATGATCTGGCCAAGACGCCGAAGTTTTCGATAAACAAGAAATCCGAGAAGATTTAACGTTACACAAATAAGCAACATCTAGGAAACCCGAAAAGTAAAAGAAGCGCGAGCCAGTGTGGCTCGCGCTTCTTCATGGTGGAGATGGGGAGAATTGAACTCCCGTCCGATAATGAGGAACCCAAGGCTTCTCCGGGTGCAGTCTGTTCATCGTTGTTTTTGGCTCCAGCACTCTAACAGACATGTTGCTGACGAACCTAGCTACTTGGGAGTCGCCTAGCGGTTAATAGCGAACCGCTAGTGCCAGTGGCTTTCAAAGGCGACGCCAGAGTTCTCACGCGAAAGCAACGTGAGTCTGACGGATTTCTTAGTTAATGCGCTCGCTCAGGCGGCGAGGGCGAAATCAGACTTCTGCTTATTGGCAGTTATTTTTTTCGCACAGATCGTTAAAGAGATAACTGTGCATCCTCTACCCGCTTCCCTTCGGTAATCACTACCGTCGAAACCGATCATCCCCTATTCAGTTATCACCTCATGGCTACGTTCATCTCTTCACTAAACGAAACCACGAAACACACTGTTACGCCAGATTAACGCACAATACCTGCGTCGTCAAGTAGGGACGACGCTCGCCAATTCTCACACCAGCTCAACAACATCGGCGATCGAATCGTGGACAAAATCTGGCCGGAACGGGAACTTCTCAATATCAGATCTCTTCGTTGAACCAGTAAGCACCAAATGGGTACGCAAACCAGTTTCCACACCAGCCAAAATATCAGTATCCATCCGGTCTCCCACAATCGCAGTCTCCTCCGAATGCGCTCCGATCTTATTCAAACCATTACGCAACATCACCGGGTTAGGCTTGCCCACAAAGAACGGCGAACGGCCAGTCGCCTTCTCAATCAATGCAGCCACCGCACCTGTTGCCGGAATATCTCCCTCAGCTGATGGACCAGTACTATCCGGGTTAGTTGCGATAAAGCGAGCGCCAGCTTGGATCAGCCTAATTGCTTTAGTGATCGCGTCAAATGAATAAGTGCGCGTCTCCCCTAAAACAACAAATTCCGGATTCGCTTCCGTCATAATAAAACCTTGCTCATACAAAGCGGTAGTCAAACCCGCCTCGCCCACCACGTAGGCCCGGCGCAAATCCGACTGCTTCGCCAAAAACCCAGCCGTGGCCAAAGCTGAGGTCCAAATATGATCCTCAGACACATCCAGACCAGAAGTCTTCAACCGCTCGGCCAAATCACGTTCGGTGAAAATTGAGTTATTGGTTAAGATCAAATGCGGGATTTCTTTGTCCTGCAACTTCCCTAAAAACTCAGCCGCACCAGGCAACGCTTGACCTTCGTGCACCAGCACGCCATCCATATCAATAAGCCATGATTTCATATACCAAGACTTACCATGTTTAGGCAGGGAAAGGTACCGGTTTCGCTTATGAAAGAATAAAATGAGCCAACATTCAGAAATACCAGGCCATCGATTTCACAAAAATGCTCTCAAACATGAGTACGCAACAGATTTTATTATCTATTTGCGCACTGGGTAACCGCATGATTTCTTATCGACGTTGGTTTCGACGCGCTTGGCTCATCGCCCGCTGCGCCTCACGCTCATCTTGTCGGCGACGCAATGTTTCACGCTTATCCCACTCTTGCTTGCCGTGAGCTAGCGCAATCTCCAACTTGGCTCGCCCACGGACAAAGTACAGCTCTAAGGGCACAATCGTGGTGCCCTTCGCTTTTACTTTCACAGCTAACTCGCGTAACTCATGTGCATGCAGAAGGAGCTTCCGTTTAGCAGTAGGCTTATGATTCGTCCATGAACCCATCGCATAAACTGGAATATTCATTCCTACAACCCATGCTTCGCCGGACCGGTCAATCTCAATCCACGCTTCGGACAGTGACGCCCGCCCAAGGCGTAATGCTTTGACTTCGGTACCAGACAAAACAAGACCGGCTTCGAAAACGTCATCGATAAAATAATCGTGCCGAGCTTTCTTATTACGTGCGATAACCTGTTTTGCATCCGCCGCAACTTTAGCCTTTTGCGCTTGCGTTAGCTTACCGGAGTTCTTCGCAGCGCTTTTCTTCTTCGCCATGAGTGTTCTCCTTTAACTTAGAAACCAGGCAACCCCATCGGGTTGATAGCCGTACCATTCTGCCATACTTCGAAGTGAACATGACAGCCAGTGACTCGTCCAGTGGCTCCGGACAACCCAATCAAATCTCCCTGCGAGACCCGCTGGCCAGGCACAACCTTAATCGCAGACAAATGCATATGCGAAGTCACATACGAACTGCCGTTATGAATTCCGTGGTTAACATACACGATATTTCCGCCACCCACATCAAACATCGTGCTGTCAATGACACCATCAGCGGCAGCATACTGCGGATCACCACAAGGTGATGCCAAATCAACGCCATAATGCATGCGCCGATAGTTCCCCAAGGGGTAAATGCGCATTCCAAAAGGCGATGTGACAACAAGAGGCCCTGGAATCGGTGGATTGAGCCAGCCGCTTCCAGTTGTTGCACTTGCTTGCCCGGCGGCAGCACGTTCTGCTTCCTTACGGCGATTTTCTTCATCGATTGCAGCGATTCGCGCTGCAGCTGCTTGTTGCTCTTGCTCAACTTGGTTTAGTGAGGCTTCGAACTCTGCTTTGCGCTTTTCCAGATCTTGGGTTTGAGCGTTTATTGATGCTTCAAGATCTACGAGTTGGGTTTTGCGCTGTTCAGCTTCGTCACGTGCTTTGTCTCGAACGACGACGATAGCATCGGCTTCGGCTTTGAGCTCGGTA
Organism: Arcanobacterium buesumense; assembly: GCF_012563545.1. Lineage (NCBI taxonomy): Bacteria > Bacillati > Actinomycetota > Actinomycetes > Actinomycetales > Actinomycetaceae > Arcanobacterium > Arcanobacterium buesumense. The sequence goes on from NZ_CP050804.1 coordinate 1,377,760, forward strand.
ACGCGTTTTTCCACAGCTTGTTGCCGCGATTGACGGTTTTTCGATTGGGCAACTGCTTGGGACAGTTCCGTCAACGCAGCACTTTGCGCACGCGTCACGGCCGCATTGACCCGATACGCATTCGTAAATTCTTCGGCCGACGCGGATCCAACAACTAGATCAATAGCTGTTGGCATGGTCTCGCCCCGATATGTCGCCCGAGCAATTTCCGCTAACGTTTGTTTTGTTTTATCGGCTTCCTGCGACGATGTAGAAAGTTCACCAGAGATACCTGCGAGTTCGTTTTGGGCGGCAGACAAAAGAGCTGCGTTAGCTTGCGCCTTACGTTCTGCAGTTGCCAGTTCTTGTTGTGCATTCGCCAAATCAGCTTCTGCTCCAGGGATTTGCGAACGAGTTTTTTCCAACTCTAAAAATGCGTCTTGAAGATTAACATCGATTCCTTCTAACGAGGACTTAATCTCCTTCATACGATTTTCATTTTCTTGCTGTTGGTTCACCAGATCTTGGCGTTCGTCAGCCCAGGCAGGCAAAGCTAACCCGGTAACTACCATCGTGACAGTAGCTACCGTGGCGATAAACTTTCGTCGAGAATTCATCATCAGACCTTAGTGTATCGACGTAGTGCCAAGAAGGAAGCAACGGCAGAAATGGCAATAGCTGCCAGCAATAACCATGGAGCTAGAAGCACAACATCATGCGCCGAAACAATCTTTAGCCAAGAATCTGCGAACCACTGGTGGACAAAGAACTCCACCGCCACGTAAAGACCACCGATAGCTAAAATTGCACCAATAAGTGAGGAAATGATTCCTTCAAGGATGAATGGGGCTTGAATAAATGCATTCGATGCCCCCACATAGCGCATAATCTCAGTCTCGTTTCGCCGGAACATAGCGGACAGGCGAATTGTTGCTGGAATAAGTAGCACGGAAACAATAATCATAATACCGGCCAAAATCGTGGCGATAAGAGTGAAACGATTGAGCATATTGAAAAGCGGTTTAAGCTGTTGACGTTGATCAATCACAGATTCTACGCCAGGCCGGCCAGATAGCATTTCCGATACGACGGCGATGTCATCTTCATTTGGGTTCGTGAGCTTGAGCCGGAAAGAGGATTGCATTAAATCAGCATCTATCGTATCTGCCCATGTTGTACCTTTAAGTTGTTCCTTAAAAGCTTCGTAAGCATCCTCTTTGGTCTCAAAATAAACATGTTCGATATGTTTTGCTACTTCACCGCTATCGAGATAGTCGCGCAATGAATCTATTTGCGATTCACTAGCTTCACCCCCAGCGCACGCCGCACTAGTAGATTGCGGAGGGCACATAAAGACTGAAACTTCGACTTTGTCGTACCAATCATTCTTCGCTGACTCAATTTGAGTCTGGAATAAAATCGCTGCTCCCACGAACAACAAAGAAACGAAAGTGACGAGGACGACCGAAGCCATCATTGACGTATTCTTACGCAGGCCTTTCCAGACTTGAGAAAAAATAAAACCGATTCGCATCAGCGAGCACCTCCGTATTGGCCGCGCTCTTGATCACGCGTAATCTGTCCATCTACCAACTCAACAACGCGTTTACGTAATTGATTAACGATTTCTTGATCGTGGGTGGCCATCACAACTGTAGTCCCCTGACGGTTAATCCGATCAAGCAACCGCATAATTCCTAACGCGGTGTTGTGGTCTAAGTTTCCGGTTGGTTCGTCTGCCAACAAAATTTCCGGGCGATTGACCATCGCGCGCGCAATAGCCACTCGTTGTTTTTCGCCGCCAGAAAGCTCGTGCATACCGCGCTTTTCTTTACCATCGAGACCAACAAGTTCCAAAACTTGTGGAACCTCTTTCATAATGGCATGGCGTGGGCGACCAATGACTTTCATTGCCAAGGCAACGTTATCAAAGACATTCTTATCGGTCAGTAGACGGAAATCTTGAAATACCGTGCCAATCTTTCGGCGTAAAAAAGGCACCCGGCGTGAAGAAACTCCCGCAAGGTCTTTCCCTAAAACATGGATACGCCCAGAGGTTGGGCGTTCTTCAGCCAAAATCAAGCTGAGCATGGTGGATTTACCAGAGCCAGAAGCTCCGACGAGGAAGACAAAGTCGCCGCGCTCAATAGTGAGGCTCACTTGGTCTAATGCCGGAGCTGCCCCACGAGCATATATTTTGGTGACGTTTTCAAACGTAATCATGAACAAGCACAATCTACTTCGGGTACATACTGGATCTACCCTAGTAATGATTTCGGCGCGTCAGCTAGCTGACGCGCCGGTAAGGCCAAGAAAAGTACCTTGTTATTTCACATCTAGGGTTATTCGGTTGGGAACATCTGTCCATGCCGCCAACGGATACCTGCATCGATAAAACCGTCGATATCACCGTCAAAGACAGCTTCAGCGTTGCCAACTTCATGCCCGGTACGCAGATCTTTGACCATTTGATATGGGTGGAGAACATAGGAGCGCATTTGATCGCCCCATGCGCCTTTAACGTCACCAGCAAGTTCTTTCTTGATAGCTGCTTCTTCTTCGTGGCGTAATGCCAGTAAACGCGATTGCAACACTCGCAATGCTGCTGCACGGTTTTGAATCTGAGATTTTTCATCCTGCATTGAAACGACAATGCCAGTCGGAATGTGAGTCATACGAACTGCCGAATCAGTAGTATTAACAGACTGTCCGCCCGGACCTGAAGAACGGAAAACATCGATCTTTAATTCACTGTCTGGAATGTCAATATGATCAGTTGTTTCAATCAACGGAATAACTTCTACAGCCGCAAAAGACGTCTGCCGCCGCCCCTGATTATCGAATGGCGAGATACGCACAAGACGATGAGTTCCAGCTTCTACTGTGAGGGTGCCATAGGCATACGGCGCCGAAACTTCGAACGTAGTCGATTTTATGCCTGCTTCTTCCGCATAAGATGTATCAAGCACTTTTGTTGCATAGCCATGGCGTTCTGCCCAACGTAAATACATACGTTGCAACATTTGTGCCCAGTCAGCAGCATCAACACCACCAGCTCCCGATCGAATAGTGACAACCGCATCGCGTTCATCATATTCTCCGGACAACAGCGTCTTAATCTCCAGCGCGGAAAGATCAGAGCGTACCGTCTCAAGCTCGCCATCAACCTCGCTTAAAAGCTCTGCACCCATCTGCGCATCAGTTTGCGATTCTTCCACTGCCATTTCGTATAAGGTAGCTAGATCGGCAATCCGTTCACGCATCCGCGCAACTCGTTCGAGCTCAGATTGAGCGTGTGACAGTTGAGAAGTCACCGCTTGAGCTTGTTCTGGATCATCCCACAGGTCAGGTGCACCCGACTTTTCTGTCAGATCCGCAATTTGCGCTTCAAGCGCACTCACATTTGTTACCGCCTCGATCTGTGAAAAAGATCGGCGGAGTTCTTCAATTTCAGCTTGATAGTCAGTTGCCACGAAGCTAAGTCTACGCTATTGACCCCCTTCGATTCTCAATCGGGCAGACGAAGTTGCACACATTTCTATTTCATCAAGGTTATCGAGAAACGATGGAACAAATGGAACAGGAACCAAGCGACATAGTGTAACAACGATATCGTTACCGCTCACCCCTGTTGGTTGACTGACCCAATCCTGAGTATTAGATACCGCACGGTGTGCCTCACTTTGAATATGCGACACATCATAACTTACATTCCCTGCATAGTAGTGAGCATCCGAGACCTCTTGCGCGAGTTTCAACGCCACGCCATCGGCCCTGGCTAAAACATCTTTACGTTCATTATGCAGGTGAACACTTGCTCCGATAATCAAAACTAACATCATAACAAACACCCAGATACCCAACCCTAAAATGAGTAAGTTCCCAGGTTCAGTTTTCCTAGTTTTTCTTTTCATGGAACATTCCGAAAAATATCACTATCCATTGTATACGCGGCTGATACCGGCACCAGAATGCCGGTTGCTGGTAATACTATCTGCGTCGATACCGTAACCTCTATCGATGCCCCTGGTGTTTGACAGCCTGATGGTTCGCACATGACTGACACCGTTAATCTTTCGCTATGCCCTCGATCTGACCACACGTCTAACGCAATTTCTTGGGCTTTATGCAATACATCGACTTCCGGTGCACGAACCACTTCCCGAACTGCCTCCCGTGTTGCTGCTTGAACACTAAACTGCGCCTCAAGTACAGCACTTAACGACATCAGCAAAATAAGCGCCGGACCGATAATAACAACCATGATCCCAACAAATTCCACAATAGCGTTACCTGGTTCGCAAACCGCTGTGCGACCCTTGGCTCTCTTAAGGTGATTATTCAATAGTGGCACGACCTTCCACATCAATAGTGATAGGCAAAAGTAAGCCCAACACTGGAGCCGGAGCACACGCCCGGACAATCACCCACGAAGGACCATAAGTAATCGTGATGTCATCAGCAAAGGCAGGCGGCAACGTCGTCGTTATTAACTCGAAGGTACGTTCTCGAGCCACTTCTTCGCTCGCTCCATCTAAAGCCGCAAAGCGTGCACCGAGAGCAACCGAATCTTTCATCACCTCACGCGCAAACCATGTTAAACCAAGACTGACGATCGTGACTGTAACAATGAGCAATAATCCAACTGTTGCTGTGAAACCAACGACGGCATTGCCGCCCTCACGCTTTGCCAGGTTCACGAAATCTGAGTGACGCGACTAATCGCATCTTGAAATAACGTCGTCAATGCCGGGCCAACTAATGACCACAACAAAACAACTAATGCCGCAGTCATCAGCGTAATCATCACCCAGCCAGGGACATCACCCTGCTCTTTTCGCCCAGCAACGGACGAAATATGGCTAACATATTTCTTTAGTAACCAACGCATATGAAATGACATATTTTTCCTTTCACAATAACTTCTTAATGAAAATTCATGTAATGCAGTGCCGGGAAAATCGTGAATAGAATTGTGATCGGTAAAATTAGGAAAACCACCGGGATCATCATAGATATCTCGGCCTTACCGCCCTCTTCTAATAATTCTCTACGAGCCGCGTCACGCGCATCACGGGCTTGATGGTGTAGCGTCTGAGCTAATCCGCCACCTTGTTCCATCGCCATAATCAACGAGTCAGTAAAACGCGAAACATTACGGTTATCTGCCCTAACCGACAACTCAGCTAAAGCCTGAGCCAACGATGAACCAGCATGCACGTGCGAGAGCATGACCTGAAATTGCTCAATCAATGGGCCTTGTCCTAGTTGCACAACTCTTTCAAGGGCCGGACGGATCGCTTGACCAGCTCCTACCGCGAGCGCAACTAACTCAATCACATCTGGTAGTTGACGAGTAAACATTCGTGACGTGCGTTTTGCCTTCGTCGTCAACCGCGAATCTACCCACAAAGCTGCGCCAAGCGCACCGAGTATCACAGTCAGCACGATAATAGCCGGACTATACCCACGGGCTATGAAGGCTATCCCAACTAAACCCCCAACGAGCAAACCTGCACCGGCCCACTGGATTTGGGTGAGCCGAAAATCGCTAACACTGCCCTGGCCAATCACTGCCAGCCGTCGTTCGACAGCAGATCTTGTTGATCCTAATTGCTCGATAATCCGTAGCAATGAAGGCAGAAACCGGGTGAGAATCGAGGATCGCGGGCTACGATTATCACGTGTAGCCACATGAGGAATAACCTGCTGTGTCAATGATTTTCGCGGACTTGTTAGCCCGTAAATAAGCCAGGTACTTCCAGCTCCTATCGTCATACCAGCTAAAGACATTCCTATCATGGAGTTCCGCCTATTTTTCTTGGTGTAGATATAAAAATTCGCGTGTCCGCACTCAGCTCTCCAAGTTTGATCATTAGACCATAGGCAAGAACAGTTAGAAATGCTCCACTAACTAAAACAGCAATACCACCAGCAGTGCTAAATGCTTCTACTGTTCCTGGACGAGTTGCAAAAAGCGCGAGCAAAATCCAGGGAGCACCTGCCGCTAACCGAGCGCCATTAACCGTCCACGATTGTCGAGCAAGCAGTTCTCCACGGGCACGGTTATCTTCACGTACAAGACTCGCCAACTGACTGAGCATCAGTGCCAAATCATGACCCCCTAGTTCATGAGATAGCCGCATCGCTTCGATCACTCGATCCGCCATCGGATCATGAAATTCATCCTTCAGATCATTTAGTGCCGAATCGAGACGCCCTTGTGCACGGATATGTTGAGCACAGCGCGCAAATGGTTCACGCATCATTATCGGGCCACGCTGACTAACCACCACTAATGCTTGTGAAATAGATAATCCCGCACGTAGTGATCCAACGACGTCGTCCAACACATCGGGCCACGCTTCACGTTGTCGCGTAGCATACTTTCGTTGCCGGGAATATCTCACCAGAGACGTAACTACAGTGCCAACAACTGCCCCGCACCCCATAAACACCACGGAAGGAATAATTATCATCGTACCTAAGCCGCCCAGTACAGCACCGCATAGTAGCGGTATCATACGCGGAGATAACCGAAAGGGGTGCGGATCTTGCCATGCTCGAATAACGATCAAACAACCTAGACCTACTAAGGCACCAACTATAAACCCCACGGTGCCTCCCCGATAAGATCTGCTACCTGATAGCCCGCAAATTCGAAGCGGTCTCGCCCAGGTATTTCGCCACCAACATAACGTAGCCCACTGCCGTCGTCAGTAAATATCTCAGACGTTTCAACGACGTCGCCTTCGATTCTCCCAGTAACTCCCACTATTTCACGTACTCGACGCACGCCACGGCGATCCCGGTGCACGTGCACAACAATGTCTATTGATCTCGCAACTGTTGGCACCACAAAACTATTAGTCACGTTATCGCCTGCTAGTAACGGCAAAGCGCACATTTTCGCAACCGCCTCGCGTGCTGAATTTGCGTGTATCGTGCACGCACCTGGAATTCCAGAATTTAATGCGATAAGTAAATCAAATGCTTCAGCTTGACGTACTTCGCCAATAACAATTCTTTCTGGACGCATTCGCAAAGCTTCTTTAACCAACCTGCGCAACGTGATTTCGCCCCGGTCTTCTAGATTTGCTGGGCGAGTTTGCATCGCCACCACGTCACGATGCGCCAGATTAAGTTCAAAAACCTCTTCGGCTGTCACAATGCGTTCCTGAGCGCTAACAGCCCCCAACAACGCCCCTAAAAAGGTCGTTTTTCCAGCTTGTGTAGCGCCAGAAACTAATACATTGAGGCCAATATCAATACTGGCATCTAAAAAACGTGCAGCTACATCGGTCAACATGCCTTGATCTACTAAATCTATGAGACGTCGTGGGCGCAGAACATACTTGCGAAGATTAACTGACCAATGCGCCCTAGTGATGTCTGGAATAACCGCATGGAGACGCTCCCCTGTTCGTAACGCCGCATCGACAAATGGACTGGATAAATCAAGACGCCGGCCTGAAGCGCGTAGCATTCGCTCAACAAGATCTCGTACCTGCTGGTCAGTTAAGACGATTGTGGTTAGTTCGCTTCGTCCGTGACGAGCTATAAATATCTTTCCTGGATCGTTTATCCAGATTTCTTCAATATCTGGATCATCAAGAAGCCGTTGAATTGGCCCTAATCCGCCAATGTTATCGCGTAGTTGTTGAACGATATCAGACTGACGCGTGACCCCTTGGGCACGTCCTTCAACAGTAAGTTCTTCATATTCATCAAGTGCTTGCTCAATAATTTGATCAAGCCCAGATAAGTCTTCTTGTGGATCTACCCCAGATATCTGTACTAATTCGCGCACTCGATCGTCTAACCATGCATATGCCGTGATCATTGTTGCCCTGCCCCTCCTTTCTGCTAGTTATCAGCGTATAAAAGCCATCACTAGCGACGTCGTGCACTTTCCACAGGTGTGGAAAACTTTAAAGGCTTGCGTGATTTTTGTGGTAAGGGGCGTGTGAGCAACAAAGAGCACCAGAAAAGTCGATACCGTAAAGGCATGAAGATGTCGCCTTATCATTTAGCTGCCCTTGCCGTCGTCGCTGTTGATGGTCTCAACGCTGTCTCTATTCGCGGACCATATTCTTCAGCGCCTGATTTTGTTTTTGGCGGCGTTTTAGACTCTACTGGCAAACACTGGATTGTTAAGGTTCCACGCACAACCCACGCGTCAACAGTTATCGAGGCCGAGGCCGGGTTAGCACCTGTTTTAGTTAATCGTTTACGTCACGGACAACTCCCCTTCGACGTTATGCGTCCTGCCGGTTTTGCTCCCGTGACCAACGGTCGCGCAGTTGTTTATCCGCGTCCGCTGGGAAAAACTATTGACTTTGAGGGGCTAACGATTGATCAAGCCCATGAACTGGGACGTACATTAGCCACCATCCATCAGCTTGACCCGACGACGATTACCGAGGCTGGAATGCCAGCTTATGATGCCGAAACAGTGCGCAAACGTTTATTGACTGAACTGCATGACGCTAGCGCCACCGGCACTATTCCGGCAATTTTGAACCGACGTTGGGAAAATGCCATTGAGAATCCGGACCTGTGGGCTTTTAATACCCGAGTTGTTCACGGTGATATCGCCGCCGATAATATTTTGTGGTCTGAAGGTCATGTCAGTTGTGTGTTGGGTTTTGGTGAAGCACATGTTGGCGATCCAGCCCATGATTTTGCCTCTTTGATGGCAGGTCTCGACGAGTCATTGTTTGACGCAATCGTCGAATCTTATCGTAATTCACTTGACAATGATATTGATGAACACTTCTTCACACGTACTGTTCTATTGTCCGAAATTGCACTTGCTCGTTGGATGATGTTTGGTATTCGTAACTCTGATCAGGGAGTTATTACTGAAGCGAACCAGATGCTCGCCGATTTGGCGAACGACGTCGCAGCTGATCCAGATCTTGCTCCAGGCCCAGTGTGGGAAGTAGACACCGTCGATCCTTCATTACCCATTGAAGAGGCTTCTGAAGCTGGTTTCCACACTGGACAGTCCGCTGAATAACACACGATTAATCAGTGCTCGACAGAGCATTGGTCGCACCGTTGGCTAACGCATCGCATATTGTTTTTTCGATTTCTGCTTCAGTTAAGTCTCCGGCATGAATCTCACGCCTAGCAGGATCACTTTCCCCTAGATAGTAGAAACATGCATCAATCTCAGCCAATGGTACATTGTGTGCTTTTGACCAAGCCAAACGATATAACCCTAGTTGTAATTCACGTGAATGAATTTCACTAGCAGCGGGGCGTACTCCAGTTTTCCAGTCAACAATAGTTACTGGTTTTACCTCCGAAATACTTGAGGTATCTAAGACCGCATCAATCACGCACCGGACAGGAAAACCAGCAATAAATATCTCTAGTGCTTGTTCGATAGCTAACGGAGCCATATTAACAAAGCGCGAGGACTCAAAACGTTTGACATATAGTTCAATATCTTCATCGGTTAAGTTAATATCAATATCAATAGGCATTTGATCTGGATTTAGAACTGAATCCACATCGAGAGTTAACGGCGAGTTGAAGCGTTGTGCGATCGCCGCATGGACACTTATGCCTCGTCGGCTAGCTACCGAGGCAGGTTGTGGAATTGGCCGTCGCTGATCCCGATAAAACTGCTGAGCATCGCTGATAAGCGAAACCACGTCTGACGCAGTTAAATGATCGCGTTTAACACTAGCAACATGCTGTTTACGTAACTGTTGGGAGCGTATATGCTCAAATGATTCAGTCCAGCTTGCAATGATCGGAGCAATCTCACGAACCTCGACCGGATATCCTCCTGCATGAGGCTCAACGCTTCGATCAACATCGGTTGGCCAAAATATATTTGCCTCGCTTAGTTTATTAACTAAAGATTCTTCTTCTACGATAGGCAGTGCCTGATCATCGCCCCATGCCACTACATCAGCAAGAATAGTAAAAGGCTCTTGATAGTTCGGATCTGGAGTTAGGCTCCCATCAAGATCTGAGATAAAAACGTTGGTGAAATATAGTGGCCAATCACCGCTTACTGCAGTATTTTCTTCTTCCCCGATTACCTCGCGGGCATCCCGATAAGCTTTACCGGCCTTTCCCTCATCCGCAAAATCATAAGTCAATAACATGAGGGTATTCTTCGGACGTGTCAACGCCACGTATGCCAAACGCCGTTCTTCATCTCCGGCATATGCGCGAACGGCCTGATCGTAAACACCATATTCTAAAATTGCTTGGACTTTTCGTATTTGAGCATCGTCAATATCAAGATAGTTTTGGGCACTAAAAAGGGGAAGATACTTAGCATCTGCACGTAATGGAGAGGGAAATACTGATGTGTTTTGATGCCATACTGGATAAGTTCGCTTAACATAATCGAAACGTTTTTCAACCATTTCCGGGATCGCTACAATATCCCATTCCAATCCTTTTGCCGCATTAACTGTCAGAATTTGTACTATGCCAGCACTAGGAATAACATCAAGCGCTAATGACGCATCTGCTGCCCCTGTTGCCTCTCCGCTATGCTCATGAATTTCCATGGCATCAACCCAAGCAAGAAAACCGCTCAGCTGTGCACTCGGATCTTGCGTTGTATACGTACCAGCAAGCTTGACAAATCCTGATAATGCGGCCTGTACTGCTGCTCCACCTTTGACCCGGCTTGCAGCGTAAATAGTCAAATCCAATGCTTTAATCGCAGAAGATACTAAGTACTCCAAACCTCGATGTCGTTCTTGTTCTAAAGACTTGAGAATTGATGCCAGATAAGCAAGCCTTTTTTGTCCTTCATCGCTAATTCCATCAACCGTCTTATGCGTTAATAACGCACTCACCAGACTAACTTCTGGACGGCTAAGTTTATTCTTAACCAGTTCGATATCTGTTTGACTAGATTGGTTCGATATTTGAGTGAGCATTGCGGCTCGCTCAACTTTAGCTAACTCGTTTGCATAATTGGAAAATTGGCGAATATCTTGAACACCAAGAGCAAAAAAATTAAACAGATACATAAGCTGATCATTGCGTTGCGGATTGTCAAGTATATTGAGCAAAGCTCGTACCGCACGGATTTCAGGCCGGACAATGCTTGATTGTCCACCAATAACTTCAAAAGGAACCCCAGCAGATTCCAACGCAGCAGTGACTGCTGGAGCGAAACTATGGTTACGTATCAAAACTGCGGCAGTGGGGATCTGCCCATCTTCTCCACAGCGCAATCGTGTAGCCAGTTGTTGCGCTAATGCTTGGTATGTATCACCCGCATAATGACGATGAATCCGAATAACCTCCCCAGCTGGAGCTTGCTCCCTTGGCCGAAGAGGGCAGATAGGTAAATTTTCATAGCTTAGTTTGCCCTGAGTAAGCTGATTTGCAGCCGCCAAAATACGCGTCGAGTTACGAAATGCTTGAGATAGTGAAAGCCGTGCGTCTTCCATAACATCGTAGTCATGTATGAAATCTGCGAATGCATTGGCAGAAGCACCACGCCAACCATAGATGGCTTGGTTAGGATCGCCCACAGCAGTAACTGAACGGGCCTGACCGAACGCGGCATGTAAAAAACGTGCTTGGTTTACTGACGTATCTTGATACTCATCAAGCAATATAACCGGGTATTGTTTCGCCAGAGATTCTTTTACGGCAGGCACAGTTTCTAAAATACGAGTAGCCCAGGAAACCTGATCTGCGAATTCAATCAGACTGTCTTCCTTTTTCTTCTCAAAATATGCTGAAACGAAATCCAATAACTGGATTCGTGTAGCTAAGCTTTTTAGAATTGGGGTACGGGAAAAAACCTTACTCATTCGATCATAGACCGCCCGCTCAGGAGACCCTTTTTCTAGCATTCCTTTTCTGAGGCGAGGTTCAAGCACAGTGCTCACTGCCTCAGCTTCTTCTTCCAAATAGGTACGGGCTTCCTTAATAGATACGTCATTATCAATTAATCCTGCGGCCATATCCAATGCCGCAGTAGTTAAGCTACTAACTGACAAGGAGGCAATACTTTCATGTAGTTGTCCGGCAGAGACAATCTCGAACATCAGCTGGAAACGCTCCGCTTCATTCATCAACCGCGCGGCCGGATCTTGTCCAATAAGCATCCCATATGATGTTGCAATATTCGATGCAAAAGCGTTATAGGTACTGATGGTAGGCCGCTCAAAAGTTACTTGTATCTGCGAAGCTCTAGAATTAAGGTCTGCCACGGGCTCGGACAGATGGGGGCTTTCGTCTTCATCATTTTCATCCGCGAAAAGCTGAACACCCGGCTCAAATAAACCACGTGTGGAAATGTCTTGTATTTTCCGGTTAACTCGCTGTGCAAGTTCCCCAGCAGCTTTTCGGGTAAACGTTAATCCGAGTATCTCTCCTGGTCTGGCTTGCCCCGATGCCAGTAACCAGGCGATTCGGTTAGCCATCGTAGCAGTTTTCCCGGAACCTGCTCCTGCGATCACTAGCGTCGCTTGATGAGATGATGTGATAACTGCCTTCTGCTCGTTTGTGGGTGGGAACTCCTCAGCCGCAATAAACTGTTCATACGTGATCATGAGAAAATGCGTTTCCCTTCCTGTGCCGGGCATAGTGTTTTATATGCACAACTGCGACACGATTGTTGCCTAGCAATCGCTGGAATTTCTTGCGATCGTTGAGCTTGAGCAGCATTGAGGATCATTTTTTCGATCTCTTGATAGCGCTGTGTTTCTAGTGCATCCTGGCTGGTAACAGAATATGTTTTTGTCGGAGTTCCGATATGAACAAGCTGAGCACCAAAGCTAGTTGTTGGAGTTTGCATCCCAGCTGGCATTTGCACCCCTCCTTGGGCAACTAACCACTGATATATCAACAATTGTGCATTGTTATCACCTTGTTTTTGGGAGGGTTTTGTTTTACCAGTTTTGAAATCAACAATGCGAACTGCACCATCAGCGCCAGCAACATACTCTAGTCGATCAATTTTTCCTGAGACAACGATGTCACCAAGATCAATAGTGGCATACAACTCGCGCAGAGCTTTTCCAGGATTCGCAGAAAGATACTCATAAAGTTTACCGATCATTGATTCGGCTCTTTCTCGCAATTGCTCAGCGACAAGATCGGAGCCAAAATCAAACGTCGGCCACAATTGGGCTAATCGCTCTTTCATAGCATCAAGATCCGGATCAACAGTTTCTTCAGCAATTTGATGAATCAGCGTTCCTAGATTAGCTAAAGCAACGTCACCTAATGCCTGCCCATGTGCCGAATCAAGTATTCCTCGCATCGGACAATCGAGAATATTCTCTACTTTCGACGGAGAAATCCGAAGTGCTTCCGTGGAAGGTTCTTGCTGAGTATATGTAATGTTATCTACCCAGATTTTCTGGGAAAACCCTTCAATATCTAACTCATTAAGTTGTTCAAGGAAATCTCGCGCTACTTGTCGTAGTTTCGAGTTATCACGACGTTGGGCTTGACGTAATTGCCCGATAAACGATGGCGTATCTAGTGTCAGCGAAGCAGTTGAATGGAATGTTAATGCCCCCTCTCCGTCTGGGAAAAGCCACGATAGAAAACGCGAAGGAATTATATCTTCGGATTGAATACAGGTAATTTCTACCGCACACGTCGCACGAGTCAGAGCATACAAAAGCATTCGAAGTTCATCATCTAAAACTTCCGACATTCGTTGTTTTGCAGCGATCGGTCTGCCAGCTAGTTGACTGCCTACCACCAAGGAAACAAGTTCTGGCACATGTGTGAGCGGATTGCGCAGCCGTAGGTTCGGCCAAACTCCTTCATTTAACTGGGAGATAAACACATGGCTCCATGTCCGACCGATCGTTGCACTCGGTGAGGTTAAGATAATTCCTTCATCATTAGCCGATACCCGAGCAATTGAGTCTTCCGGAACATCTTGTTCTTCCAAGACTCGTAACAGATCATCTATATGCGCTCCTTGAGGATCGCGATCTGTCAACCGTTGTGCAATCCGAAATAGCTGAATTACTGCATCCAAGTTTCGATTAGCTTGATCTGCATTTTTTCCTCCCGCCAAAGAAATATCGCGCCACTGTTCCGCTTTATCTACTCCATCCCACGTGACCCATAAAACTTCTTCCGCTGAAGAACCTTTGCGTAGTGACCTTCGAATATTGGCAAGAACGCGCCTAATCTGGTGAAACTGTGGAATTTGAGCAGCCGGTGAATGCGGATCTTCATCTATGACAGTAGCCAGAAGTTGTTCACCAACCCGATTACCACCCGCAACTAATTCCCAACCATGCAACCGCCCAAGGAGCACGGATAAATCAGATGCAGATAGCTCAAACAATGGGCCAGTAAGAACCTGACGGATCTCAGACACGAGGTTATCTTCCCCATATCCCCGTGCAATATTAATAAGCAAAAGTATATGAGCAACAACCGGTTGGAAACGTAGCGGATTAACAGCCGGTAGCGCCTGTACTGGAATACCATAGTCCAATAGAGCTTGACGTATTGTTCGATGCTGCGAGCGCGATCGAGTAACAACAGCCATCTGGGAATAATCGACCCCTTCATGGGCATGTAAGTACTGCATCCGCGTAGCCAAATAAGCAACTTCATCGTGCTCACTCAAAAGAACATGCCCAGCTATTTGACACGACGCAGCATGCTGATAATCAGCTAGCCTATGAGCTGCAGATCCGGCAACATGGATCGCGGAACTAACCTGAGCAATTATCCCTGCCATATCACCGCCGCCTCGGTAACGATGGTTCAAAACAAACCGTTGCGCCCCTAAACCACCGAGGTTTCTAGGGCGTTCAAGCAATACAGGCAATTTCGCAATTCCACCCCGATACCCCTGGACGCCAACATCCGGATCACCGCATGTTACGATTCGAGTGCCATAACTTTGCATAACTGCTAATAAGGTTCGCAACGCTAACGTACAATTCGATATGTCATCAACAAATACCCAGTCCCATTCAGGACGTTTACGCGCAATTATTTCACCGGGACGGTTATCCCACTGTTGCAAAAGTGCAGCCGCCTGAGTGACGATCCGAGAGTGGTCTGTACGATCGGGATTTGTTCGGCCCGTTCCTGCCTGTACTGCTAGTGCTTTTTCATATTCTTCTAGTAAATCACCCCCGATAACCCATGAAGGGTTGTGATTTTCTTTTCCGAGTTCACGCAATTCTTGGGCAGTTAACCCTAGTTCTGCAGATCGCGTCAGCAGATCTCGATACTCCCGCCGGAAGGCCTCCAACTGCGCCACTTGTGGATCAACTGAGCCAAGAAGACCTGCTGTGGGATAAAACCGGGTAGCGATATCGATCACGTCACGAATGACAGCATCTTGATCCGGTCCGGACAATAGTTCCGGTTCTTTTCGGCCAATTGCTTGTGCATACTCCGAGACAATAGCGAATGCAAAAGCGGTAATCGAACGCACTTTAATGTTCTCTCCCAAGACTGATAATTGTTCAACGATAACATTACGCATGTCACTCGCCGCCCGACGATCCGGGGAGAGAACTGCAATACGTGACTGAGGCTCAGCAACTAAGACTTCACTCACACATCTTTTAATCAACTCAGTTTTACCAGTGCCCGGAGCACCAAGAATAGAAAATGCGCACCCGCGTTGCCCAGTAGAAATAACCTCGTAACACGCTTCAATAACGGCTTCCTGCGAAGAATCAGGTACGGCGTGAGACATGAGCATCCTTCCTGTGCAACCAACCTCGTGTCTTTATGTTCTAACTCTATCCTCCCCCTCCCACACATTTCTGTGCCACCTCATCATTCATTATATTTACCCATGACCCGCGAGAATATCTGTTCGACCAGCGATAAATATATGCTCACAAAACTACGCCCTACGCGATTGCCTTGTCTGCTTAGCTGAAACTCGTTGCTAGGAAAGGTAGAATCACATATGGAAAGAAAGGACAAACCTTGGATATTACAATCGGAATCCGCGACGTTGCCGGCGCGGTGAACATTAGTGTCGATATGACTACCGACGAAATCAACAACCTTGTGACTGATGTTTTGACAAACCACAAACCACTTGTGTTGACCAGTTCAGACAATGAAACTGTGTTCGTACCAGCAGATGCCTTAGGTTACGTCCAGGTATCAGGAGCGTCCCAGCGGCGCGTCGGCTTCGGTTTCGCGTAAAAATGAAACAATAGCTGAATAAAGAAAGCATAAGTATGACTCAAACGTCAGGAATTGCGGATACATCACATGCATCCGTGCCAACACAAATAGAACCAGTAGCTGATATTGAAGCTGCCGGAAAAGACCTCAACCTTGAGCAAAAGACATTTGCCGACTACGGCGTATCGGCACCTATTGTCAGTGCGCTAGCCAAAAAAGGCATAACTCATCCATTCCCTATCCAAGCATTAACTTTGCCTGTTGCGTTGAAAGGTTCCGATATTATCGGTCAAGCAAAAACCGGCACAGGTAAAACCCTTGGATTTGGCATCCCCATGATCCAGCGCTGTATCGGTCCGAACGAAGAAGGATTCGACTCCCTCGAATTTCCCGGAGCACCGCAAGGCCTTGTTATCGTCCCTACTCGTGAACTTGCCAAACAAGTCGCCCAAGATCTCAAAGATGCTGGTGCTGAGCGAAACGTACGCATTGTCGAAGTCTATGGCGGACGTGCCTATGAACCTCAAGTCAAAGACTTAGAAAAAGGTGCCGAAATCGTCGTCGGAACACCAGGACGACTCATTGACTTAATGAAACATCGAACGCTAAATCTCAGTGCCGTACGAACAGTTGTTTTAGACGAAGCTGATGAAATGCTCGATTTAGGCTTCCTTGAAGACGTCGAAAAAATCCTCAGCGCTACCCCACCCACCCGCCACACGATGCTATTTTCCGCTACGATGCCAGGACCAGTTGTGGCTATGGCCCGGCGTTACATGTCTCAAGCAACTCATATCCGTGCGCAAGCCCACGATGACGATTCCAGTACCGTCAAGGCTGTTCGCCAAGTTGTTTACCGCACCCACGCAATGAACAAAATCGAAGTGCTGGCTCGTATTTTACAAGCGCGCGGACGTGGATTAACTATTATTTTCACTCGTACGAAACGAACTGCTTCGCGCGTTGCTGAAGACCTTGCGGCACGCGGTTTCGCTACTGGTGCGATGCACGGCGATCTAGGACAGGGCGCACGAGAACAAGCATTGCGTGCTTTTAGGCATGGCAAGATTGACGTTTTAGTTGCTACCGACGTCGCCGCCCGCGGTATCGACGTCGATAACGTTACCCATGTTATTAACTACCAGGCACCGGAAGATGAGAAAACATACATTCATCGTATCGGGCGCACAGGTCGCGCTGGCCACTCCGGTACCGCGATTACGTTCGTTGACTGGGAAGATACCCCGAAATGGGCTGTTATTAATAAACTGCTCTCACTGGGTATGCCAGAACCGGTAGAAACCTACCATACTTCTGATCATCTGTACACAGATTTGGATATTCCAGCAGAGGTTACTGGCCGGTTGCCTAAAAATCTACGCACCCGCGAAGGTCTGGCGGCTGAAAAGCTTGAAGACCTTGGAGAAACAGGTAAGAGCGCTAGCCGCGGCAGACGGCAGCACGGCTCCTCTGAGCACCGTAATTCGCGTGCTTCTGCATCGCTTTCACCACGCTCAGCCAGCGGACCGGAAACAAAAGAACGCAAACCCCGTCAGCGTCGACGAATTCGTAAAACAGATTCGTAAAAACAACTGACTAACGTCAGCATGTGGTGTGGGCTGGCAAGATCTTTTTGATCTTGCCAGCCCACACCACATGCTACTGGTACGATAAACTTGTTATTTTGCATCTTTATTCGGCGTGCCCCGAGATTACTTTGTGGCCTGATCTTTTTGAGCATTTTGCTCCGTAGCTGCCACATCGTCACGTTTAGCAATTTTGCCTCAATGAAAATGTGAATTTAGGTAAGTGAATGTCCCCCAATGGTAACGTTTTTATACATTTATGGGGGCCTTTAGCCAAAGTCACTATTATCGAGAGGTTTTTCCTGACAATCCACCCAACATGACAATACTGGTATGCGCCACACCATACTTGGCTTAGGTAAGGAAATTCGTATTGACGATAGCGATAATTCCATTAATCATCAGCTGTGCCGCAATCGCGGCTAGCAACATTCCAGAAAGTCGAGTCAATAGCATGATTCCCGATTCGCCCAAAAGTTTCAAAATAGGATTCGCAAATCGCATCGATAGCCAAGAAATCGTCAATACTGTTACTAATCCGAGAACCGTGGTGACGATCCTGGCCCAATCGTGACCAGCGTCGTCAATAAGCAACATAAAAGCAACGATAGATCCTGGTCCGGCGAGCAACGGCATTCCTAGCGGAACCATCGCTACATGTAAGTCACCATCTGACTCTCCTGGGTCTTCTTCTTGTCCGGTCAGTAATTGGAGTGCGATTAACAAAAGCAACAAACCGCCCGAAAGCTGCAATGCTGGCGCGGAAATGCCCAGGGCATTAAAAACCGTAAACCCGAAAAACCCAAAGAGTAACAACAAAATTCCGGCGATGAAATTTGCTTGAAAAGCAATCCGCCGACGGTTGCGCTCAGAAGCTTTCGCCGTGAGAGCCAGAAAGATGGGCAAGTTCCCCGGAGGATCAATAATGACAACGAGTGTTGCAAAAGCTGAGACGAACAACGTCGTATCGAATGACACTAGATAACCTCCGCGAAAGTCCCATCAATAAGCTCATAATATACGTCACGAGCCGTGGTGTTTTCCCCGAGCTCGTTAGGTTTTCCCGTCCCGTGATAGTCGGACGAACCAAACCTTGCAAGCCCATACTCTTTAACAATATCAGCCAACGCCGGCCGTGTATCGGCAGGATTGTCACGGTGATCTACTTCAATTCCAAACAACCCAGCTTGCGCCAGCTCGGCAAACGCGCTATCTGGAGCAACTTTACCGCGAGCCATAGCACGCGGATGTGCCCACACCGTTTTACCACCAGCTACGCCAATAAACTCCACAACCTCTCTAGCTGTGGGCGCATATTGACTCACATAATATGGCGAGGAACTCGCCAATAACCGTGCAAAAGCCTGGGAACGATTCGCAATCACTCCTGCTGCCACAAGAGCATCTGCGATATGTGGACGACCTAAAACTGCACCCGGTGCCGCTTGGGCAACAACGTCATCGAACGTGATGGGAAAGTCTTCAGCAAGCCGCTCAGTAATCAGTCGCGCACGATTTACTCGCGAAGCTTGCACTGTTCGAATATGCTCTTGGACTGCCCGATGATGCGGATCGAATAAGTAGCCCAAAATATGAACACGCACCCCATGACAGGTTGCAGTTAGTTCCATGCCACGCACGAGTTTTACTCCCAACTGTGACGCAGCTTGGCTAGCTTCATCCCAGCCAGCAACCGTATCATGATCAGTGATTCCGACAACATCAACATGTGCCGCATGAGCTTGCTCGATGAGTTTCGCAGGAGAATCAGTGCCATCTGAACATGTGCTATGGGTGTGCAGGTCAATCTTCATAGCTCCATCTTACTCGGTGGCTACCACGATATACTCACACCTAGCGTGAGGGTTTAAAATCCGCGAACTTTAGTGGGATAATGGTTGTATGAGTGATGAAAAACAAACTTTAGAAGAGCGTGCCCACAACCGCACGCAACGTCCACAAAGTGACGCATTTCGTTCGTTCATTGGCGAGGATTGGGGACAACGCCCCACTGGCCCACAACGCGGTGCAGTAGCTGATTATTTACCTGCCCGTCATCTTAAACTCGGCTCACAGTTTATTGGCGAACGTTTGGTTTTCCCAGCAGGAGATCTCCAGGTTCGTTCTAACGATACCGATTACCGCTTCCGCGCCCATTCGGCCTTTGCTCATTTAACTGGCTTAGGTGGCGAAGATGAACCCGGAGCAGTACTAGTACTTGAACCGCGCAATACAGAAAACCGCACTCCGGATGCCACCCATGACGCCGTACTGTATTTCCATCCGCGTTCCTCGCGTTCCTCTGAAGAGTTTTACGCTGATTCTCGCCATGGCGAATTTTGGGTGGGTGCTCGCCTTTCCGCCGAAGAAATGGCGACATTAACCGGACTTAAAATTGCACATATTGATTCACTGCGTGACAACCTGGCAAAAGATCTTGGGGAAGTAAATATTCGCGTTATCCCCGACGCCGATGCTCAGGTTACGGAACTGGTTCAACAGTTGCGCATAGAAAACGGTCTTGAATCTGATGCTCAAGAGATGAACGCGAAACTTGCGGAAGCCGCCTCTGAACTGCGCCTTATTAAAGACGAGTATGAAATTTCCGAAATGCGCAAAGCAGTAGACGTCACTGCCGCTGGTTTTGATGAAATTGTTGCTTCTTTCCCACGCGCTCGCACACATTGGCGCGGTGAACGTGTTATCGAAGGCGCTTTCTTCGCCAAAGCCCGCGAAGAAGGTAATGGCTTAGGTTATGATACGATTGCTGCAGCAGGAAATCATGCAAATACCTTGCACTGGATCAAAAATGATGGTCCGCTTGTTGATGGAACGTTGATGCTTATTGATGCCGGCGCTGAAGTTGATTCGCTTTATACCGCTGATATCACTCGCACCTTGCCAGTATCTGGAAAATTCAGCCCCACACAACGCAAAGTATATGACGCTGTTCTTGAGGCCTGTGATTACGCCCTTGAAGTTGCTTCACAACCTGGTGTGCGGTTCCGTGACGTGCATGCCGCAGCCATGACTGTGATTGCCCGCCATCTTGAACAGTGGGGTATTTTGCCAGTTTCCGCTGAGGAATCTCTCATCCCGGAAAACCAGTATCATCGCCGGTGGATGCCGCATGGCACCTCCCATCATCTAGGTCTTGACGTCCACGATTGCGCCCAGGCTAAACGTGAACTGTATCAAGATGCAGTACTAGAAGAGGGCATGGTCTTTACCATCGAACCCGGATTATACTTCCGCGAGGATGATCTTAAGGTTCCCGCAGAATTCCGTGGAATTGGCGTTCGTATTGAGGATGACATCGTCATCACCGCTACCGGTGCAGAGCGTATCTCTAACCATATTCCGCGTACTGCAGATGATGTTGAAGCTTGGATGGCACGCCTCGCTCAATAACACTTATATAGTTGCTGTTTTCTATTAAACCCGAGCGGGGAATCTCGCCACGAGGAAAGGAGAGTGAAGGTATGAGCACTCAAAAACCATCGCGCGTATTTGTTGGGCGCCTTGCTGGTGCCGATGTTTTCGACCCCATTGGTGATCGAGTAGGTAAGGTCAACGATGTGGTGGTGGTTTTCCGATTACGTGGCGCCCCGCTGGCGGTTGGTCTCACTGTTGAAGTTGCCGGAAAGCGACGTGTTTTTGTTCCGTTAACACGCGTGACAGCAATGAAAAATGGTCAAGTCATCACTACTGGCGTGGTCAATATGCGCCGATTTACCCAACGACCAGTTGAAACAATGGCTGTCGGGGAGCTTCTTGACCGCCAAGTAACGATCGTGGAAACTGGTGAGCTTGCCGAAGTTGAGGATTTGGCGATTGAGCAAACGCGTGCCCGCGAATGGCGAGTGACAACACTTTACGTTCGAATGGCTCGCGGAACGAAGGACGCAGGTAATACGCTTCTTATTCCGACGACGTCGGTGCGCGGCTTAGCAACAAAAGTATCGAACCAAGGCGCTACAGGCTTGTTAGCCCAAATTTCTGGACTCAAGGCGCCTGACGTTGCAGATATTTTGCGTGACTTACCAGAAGACCGCCTGCTTGCTGTGGCTCATGAGTTATCCGATGAACGCCTAGCAGACATTCTGGAAGAGCTGGGTGACGACGATCGAGTAGCCATTATGGAATCACTTGACGTCGATCGTGCAGCAGACGTTTTGGAAGTTATGCAACCTGACGACGCTGCGGACTTAGTTAACGAACTTCCTGTTGCTCAAGCTGAAGCACTTTTGGATCGTATGGAACCAGAAGAAGCACGTGATGTGCGGCGGTTGATGAGCTATTCGGAACGTTCTGCCGGTGGTTTGATGACTACTGACCCAATTATTCTGCCACCAGACTCATCCGTAGCGATGGCTCTTGCGCAAGCTCGACGCCCCGAATTGCCACCAGCTTTGGCATCCATCATTTTCGTTACTCGCCCGCCCCATGAATCTCCTACTGGCCGGTATTTGGGTGTCGTCCATCTGCAACGCGCATTACGTGAACCACCGTCGAATATGATCGGCGGTATTGTGGAACAGGTTGAGACGCTTGCCCCAGAAGATGGTATTGGAACGATAACCCGACTGCTAGCTACCTATAATTTGACTGCCTTGCCAGTCTTAGCTGATGAAATGCTTGTTGGGGCTGTTTCCGTCGATGACGTTCTTGACCACTTGTTGCCAGATGACTGGCGCGAAGCCGATGAGGCTGAACTTGATGAAGCTGTCGATGCACAGCATAGTTACGATGAGGAGGAGGGTGACTAATGGGAAACTTCGATGAACCATCGGATAAGCGTTCACGCCGAAGTAAGAAAGTTCGGTGGGATCCAGAGTCTGTTGGAGTTATTTCGGAACGTATTGCTCGTTTTTCAGGTACTCCCCAATTTCTTGTTTATCTAACGATTTTTGTGTTCGTTTGGCTAGCGTGGAATACCTGGGGTCCTGACTCTATGCGGTTTGACTCCGCCGAGCTAGGATTCACGGCATTAACGCTGATGCTCTCATTGCAAGCATCGTATGCTGCCCCACTTATTTTGTTAGCACAAAACCGCCAAGATGATCGCGATCGCGTCACCGCTCAACAAGACAGACTGACTGCGGAACGTAACTTAGCAGATACCGAGTTCATTACCCGGGAGATCGCATCTTTACGTCTCGCAATCAACGATATTGCCACCCGTGACTTTGTTCGTTCAGAAATTCGCGATCAACTTGGGATATATCGAGAAACAAATAGTGACCTTGAAACTGAACTACAAGAAAAGGACGAACAAATTGCCAAACTCGAAGCGAAAATTGCTCAGATTTTAGCCCTACAAGAACATACCGAAAAGAAGGTAGACTAAACCTCATGACTGTTTCGCTTGAAAAAATTAATGAAGCCCTCAGCACTGTCCACGATCCAGAGATTAGACGTCCAATTACCGAAATTGGAATGGTTGGCTCAGTTGACGTCTCTGATGACGGCAAAGTGACTGTTGGTGTTAATCTGACAACCGCCGGTTGCCCACTACGAGATAAACTCACCACTGATATTACAGCTGCGGTATCCGCTGTAGCAGGCGTCTCTAGCGTCGAAGTAGTGATGGGCGTGATGAGTGACGAGCAAAAGGCTGAATTGCAAAAAACTTTACGTGGCGGCACTCCCGAACGCCACAATCCGTTCAAAGATCCCGCCTCTCTCACCCGCGTATATGCCATTTCTTCAGGAAAAGGTGGAGTTGGAAAATCTTCAATGACCGTCAATCTCGCTACTGCGATGCAACGTCAAGGACTCAAAGTCGGTGTTGTTGACGCTGATATTTACGGTTTTTCGATTCCGCACATGATGGGTGTTGACTCTCCGCCGCAGGTCATGGATAAGATGATTATTCCGCCGGTGGCTCATGATGTAAAAACAATTTCTATTGGGATGTTTATGGAAGAAAACATCCCAGTTGTATGGCGTGGCCCAATGCTCCACCGCGCACTCGAACAATTCTTCTCTGATGTTTACTGGGGAGATCTCGATGTTTTACTCATCGATCTGCCACCAGGTACCGGCGATATCGCATTATCGGTTGCCCAGCTCATTCCGCAGGCTGAGATTGTTCTTGTCACAACCCCGCAGGTAGCTGCTGCGGACGTGGCAGAACGTGCTGGAATGATGGCTAAACAAACGGATCAGAGAGTTGTTGGCGTGATTGAGAATATGTCATTCTTAACTATGCCTGACGGATCAACAATGGAAATTTTCGGTTCTGGTGGTGGACAAAAAGTCGCACAAGAGCTGTCCTATATTCTCGGTTATGACGTTCCACTTCTTGGTCAAGTTCCGCTAGAGCAACCGTTGCGTGAAGGTGGTGACGCTGGCAAGCCATTGGCTACTCAAGATGTCACCTCACCAGCCCGTGAAGCTATCGATTCTATTGCTTCAACGTTAGCCAAGCGTGCTCGTGGTTTGTCGGGTAAATCTCTTGGCGTTTCGCCAGTATAGGAAGACGGAAAGCACATCAAGATGAGCGTCGAAAAAGCCCAATCATGGTTATATGCGGAATCCTTTGTCACTGATCACGATTCCATTGTGCGCGCCCGTCAGCAGGCTGGCGAACTTGGAATTGATGCTATCAGTCCAGCAACAGGTCATTTCTTGACGATGTTAGCTTCAGCAAACAACATCAAAACTATTGCTGACATTGGAACTGGAACTGGCGTTAGCGGCCTATATCTCCTTAATGGACACAATCAAGCGCATCTGACCAGTATCGATACTGATTCCGAAGCCCAAAATCTGGCTCGGCAAAATTTTGCTGACACCGGCCTTCGTTCCGGGCGTTACCGTCTCATTAACGGTCGTAGCTCTGATATTTTGCCTCGGCTAGCTGCCAATTCATATGACTTGGTCTTTATTGACGGCGATCTTTTTGAAGCCGAAGGAGATGTTATCGAGGCCTTGCGAATGCTCCGACCGCACGGGCTAGTTGTTGTTGCACATGCGCTATACCATGACCGCGTTGCTGATCCAGCACGACGTGATGAGCATACTGTTGCTATGCGGAACTTAGGCAAGATGCTCCACGATTCACCGGATCTTACGACATCGTTGATTCCATTGGGCGATGGTTTATTAGTTGCTGTCAAACATTAACGACGAACACTTAACAAGTTGTGGCGCCAAGCATACGAGCTTGGCGCCACAACCTTAAAAGTCACATCTTATGCGTGATCTTTTATCGCCTGCCGGCGTGCCACTTTAGCTAGATAACGTTCTCGAATCCACGAAATAAGTACTGCTAGCAAATATAGGAATAATAAGAATAATGCTTGGACAACCATCGGCCACGGACTAGGAAGTGGATTTGCAATAGCTGCGAAAACGAAAGCAATAACGGTTGCCCATCGCCAACCATGAATCATTGTTTTTGCTGACATAAGGCCAAGGAAGTTCACAACAACAAGTAATTCTGGAAGCAAAAATGACACACCGAAGGCAATCACTAAACGCATATAGAACGTGACATATGTATTGGCTTGCAGCAGGGACACTCCCCCGTCAGGTACAAAGGACTGTAATATTTCAACAGCCCGCGGCGCCATCCATACTCCACTTACTGCTCCACAAGAGAAAAGAACTACGCCGACGATACCAAAAATAACAACATAGACTTTTTCTTTACGACGCAGCGCTGGCGCGATAAATAGTCCCAGTTGGACAATCCACCATGGACTAGTAATGAGCACTGCTATCCATATCGCAACCGTGAGTTTGAGATCGAAAGCCGAACCAATCGTCGGAAAATTCAGACCTAAACTAGAGTCACCTGCTGCACTAACCGGCTTTTGAATAAAACTCATCACCGGATCATACAGATACCACCCAGGTACTGTACCAATAACAATGCCAACAAGAATTAAAACAAGCCGTTTCCGAAGTTCGCGAATATGGGCTAAAATCCCCATCCGTGCTTCTGGATTGTTCCCCACAAAACTACCTTACTTAGCTTCAGGATCCTTATTTTCTTTTGTCTGGGCCGATTCCGGCGGAACGTCATCTTGTAATTCTTTCATCTCTTTTTTCAAGACTTTTGCGCTTTGCCCAATCGATTTAGCAATCTCAGGCAACTTCGTCGCACCAAAAATGATAATAAGAACAACAATCAACACAACGATATGTGACGGTCGCATTTATTCCTCCCTCATCCATTATTGTTCATCGCCACATATACTATGGTGTAGCATGACGTGAACATATCCATGCCTCTAAGCATATTGGTATTTGTCATTATCTAATAGTTGTGACAACGATTTGATAAAACTGATAGGTATTTAGGCAACGGATCACATTTTTGACGGGAAAGGTTACAGTGCTAAAACGCAAATCGCTTCTTGCCGGGTTAGCAGGATTATTGGCGCTAGTTGGCTGTTCGAACACGCAAACAGCACCGGAGCCGACGCAACCAGTCACTATTTTCGCCGCCGCTTCGCTACATTCGGTACTGCCAGAGCTACTAGCTGAACTCGCCCCAAACACACCCGTAACTTTCAATTTTGACGGTTCTTCTGGACTAGTCGATCAACTTTCTGCTGGTGCTCAGGCTGATTTATTACTGACTGCAAATAAAAAGAATATGGATAAAGCTATTGCGAAAGATCTCGTTGACGAAGCTGATGTTTTCGCCACTAATACTCTCGTTCTTGTTACTCCTGCAGGCAATCCCGCGCATATCACCGGGTTCAATGATGGATCACTGACTAACAAGCACCTTGTCATATGCGCCAGGGAAGTTCCTTGCGGGACGGCAACACAAGAATTGGCAGAGCTAAACAAAACTGTGCTTTCGCCGTCATCCGAAGAACAATCCGTAACTAGCGTATTAGGAAAAGTGACAAGCGGCGAAGCAGATGCCGGGATTGTCTATAAAACAGATGCGCAAGGAGCCGCAGATAAAGTTCAGGTTATTCCAATTGAAAAATCCGACCACGTCATCAATAACTATATGATCGGGCTAACTACCCTGGCACGCAATAGTGACGACGCCCAGCGTATCTTCAACCTTATCGTTAGCCGAGCCGGCCAAGAAAAACTTGCGGACTATGGCTTTTCTACCACGACGGATCACCCGTGATACGCCAGTCTAAAACGCCGGTTCATTTGCCTTATGCGCCGTGGCTCTTGATACCTGCCTTATTAGCGTTAAGTTTCCTCCTCATCCCCTTGTGTGCTATTTTTCTGCGCACGCCCTGGCTTGATTTGCCCCGCTTAATCTCTAGTCCGGAAGCAACCGATGCCTTATGGCTTTCGGTGCGCACATGTCTGATATCGACGGCGATCACTACTGTTCTTGGAGCTCCCTTAGCTTTTGTTTTGGCACGCACTGCGCAATGGTGGGGCACAATAATGCGAATCATCGTCTTATTGCCGATGGTTTTACCGCCGGTTGTTGCTGGTTTAGCACTCTTGTTGACATGGGGACGGCGCGGGCTTCTTGGCCAATATCTTGAGTTAGGTGGCTGGTCAATTAGTTTTTCCACTATTGCAGTGATTTTTGCTCAAGTTTTTGTTTCACTGCCATTTTTAGTAATGTCGTTTGAATCTGCGGTTCGCGCAACCGGTTTAGCCTACGATAAAACCGCGCAATCTTTGGGGGCAAGCCGAACAGTTACTTTCTTCCGTGTCACCCTTCCGATCCTCAGCCCTGGTCTCGTATCCGCAATCGCCTTAGCTTTTTCGCGGTCTTTGGGTGAATTTGGTGCCACCATCACATTTGCGGGTTCACTACAAGGGGTTACCCGCACTATGCCCCTCCAAATATATTTACAGCGTGAACTAGATACTGACCAAGCCTTAGCTTTAGCTGTTGTGCTGATCGCTTTAGCAAGTGCGATGCTCGCAGTGACCGCGCTTTCGCATTACTATTGGACGCTTTATGGGCGGATAAGATCTTGGTTCGTCCGGCCGCATCTTGATTTTGACGACGAGGATCTGCTCGCTGTTCCTTCCTCGGGGCCTGATATCACAGTTCACGCCCACGTTCAGGACCGTGACGTCCATATTGATGCACATTTTCCGGGTAAAACAATTACAGCAATCATGGGAGCTAACGGTTCCGGTAAATCAACACTTTTAGAACTAATCGCCGGTTCTTTGCCGCCATCCATGGGCACAATAGAATTCACTACGCACAAACCCAGGATTGTGCTCTTACGTCAAAATCCGCTCTTGTTTCCACATTTGACCGTCTTAGGAAATGTTGAATTTGGGTTGCGAAGTGCCGGGATGTCACGAAAAGATGCCCGACAATACGCCAAAAAAGAACTGGCTCTTGTTGGCATGTTGGACTACGCCCACCGGAATGCAACCGAACTATCTGGCGGTCAAGCTCAACGGGTTGCCATAGCTCGAGCTATGGCAACTAGCCCTGATGTGGTGTTACTCGATGAACCATTTGAATCACTCGACGAAGCAACCACCGAATCACTTCGGAGCTCCTTACGTATCCGCCTTTGTGCTAGCGAAGTCACTGCTGTTTTTGTGACACATAATCTTCTTGACGCACAAGACCTAGCTGACTATCTAGTCATTCTTCGGCGTGGGCACGTTGATCGGACCCAAAAGATCGAACGTTAGTCCTGATCTCGGTGCCATTCGCCCGAGCATCCTCCAGCTTTGTAAATGATTTTACAATCTGTCATGAGCGCGCTCCGATCAACTCCTTTAACCATATCTATGATCGCGAGCGCACCCACTGTTACAGCAGTGAGTGCTTCCATTTCAACACCAGTACGATCTGCTGTCCGTACTGTTGCACAGATAGCAACATGGTCTTCTTCTAAGCTAAGATCAACACTCACCCCATGCACCCCAATCGTATGAGCTAAAGGCAATAATTCGGGAACCTTCTTGGCAGCTGAAATCGCGCTAATTCTGGCAACTGCTAACACGTCACCTTTGGGAACTGTGCCATCACGCAGTGCCTGCATCACCTGCGGAGAACAGATCACTTTACCAACTGCTTGAGCAACCCGAACTGTGGGTTGTTTTGCCGTCACATCCACCATATAGGCCTGACCGGCACTGTTTAGATGCGTAAATTCCATGGCGCTCCTTCGTCGTTCATCGCACACATATTAGCGAAAAGGTAAAATACGGATAGTGTCACCCGCATGTATCCACTCTGTTGTAGCTGGAGTTAAAGCTAAAAATTCTGCCCGCGGTAGTGACCCTACTAAATGCGATCCAGAACCACCAGCACTTGCCGGAACTACTCCTGTTGGACCGAGAATTGCTGGCATAAATTGGTCACGGCCGTATTTGTGACGCCAAGAAGTGCCCGCTACTCCCCACGTAAACATCTCATCAAAAGAGAGCGGTATTTCCCCAGATATAGAACGCAGCAGCGGGAGAACAAATAGGTGCATAGAAACAAAAACACTTACTGGATTTCCAGGAAGGCAGATCACCGGCGTCGATCCACTTCTTCCCCATCCTTGTGGTTTTCCTGGTTGCATAGCAACGTGGGCAAACTCAACTCCAGCAGAATGTAATCGGGCCTTAACCACATCAAAAGCACCAGCGCTCACTCCACCGGTAGTAATAACAAGATCACACTGTTCAACAAGAGCGGTAAATGCCTCATCGAACGCTGTTGGCTCGTCACTATGGAGCGACATTGTCATCACGTTCGCCCCGTATTCTTGGCATAGCCCACTCACCAAGAAAGAATTGGAATCTGGAATACTGCCATGTTCTAACGGCTGCCCAGGCGCTCGCAATTCACTGCCGGTCGCTAAAATACCAACTCGAACACCTCGATGCACACGTACATGACCGTATCCAAGCGCAGATAACGCTCCAATATGTGCGGGGGTAAGACGGGTTTGGCGGGTAAATACTTGATCTCCTACCGCAACGTCTTCTCCCATGTAACGCACATTTGCTCGTTCATCAACTGGCGCAGTGACCGTGATAGCGGCTGGTACTTCAGCACCCATATTGGCCATCTGCCCGGCAGTATCTTCAACTTTGACAACAGTATCTGCTCCGGCTGGCATCGGGGCGCCAGTCATAATACGAATTGCTGTACCTGCAAGTAATTCACGATGAGGTACTGCTCCTGCCGGAATATCATCGATCACAGACAAGGCCTGACCCACCTGTACATCTGATGCCCGCACTGCAAAACCGTCCATGGAAGAATTAGTAAAGGGTGGAATCGCGTAACGCGCTGTCACATCTTCACCCAAAATTTTACCCCGCGCCTGATCAATCGGTACGGTTACCAGCTCTGTGGGTGCACCTAAGCTCATAACGTCGTTGTAATGCTGTTGTACAGTTTTCATTTCTTCTCTACATTCTTATGCTTAACAATCGGCAGGGTGCGCATATCGGCGCTGAAAATATCAATAAGTGCAATGCGACCAGTCATTATCTTACCCACCCCGGTAATAATCTTGATAACTTCACCTGCCATAACTGACCCTACTACCCCACACAGAGGCCCAAATGTCCCTTTTTCTTGCGGGGATGGTAGCGAATGAAAATCAGGTGTGCGCGGATAAATATCGTCAAGCGTTACACTATGTGGGCTACGGTCATGAATAAAGACACTGACCTGGCCGTAGTATGCAATGACTGCGCCCCAAACATGTGGAATCTGATGTTCGTGGCAAGCATCGTTGACCAGATATCGGGTAGTAAAGTTATCTGAACAGTCCACCACCACATCATAGGAACTGACGATCTGCCCAGCATTTTGAGGTGTCATCCGATACGGGTAACGAATAATGGATACGTTTGGGTTTAGTTCAGTTAAGGTTTGTTCTGCACTGAGTGTTTTTTCCTGCCCAGCGCGTGGTGTTGTATGTATCACTTGTCTTTGCAGATTTGATAAGTCGACGACGTCGTCGTCAACTATCCCGATCGTACCTACTCCAGCAGCAGCCAAATACAGTAAAACAGGTGACCCAAGTCCGCCAGCGCCGATAACCACTACTCGGGCGTACTCTACTGCCGTTTGGCCGGTATCTCCGAAATCGGTTAATCGCGTGTGTCTGGTGTAGCGCACGTCTTTCCCTTTCCGTTTGCGTGTTAACAGTTATCCCCTAAACTTATTCCATGAGCCAAAACCTTGTGAAATTTGCTGTTATTACTGTTTCTGATCGCGTCTCCCAAGGAGTACGCGAAGATGGTTCTGGCCCATTAGCCTGTGAACTATTAGCCAAACACGGCCACGTAGTCTCCTCTTCAGTTGTTCCGGACGGGATTGAACCTGTCCAAGGCGCAGTACGCGAAGCAATGCTGAGCGGTGCTCAGATCATTCTAACAACTGGCGGTACTGGAATTACCCGCAGAGATCAAACCCCGCAAGCAATCTCCTCAATCATTTCTTATGACATACCGGGGATTCCAGCGCTGATCCGAGAACAGTCTAAAGTTGCTACTGCCGCACTAACTCGTTCAGTAGCCGGAGTTATCGACGATGGTAACCGGCGCGCAGTTGTTATCTCCCTCCCCGGTTCACCCGGTGGTGTAGCCGAATGTATATCTATTATTTCGGGGCTGTTCACCCATATTGCCAGCCAACTCGCCGATGGTGATCACATCCAAGAAAACTCTACGCATGCAACAGCCACTTATCACCTCGCTCACAGCAGCCAACCTTCCCATGGTTTAGGTGAAGTTATTGTTGCTGCAGTTCAACAAGATCCCATCGATATGGCGCAATTAGAGCAAAGCGTGCGCAGCGATGCAGCTGGAGCTATTTCAAGTTTTTGTGGCCGGGTACGCAACCACGATCAGCATAAAGGGGTAACGAGTATCGATTACTCAGCACATCCCAGTGCTAACGATATTATTACCTCAATCGCTCATAAAATTGCTACCGAATATGGACTGCATAAAATCGCAGTTATTCATCGTTATGGGCATTTGGAGATCGGCGATATCGCGTTAGGTGTGGCAGTGAGTTCAGACCATCGCAAAGAATCCTTCCGAGCCGTTGAAGAAGTAGTTGAGCGTATCAAACTCGAACTCCCGGTGTGGAAAAAACAAGAGTTTAGCGACGGCTCATCCCAATGGTCTGGGATGGCTTAGTGCTCACCCGCCGGCAAATGGCGGAAGAATATCTATTTCCACATTTTCCCTGTGGCTAACAACATCGTCATCAGCGAAGCGTCGCCCATCCACAAGCATGGCGCACATCCGCAGATGCTGGCCAAACTCTTGTCCATGTCGGTCAGTCAGTTCTCTCACCACATCGCCTAACGTCATCGTGCTTTCAGCATCAAGGCGATCTTCGGCCACTCCAGCAGCTTCAGCAATACCGGCAAAATAACGGACCACAATCGTAGTTTTCATCGTTCTCCTCATAACTCCACCACCGGGTTAGCCGCCGATGGAACTCATATTTCGTTCTGGAGGAATAAACCCCTCATCATTAATACCGTGACTGGCAGGTTTAGCCCACATTGCTGATTGCCACACAGCAGCGATCTGTTGATCACTAGCACCCGAGCGAAGCAAAGTGCGCACATCGTATTCGTCGTCGGAAAACAAACATGAACGAATCGATCCTTCAGCGGTAAGCCGCGTCCTATCACACTGAGCACAAAATGGTTGTGAGACGGAACTGATAAAACCCACTTGGCCGCCGTCGTGAGGGATTCCGCGGAAAGAACCTGGCTGCACATTCCATAATGCGGCTGGGGAACTGCCTCGCTGCGTTTCCTGAACCGCAGACAAATCGAAATGCTGCGATAGCTGATCAATTAATGCCTGCGAGGTAATCATCTCGTCTTTATTCCATTGACCACGCGGACCAATAGGCATATATTCAATAAACCGTAGCTGTGCCCCTAAGCGCAATGATAAACTCAGCAGCTGACCAACAGAATGGTCATTGACTCCTGGCATCACTACTGCATTAATCTTCACCGGCGATAACCCAGCCGAGACTGCGGCCCTAATCCCGTCTAGGGCGTGTTGAAACCGATCGCGACGAGTAAGCGAAAAATATTCTTCTTGCGACGAAGAATCTAAGGAAATATTGACTCGCCTAAGTCCCGCATCACGCAATGCCTGGGCTCGATGTGCCAAACCTAAAGCATTTGTTGTTAAAGAAATATCCGGGTGGCCCCCATCGACAGTATCAAGTTTCGCAGTTTCTTCAACGATTCGTTCAAGGCCTTTACGGAGTAATGGTTCTCCGCCGGTAAAACGCACTGTGGTGATTCCCAAAAGTTCAACGCCGATCCGAACCATGCGAATAACTTCATCATCAGAAAGTATCTTCGTCAGTGGGAGTAACGGCAACCCTTCTTCTGGCATGCAGTACTGGCATCGCAAGTTACATCGGTCAGTTAACGATACGCGAAGATCGCGCGCGCTACGACCGTATTGATCGCGTAACATACGTGGCAACGGCTCAGGCTGCTGGTAAACCACAATACCCCCATATCCATCTAGAGATACCTGACACTACTAGGGTGACAGTTATCTTTCAAACCATACGCGAGTACGTCCCGGAAACCTAGTCCAGATTTTCGCCAATCAGTGAACGCATAAGCTCCATTGGTACTGACTCAAAAGGATGGTCTTGACGATAAGTACACAACGGACACAGCTCAGTATCGCGAGTAACAAATGTTGCTCCACATTGCACACATGCGCGAGTTTGACGGCTCACTAGTTGCTGTTGTGGTTTGGTAGTAAGCGTAGACCACGACGACGGACCAGTAACTTCTAATGCGTCAACCGGGCATAAGTCCACACACGACAAGCATCCACGACATGCTCTGTGATTGTGCCACAAAGTATCTTTACTTGTGCTGCTTGGACTAGCGCCAGCAATATTCAACGCGTCATGAGGACAAGCTTTAACGCACACCCCACACATTGTGCACCCAGTGGCCTGAAGTTCAATACCAAGTGGCGCATGAAGTGGCAATGCATCAAGGTCACTGACTCCTAATAAAACCAGCGCCGCTAAAGTGCGTTCTTGATCATCACTTGTTAAGTCAAGCGGACATGAGATGCTCAGGCCTAAAATTGCACGGCGAGGTAACGGCATGTCATTGAGCTTCAGTGTAGTTCCAGCACGCAATCGTCGTTTATCGGATGCCTCGTAGCGGCACACACGCTCAGGGGTAAGACTTTCCCAGATAGCAATTTTATGTTCGAGTGCGCTGAGGTTCTCAGGACACGGATGGACATATACCGTATGTGCTCCCACCGCAAGCATCTGGGCAACTACTCCGTCAGAGGCATGAGCTAGGCACTCATTCCATACAACGCTAATCACATGCCGCTTTGGCTGAATAGGCTGAGCATGAGCACATGAAATAATGACATGGCTACCAGGTTCTTGAGCTGCTAGCCAACGCAGTAAGGTAGCAACAGCATCACTCATGTGGATACGTTAGGCCGATTGCGGTAAACCAAGTCTCTAGTGCGCCTTGAGTTAAGGCAATAACTCCGCGTAGCCACGCGGTAGTAGCTTCCTGAGATGCGTGAGCTAACATAGCGGGCATCCAGGTAACAATATGCTCCTTGGTAAACGAGACAGCAAGTTCTTGCGCCATATCGTGACCATCAAGTGCCGCTATACAACACCTACCTAAAAAATCGAGTTCTAGACCTATGTGATCGTCTGGCTCAGTGTTATATTTTGGCGCTTGAAGTGCGAGCTTGGCGTATTCTTGGCGCACCTCTAGAGTTTGCCTATCAAAAACAAGACGATCTTGCCCACAGTGTACGGATTCGTATGGGGGTACTTTCGCCGAAGCAGAAATGCCGTAGAGGGTGTCTTGATCAGTGATGATCGCGTCATCGTTCTCTGCACGCTGGGCCGATTCAGCCAAAAGTTCTAGACCGCGGGAGCTATACTGCGATAAAGCGGAATCAAGTGGCCACTGATGAAGTAGCCCGATAACATCGGATCGCGTTTGACCGTCAGCGGGCTGGATATGTAACCGCCCTAAGACGGTAAAAGCGGCGGCAAAAGCATCATACTCTGCTGGGCTAAGCACAGATTTTCTCCTTAAATATGGGTCTAGGGTAAGGCTACCTCGAGTCAGTGCGAATTGCATTGCCACTGGCACACTAACAAAACCAAACGTGAGCTGGGAAGGTCTTTCCCAGCTCACGTTACATCAAGCATTCATAAAGATTATCCAGTGATGGTTTGCCAGGTGTTCAGCCCGGCACGCCACAGACCATCGTAATGAATTGAGCGTCCCATAAATTCGGAAATAACAGCTAGCACGAACGCAGCAACAATAACAGCAATCAATATTCTATTGGGTATTGCAGACATCCGCGCTTGGTTGAAAGCAAAAACGCCTGAAATGACTACTGCTACTCCAAGAAGCAACAAGCGCCACAACAAGAAGCTGAAGGATATTTCCGAAGCTACATGTTCTGCTGCCGGGCCACCATGTACCAACGTCAGAAGGTACATGGGGTAGGTAATAAAGATAACCACACCAGCTGCGGTTGCAACCGCAGTTAGTCCTTGAAGCGCGGAACGCAAGAGCGAAATAAGATCCTCGTTAAATGCTTCTGCTTTATCTTTACGTATCTTCCCAAGCGGATCTCGCGTCCAGACGACCAACAATGCCAAGGCTACTGCCAACGGGCCAGTAAGTAAGGTCGAAGCAAAGAAGAAGACTGGAACAGTGAAGTTATTCCAAGCTGGAATAGTAATTGTCGAGTAATAGACTCCGCTCATTGACACAAGCAAGAATAATCCAGAAAGCGCAGTAAGGATCGCCAGGATTTCACGCAATCCACGAGTAAACCAGTTGAACCATTGCGAGATTGCAAAAGCGGCACCGAAACCACCGAATAAGACACCAGCAAATAGCTCACGGCTCAACCACGATGAAAAAATATTATTCATCGTGAAAATTGCATGGAATGGGTCATTCAAGTGGAAGAACGCGGCAAAAAATCCAGCAACGAGGAGCGGCCCAACCGCATACATTGCTACATCGGTAATCCGATCGATTGCCGCCACAGAAATTTTCCGATATCTACCCAGCAATTGAATAGCGCCGAGTGCCCAAAAAGCTCCCACCGACATTTGCGCCACGACGGTGAAGATAATCATGGGTAATTCGTGGATATTCATCAGATCTCCTTCGGGTTTGTAATCTGACCGGTGCCGGAATCCCATGCTTGAGCATCACGGTGCGGTGTAATAACAAGATGTGGTTTGGTAATCGATGAATCCGGCAGTGGAGCGACGGAATCAGTATCCCCATACTTTTCACGCAATTCATCGATTGGACCCCAATCAAGGGCGCGTGATGGACAAGCTGCTACGCAGGCTGGATCTTTTCCTTCGGAACGGTAGTCGTAGCACAAATCGCATTTAGACATATGTCCAGTTTCCGAATTGAGCTGCGGAGCACCGTATGGACAAGCCCACTGACAGTATCGACAACCCACGCACTTCGATTCATCAACATATACAGTACCGTCCGGGCGTCGGCTCATCGCCGTCGTCGGACAAACCTCCATGCACACCGCATTTTCGCAGTGATTACATGAAATTGAGGTGTAATAAGCAAATACGTTGGGCTCGAAAGTATTGCCATGAACTTGCCATGAACCACCCGAATATTCGACAACGCGACGCCAGGTGATTCCTACTGGAAGATCATGCTTATCTTTACAAGCAATCTGGCAGGCTTTACAACCATTGCACAGCGACTGATCAAAGTGGAAGCCGTATTGGGCGCCTTCTTTTGTGTAATCTTCAGCCATGATTGATCCTCCTAGGCCTTCTTAATTTCAACAGTGACAGTGTGTACTGCATTGCCACGGGCTAACGGTGACGGATGCAATGCACTCAACGTATTAGTATTGCCACCAATATCTACCGGCACATTTTGATTGGCTTCCTTCGGTGGAGCAACTTCAGATGTTGGCACAGGGGTGAACCATGCACCTTGTGGCAACGAAGCGACACCGGGAGCAATACGTTCCGTGACCTTGGCTTCGATCTTAACCGTACCGCGGTCATTGAAAGCAAAGACTTGATCGCCATTCTTAATACCCCGAGCTTGCGCATCAATTGGGTTGATCCAAATAGTTTGGATATGGGCTTCACGTAGCCAGTCAACGTTTCCGTAGGTTGAGTGCGTGCGCGCCTTGAAATGGTGTCCAATCAGCTGAATCGGATACTGTGAATCGCGCGCATCCAGTGCACCTTCCCACGTGGGGACATATTCTGGAAGTGGAACGAGCTTATCGCCTTCTTTGGAATCTCGGAAATCATCAAAAGTCCACTTTTCTGCCATACGCTCAAGGCGCTGAGAATAGATTTCAATCTTTCCAGATGGTGTATCAAGCGGATTTTCTACTGGGTCTTCCCGGAAGTCTTCCATCGAAACGACCGGACCAGCCAGTTTGCGGAAGATCCCCATTTCTCGCCACTGCTCGTATGTAGGCAACTCTGGATCTTTGGCACGTGCCTTTTCCACAGCTTCGCGTAGCCAGCCTTCCCGATCTTTACCTTCAGTGAATTCCTCTTCCACTCCTAGGCGTTGCGCTAATTCAGCACAAATGGTGTAAACGTCCTTGCACTCGTAAAGAGGTTTGATCGCTTGCGAAGAAAGAATACCGTAAGCCATCGGGCTGGCATTTTCTCCCGGATGCAAATCAAATTCTTCAGCTGCAGATGTACCCGGCAAGACATAGTCAGAATAACGGCAAGAGACGGTCATCTGAATATCGCAGTTAACAATGAGTTCGCACTTAGATTCGTCTTGCAAAATCTCAACAGACTTATTGTTATCACCAGTCTGATTGACGATTGAGTTACCGCCATATTGCCAGACCATCTTGATAGGCACATCAAGTTGAGTATTCGTTGGGTTGCCATTTTCGTCAACCGGGACCTTGAAATCACGAACGCCTTCTTTAGGCTTTTCCATCACGCCAGCATTAAACGTGTTCATTTGCGGACCGTGCTCGATAGCATCCAACCAGGCGAAGACTGGAATAATCTTCATCGATGGATTTGGCTTATTCGCAGTTAAAAGTTTCTTGATTGGCAAACCTGGCGAGGATTCACGGGCACCGTTACCACCGCCTGCAATACCAATATTTCCGGTCACACAGGACAGCAGGAAGATAGCCCGTGCAGTGTTCTCACCATTAGCATGACGCTGTGGCCCCCAACCTTGGGTGATCGCACATGGCTTAGCGCCTGCAATATCGCGAGCGAGTCGACGAATCACATCAGCGGGAACACCAGTGATATCTGCGGCCCATTCTGGCGTCTTTTCAACGCCATCCTTCTTACCTTCAATGTAGGAACGGTAAGAAGAATTTGCTGGAGCACCTTCGGGCATATGATCTTCATCGAAGCCCACACAGTAAGTATCTAGGAACTGCTGGTCATGAAGGTTTTCTTTCAACATCACCCAAATCATGCCAGCAATAAGAGCCGCATCAGTGCCTGGACGCAGTGCGATCCACTCGTCAGCTAGGTCCAAGGCGGTTTCCGAATAACGTGGATCAATAACGATCGTTCGCACGCCTGACTTCTTACGAGTTTGCTGTGACACGAATGTTAATCCGCCACCAGACATACGCGTTTCTAATGGATTGTTTCCAAACATCACTTGGAGTTTGGCGTTCGCGGCATCGTCAAGGGAATTTGACCCAAACCAGCTACCGTAGAAATACGGATATGCCGAGGTAATTTCAGTGGTGGAATAGTCTGAATAGTGGTCAAGATAGCCACCCCAGCAGTTAAGCAACCGAGCAAATGCGGTTGCGTCTGGCGGCCACGACGTCGAGACTACCGAGCCAAGCGTGCCGGTACCGTAATTAACGTAGAAAGCTTCGTTGCCGTACTTGTCTTTAATTTCTTTCATCTTGGCAGCAATCTCATCGAGTGCTTGCTCCCATGAGATTTCTTCCCATTGACCTTCGCCACGCTTAGTACCCGGCTTGCGCTTGAGTGGCTTCTTTAACCGGTCTGGATTGTAAATCCGGTGGCGAATCGAACGCCCGCGAACGCATGCTCGCACGGATTGGTTACCTAATTCGTTAGTTCCGGTATCATCTGGCAAAACACGAACAACCGTGCCATCTTTAACTTCCAGACGAACTGGGCACCGCGAACCACAGTTAACGGTACAAGCCGACCAAATGAGTTTTGAATCGTTTTTTTCAGCTCCATGCGCAGATGATCCCAGCCATGCTGACCCACCTGCTCCCACGAGGGTTGCGCTACCGGCAGCCACACCTGACCACTTCAGGAATGACCGACGTGAAATATCGAACGCACCCTCGCGATTCTCGGTTTTATCCACCATGAGAACCTCCTCTTTTTCCGTTATTTTCGCGGGCATAATTGTCCCCCAGTTACTGCGATAGTAGGAGTAATGAACACCCGTTCAATAGGACAAAGGTCCTCAACTGGACGCCTGTCAATTAACGCAATGAAAGTCGCGCTAAATCTAGTATCTTTACGCAAGCCCCACCTTTCGAAAAGACCTTTAGACCCATCCGCTTCGCCAGATATCCCATTCGTTACGCATTCATGCCGGTTAACATATAATTAACCCATTACCGAATAACGCTCAGCAGTGAAGGAAAATGTGTGACACCGCAGTCAACAAACACTCAAGACCCACGCTATTTACGCTCACGTATCCTTTTACGCGAAGCCATACTCAACCTCACCACACACAAACGCCCAGACGACATCACCATTGCGGAACTAACCAAAGCTGCCGGCGTCTCACGGGGCACCTTCTACGCTCATGCCACCACTCCAGCAGAGCTCCTCGCGACTATTCTTATCGCGGAAATATCGCCTAACTTCTCCCGAATTTCAACTCTTATCCACGACGAATCAAACCAATACCTACTCCGCTGGCGTGATATCTATATTGACTTACTCAAACACGTTCGCACCCATAACGCTATCTACCGGCAGGTTTTCCTAGAAAAACCTGAATCAGCCACCCTGGGCTACCTCACTACATACTTCCGCCAAGCTATCTCCAGCTATGTTCTCGGCTTCGTCACACACAACGAAGAACCCCTTACGCCACTGTGGATAACCATGGCAACTGAGCAGCAAGTACACAACACAGTTGTCATTATTTCCTCGTGGCTCGAAACCGATATGACTACCTCACCCGAACTAGCAATGAACACGTTCATGAGCCTGATACCACCATGGCAGCTAGCAAAACTATCCGACGACGGACGGATCTACCTACGCCGAACACGCGCCTTGCACGATATGCTAACCTCATCTTCAAAGACACCATAAGAAAGGAAGCAAACAATGTTCGGAATCAATGGCGCCGAATTTATTGTTGTGCTCATCGTCGGTGTTATTGTTCTAGGCCCAACTCGAGCCGCTCAAGCAATAGTCTGGCTACAACAAGGCCTCGCAAAAATGCGTGGCTGGTCCGCACAAATGCGAGAATACACCGCAGAATTACGCGCTCTTGACAAATCTAGCCTCAACGATGTCAACACCACACTTTCCGAACTCAATCCGGCACAACTCGATCCACGATCCATGATCCGCCAAGCTGTTGCCGAAGAAATGCAATTGTGGCTCAACGAGACCACAAACAACCCATCCCGCCCATCGCAAAACCCGAAAGAAGATTCTCATGACGCGTAAAGATGACCCCGCAAAAATGGCCCAAATGGAAGCCTGGCTCAGCGCAGTTAATGCCGAACTAGAACTCGATCCA
This sequence comes from Arcanobacterium buesumense, assembly GCF_012563545.1. Taxonomy (NCBI): domain Bacteria; kingdom Bacillati; phylum Actinomycetota; class Actinomycetes; order Actinomycetales; family Actinomycetaceae; genus Arcanobacterium; species Arcanobacterium buesumense. The sequence goes on from NZ_CP050804.1 coordinate 1,418,180, forward strand.
CAACTCATCGCAGATCACAAAAAACCACTACTACAACTCATTTCAACCGTCGCACACGGTCCGTCACGGCCCGGAGCACCACTGACTGCTTTCCTTGTCGGTTACGCAGCAGCTACTACCGGGGCAAACCCAGACGATCTCAGTTTACGACTCGAAGAACTCGCTCGTAACTTCCCAACTGCCGACTAAAATGCCCCTCACCGGCGTCATCTTCCTCGGCGGTGGACACGGAAAACGACTCAACGGCGTCGTCAAACCACTCCTCACCCTCGAAGGCAAAACTCTACTCGACTATAGTCTGCAAGCTCTTGATGATAGCGTCGGCCACACTCGCACCATTGCAGTTACTGCCCCTGATCACCGTCTCCCACCTGGCATGCCTCAAACACTGGAAGATCCGCCATTCGGTGGTCCGGTAGCCGGAATATCTGTCGGGCTGACATATCTGTATCCAAATAAAAACTATCCAGATACTGGTTGCGAACGCATCGCCATCTTCACTGGCGACGCACCTCTTGCCCCATTACTTCTCCCCCGGCTTTTATCGCACGCCACCGAACGCGATGGTGCAATATGCCAGTGGGACGGACGCCTGAACTATCTTATCGGCGTCTATGATGTGACCGCACTTGCCCGGGCACTGCCGGAAAACCCACACGGTTGTTCCGCCCGTAAAGTTTTAGGAGCATTGGACTTAGCTATCGTTACCGACGACGAACATTTCAGCGCAGATATCGACATACCCGACGATATCTGCCGGGTTCAGAGACTGATACACACCCATTTAGGCACACGTAGTGCTAACACATAGCTAGATATACCGTCACCACTATGACTCAAGTCGGCAACACAAACACTGTGTCGCCGACTTGACCGTTCATACTTAGTCGCTCTAACTACGCTCAGCAACTGCTTGTTGAACAACTTCTAGTAATTCTTGTAATTCTTCGTCATGAAGCTCAAGGACCATACGCCCGCCGCCCTCGAGTGGGATGCGCAAGACAGTACCATGGTTTGATCGCTCCGTTTCAAGCGGACCATCACCAGTGCGGGGTTTCATCGCAGCCATGAGACCTCCTCTCGTAAGTCAACTAGGCTGATATACACTATAATAATGCATCCCACTAGGCTTAGGGAGTAAAAATACAGATTAACTCTCTTGGCTTAGCACATGAGCAGCATGCAAGGCACGCACTACTCCCTCTGCGTCATCAACTACCGAAAAAAGGCCATTATAGCCAGGGGAAACCATTTGTTCACCAAGCATCGTCTGGTCCATCCACGTCATCAAACCATGCCAATAATCTGTCCCAACCAAGATGATCGGAAAGTTCAGCAATTTCCCCGTTTGAACTAGGGTTAATACTTCAAAAAGCTCATCCATTGTGCCAAAACCGCCAGGAAAAACAACCGCACCTAACACGTGTTTGACCATCGCGACTTTGCGAGTATAAAAATAGTCAAATGTTAATCCAACATCCAGATACTCATTCGACGTCACCTCTTGAGGGATCTCAATCCCCAATCCCACTGACAGAGCACCGCTGTTTTTCACGCCTCGATTGGCAGCTTCCATTATTCCCGGACCACCGCCAGTAACAATTGCTAGTCCTTGGGCGCCCAACAGTTGCCCTACACGATACGCCAGCTTATAGCGCGGATCCCCTACACTGATACGAGCCGAGCCATAGACGGCAATTGCCGGCCCGATCCCACGCAAAGCATCTTCTGCACGAGTTAAATCAGTAACTGTGCTAGACACCTGTGAACTAAGAGCGCCAGTTTGGGCATGTGGAATATTTCCAGATGACGTCATGACTATAGTCTACTCTCACCTTTGTTGGGTGCTGGTCACACCCCTATCTAAGCCGGGTTTTTGGTAGAATTCTCCTATGTTAAATACAGATATAACTCCGCACGAATTAGCCGCTCAAGCAGCCTCAGTGATTGCGGAACGCACCGGCGTTTTACGCCACGATATTGCTCTGACACTCGGATCTGGCTGGGGTGGAGCCGCCGAACTTATCGGCGATATTGTTGCTGATATTGACGCCGCTGACATTCCTGGCTTTCACGCCGCTGCTGTTGCAGGTCACGGCGGAAAAATAACTTCAATCAAACTCGCTTCCGGACATCACGCATTGGTGCTTGGTGCCCGCACACACTATTACGAGGGCAAAGGCGTGCGTGCAGTCGCCCACGGTGTTCGTACCGCTGCTGCTGCCGGTGCACGCGTGTGCATCTTAACTAATGGCTGCGGTTCTACCGTTGCAGAGTGGGGCCCAGGAACTGCTGTCCTCATCAAAGACCACCTCAACCTCACTGGCACCTCGCCTATTGAAGGGGCAAACTTCGTAGACCTCACTGATGCCTACTCCTCACGTCTGCGTACTATCGCGCATGAAGTAGATGGAAGTCTGCCAGAAGGCGTCTATACCCAATTCCCTGGTCCACACTATGAAACTCCCGCTGAAGTCAAGATGGCACGTGTGCTTGGTGGGGACCTCGTAGGAATGTCTACCGCGCTAGAGACAATCGCTGCGGCAGAAGCTGGCCTCGAAGTTCTCGGAATTTCATTAGTAACAAATCATGCTGCTGGTTTTGCCCCAACAAAACTCAATCACAAAGAAGTGCTCGAAGCTGGAGCTGCCGCTGGGCCACGGATTTCCCGTCTACTCGCCGATATTATCGAACGCATTTCCACTACCGTGCTATAAAACCATCAATTCACATTGCCATTATTTAAGGAGAATTATGTCGTACAACGTCGCTGAAATCGAAGAGTGGATTGCTCACGATCCTGATGAAAAAACAGCCAATGAAGTTGCGGAACTTCTCAAGCAGGCACAAAACGGCGATGAAGCCGCCCAAACTGAACTTGCAGATCGTTTCCAAGGGTTCCTCGAATTTGGTACTGCCGGCCTACGCGGCTCCATGGCAGGTGGCCCTTATCGCATGAACCGCGCCGTCGTGCGCCGTGCTGCCTACGGCTTAACCGCATGGCTAAAAGAAAAAGTTGGTGACGATGCCCTCGTCGTCATCGGATACGATGCCCGCTACAACTCAGCTGATTTCGCCGCCGACACTGCCGCAATCGTCACTGCTGCTGGCCTACGCGCAAAAATCATGCCACGTGCCCTGCCAACACCAGTTCTTGCATTTGCCGTCCGCCATTTCAACGCCGAAGCTGGCGTGATGGTTACCGCTTCACACAACCCAGCTAAAGATAACGGCTATAAGGTCTATACTGGTGGACGCGCAATCGACGAAAACGGCCGGGGATCACAAATCGTACCACCAGTCGATTCCGAAATCGCTGCCCATATTAAGGCTGCACCACCAGCAGACGAGATCGCCTTAGCAGAATCAGGCTGGGAAACTATTGGCGAAGACTTCATCGATACTTACGTATCTACCACAGTTGCAACTATCAGCCCAGATACCCCACGCGATCTCAAAATCGTCTACACTGCAATGCACGGCGTCGGCGCACAAATCATGCGTCGTGTATTGGCGGATGCTGGCTTTACTGACGTCGTCGAAGTCGCGGAACAAAACACCCCAGATCCAGATTTCCCCACCGTCTCTTTCCCCAACCCTGAAGAGCCCGGTGCCCTAGATATCGCTATCGCGTTAGCCGAAAAAGAAAATGCTGACCTCGTTATCGCGTCTGACCCTGATGCCGACCGCGCCTCAGCTGCCATTCCAGTCAATGGCGTATGGACGCAACTGTCTGGCGACGAAATCGGTTCAATTTTAGGCGAACAAATCGCTGCTCGTATCGCCCGCGAAGGCACAACCGGCACACTAGCTAACTCGATCGTCTCCTCGCAATTACTCGAACAAATTGCGCACCATCATGGTCTAGACTACGAAGCAACTCTGACCGGCTTCAAATGGATCTCACGCGCACACAATATTATCTTCGGATATGAAGAAGCCATCGGATTCTGTGTTGATCCAACACACGTCAAGGACAAGGACGGCCTATCCGCTGGACTCTTGATTGCCCAAACAGCAGCCCAACTCAAGAGCGAAGGAAAGGGACTGCGCGATGAACTCGATCGTATTGCCACCACTATCGGCTCGCTCTACCTGACCGGACCGGTAACAATCCGCGTCGAAGACCTATCAATTATCCCAGCAACGATGGACAAGGTTCGGCAAAACCCACCAACGGTACTCCTTGGATCGCCGGTCACCTCAGTGGTTGACCTTTCACATGGCACCGATCAGCTTCCGCCAACAAATGCGATGGTACTGCGTACCGAAGCTGGCGATCGTGCAATAGTTCGTCCTTCTGGAACAGAGCCAAAGGTCAAGTGCTACCTCGAAGTTATCGTGCCGTTAGATGGCCGCGATATTAACGAAGTACGAAGCATCGCTGCCACTCGTCTCGCGCAGTTTAAGACCGAGATGGGCGATGTTCTCAAACTAGACTAAAACCCTATCTCCAGCTTATACAGCTCTAAATTCTGTGGGTTCGCTAGATACCGTCTGGCGAACCCACAGAATTTTACTATGGTCATAGCATCTTCTAACGGCTGATGTGAGCATTAATGTCAGTATTAAAAGGAATAGCGCAAGCTGTGACTAGGATTCTCACAGCTTGCGCTATTACCTGATGCTACGTTGAGCCCACTACTCACTCAGGAAGTGTGTCAAGGACTTTCTTCGTACCGGACAAACCTAGACGAGTAGCGCCTGCCTTCATCAGTTCAAGTGCGAACTCGCCATCATGAATTCCACCAGATGCCTTGATTTCCAGCTCGTCGCCAACGGTCTTCTTCATCACTTCAACGGCGTGAACTGACGCACCACCTGTTGGGTGGAAACCGGTAGAAGTCTTGACGAAGTCTGCGCCAGCATTCATCGAAGCTTCACATGCCTTGACGATTTCTTCATCAGTGAGTGCAGCAGATTCAATAATTACCTTCAGCACTGCATATGGGATAGCATCTCGAACAACAGCAATATCGTATTCGAGCTCTTCCCAAGCGCCTTCCTTAGCTAAACCAATGTTGATGACCATATCGACTTCATCAGCACCAGCAGCTACCGCACGTGCAGCTTCGGTTGCTTTAATTTCTGATGCGACCGCACCTGATGGGAAACCACAAACGACAGCGAGTTTGACATCGCCTAGTTCAATTTCTTCTGGAAGTGGCAGCATCGACGGTGATACGCACACTGAATAAGTACCAAGTGCCTTCGCGTCTTCAACAAGTTTCTTCACATCTTCCATGGTTGCTTCTGGCTTGAGTAGCGTGTGATCTACGATGCCTGCAACTTCTTCACGTGTTGCCACGATTTCTCCTTTTCTTAGCAAGAAATGCTTTCCTTGCCTATGTTACTTGTTTCTTTCGTTATGAGATACGGTCTAGAACAACTGATGGACGTTCTTTATAGGCGCCACCGATTTCGATACCGCCTTCGAGGGAAGCGAGTGCTCGTTCGATACGCGATTCATCATCAGTATGCAGAGTCATGAGCTTTTGACCCTTCTTGACTTCGTCACCTGGCTTGGCAAATAGCTCAATACCAGCAGCGAGCTGAACTGGTTCTTCTTTAAATGCTCGACCGGCACCCAAGCGCCAGGAAGCAACACCTACACTCAAGGCATCGAGGGTAGATAGAACACCGTCAGATTGTGCAATAACATCATGGGTATGTTTAGCAACTGGCATTGGCGCGTCCGGATCGCCATCCTGAGCTTTAATCATCTTGCGCCACACGTCCATAGCACGGCCGTCTTTAAGGGCCTCTTCGACGTCGGCATCGGGTTGTCCAGCGGCAGTGAGCATTTCACGTGCCAAGGCAATAGTTAGTTCGACGACGTCAGCTGGGCCACCACCGGCAAGTACTTCAACGGATTCTTCTACTTCTAGTCCGTTACCGATCTTCAATCCAAGAGGGGTGGACATGTCTGTCAAAAGTGCTGTGGTTTTCACGCCAGCATCAGTACCTAGATCTACCATGGTTCGTGCTAGTTCTTGTGCCTTGGCAAGATCCTTCATAAATGCGCCTGAACCGACCTTAACGTCTAAGACTAGTGAATGCGTGCCTTCTGCAATCTTCTTAGACATAATCGACGAGGCAATCAGCGGGATACAATCGACTGTTGAGGTGATATCGCGCAGGGCATAGAGTTTCTTATCTGCTGGTGCTAGACCGGATCCGGCTGCGCAAATAACCGCTCCGGGACCTTCCAGACCAAGCTGGTGCATTATTTCTTCGTTAGATAGCGCCGCACGCCATCCGGGAATAGCTTCAAGCTTATCGAGTGTACCTCCAGTATGTCCGAGACCACGGCCAGATAGTTGGGGCACAGCCACCCCGTAAACTGCAACAAGTGGGGCTAGTGGCAAGGTGATTTTATCGCCTACACCACCAGTAGAATGCTTATCTGCCGTGATACGGCCTAGAGCGGAGAAGTCCATGCGCTCCCCCGATTCAATCATTGCATGGGTCCATTGAGCGATTTCTTCGCGATCCATACCGTTGAGGAAGATAGCCATCGCTAACGCAGCCATCTGTTCGTCTCCAACAACTCCTCGGGTATAGGCGTCAATTGTCCAATCGATTTCAGCCTTGGAGAGTTTATTATGATCGCGCTTAGCACGAATTACGTCAACTACATCAAACTTTTCTGCCATTATTTGTCCTTCTTCTCCTTTTCCGCATCACTTTCCCGAAGTGCGTACGGAGTATCAATTGTTATCTGACTTGTGGCTACAAGAGCTAAGTCTGCTGGTCCAAATCCTTGCGGAAGGACCTCATCCATCCGCATGATTCCTGACGGCATTGTCACGAGTAAATTTGGGCCACCGTGTTCGTAGAGTAATTGCCGGCAACGTCCACAGGGAACGATAACATCGCCGTTACCGTTAACGCAGTAGAATGCAACGAGCCGGCCACCGCCGGTGCGGTGCAGCATTGAGACAAGACCATTTTCAGCGCAGGTTCCAAGACCGGTAGAAGCGTTTTCCACGTTACAACCGGATACGAGACGGCCATCATCAACCAATGCGGAAGCGCCCACTGGATAACCAGAGTACGGCGCATAGGCAGTTTTCATTGCCTCAATAGCAAGATCTTTGAGTTCATCCCAGTTAATCTCAGGCATTTCGACTCCTTTCATTGTTGAATGAATGCGGTGGGCCGGCTTAGCCGGCCCACCGATCCACAAATTGTTTACTTAATGTACGGAATATTCTCTGCAGCTGGTGGCCGCGACTTCCCGACGAAGCCAGCCACTGCAATAATCGTGATGATATACGGAATCATGTTCACTAGCTGGGATGGAATTCCGCCATGAAGGTTTGGCATCAGCAATGCAACTGCTTTAGCAAAACCAAACATTCCTGCTGCACCAAGTGCACCTACCGGATGCCATTTACCGAGAATCATAGCAGCCAACGCAATATAGCCGTTTCCAGCGGACATGTTGTCGGTGAATGCTAATCCTTGCCCGATGGTGAAGAACGCACCACCAAGACCAGCAATTGCCGAACCGAAGATCGTATTACGAATACGAGTACGGTTGACGTTGATACCTACTGTGTCAGCTGCGCGTGGGTGCTCACCACATGCTCGCATCCGCAAACCCCAACGCGAGCGGTAAAGGAATACCGTCAGGAGAGCAACAGCAACATACATGATATAGACCAAAATTGTTTGGTCAAACAGCATTGGACCAACCACTGGAATCTCAGCAAGTAGCGGAATTCTAATCGATGGCAGCGAGTACTGATTGGTATTGAGGATTTCTGCGTTATCAGACATCAGTGTGCCATAGAAGAAGGTTGTTAAACCTAGGCAGAGCACGTTGAGCACAACACCAACGATAATCTGATCTACACCGTACTTGACTGAGAACAATGCCAGCAAGGAGCCTACTAGTGCACCGGCAAGCGGGGCCGCAAGCAAGCCCATGTATGGTGTCTTAAAGAAGGAGGCTGCCATAACACCGACGAAAGCACCAACGAGTAGCTGACCTTCGATAGCGATGTTAACGACGCCAACGTGCTCACACACTACACCGGACAATGCGCCGAAAATCAACGGAGTTGAGATAGCAACAGTGATACCGAGAGTTGATGTTAGTGTAATTGCACCTGCTGAGCCGCCACCGGCGAAAATCAAGAAACTAAAAATGGTCAAGACAGCCACAATAATGGTGGAAACTTTGTCTAAGATGCTTCCCATCTTGGCGTATTTTCCACGACCGAGCGCAGAAATCACTGACCACACAGTTGCCAGCGCAATGAGTACAAAGAATACCCACAAAGTTGTCACTGCTGGAATGGTGATATCAGGAATGTCTACTGATGATGCACGGTCATTCAGGCGCAGACGGGCATCACCAGTTGCTCCCATGGCAAAGAAAAGGGCAAGCAGGGTTGCTAGTCCATAGGTAACTGGGAATTTCCAAGAGATTTTACCAATGACTTCGCCTTGGGGCATGTTCGGAAGATCTGTGTTAGCTTGAGTCACTTTGTGTAAACCACGACTTTCCATTATGCCTTCTCCCCCTTTCCGGTAGATGCATGCTCATCTGAGGCGGTATTCTCCGATTCCGCCTGCTCAGATGCGTGAGCTGTTTTTGGTTGTGACACATTCTCACCTAATGTTGCAGCGTATTCGCGCAAGCTCTTGCCATCAGGCTTAGGCAGGCGGAACATCCAACGAACCAGTGCTGGAGCCGCAATGAACAGAACAATTACTGATTCGAGAATGAGAACCATATCAACTGGCACACCTTGAGCCTGCATTGAATATCCACCGGCTTTAAACGCGCCGAACAATAGACCAGAGAAGAAAATTCCCATTGGCTTATTGCGGCCAAGCAAAGCAACTGTAATTGCGTCGAATCCAACTGTTCCGGCAATACCAGATGTCACGCCTTGATGGGCTTGATACATCGTACCGAGAGCTTCATTTGCACCAGCTAAACCGGCAAAGATGCCTGATGTCATCATTGTCAATGTCGTGACTTTAGCGATTGACATTCCTGCTGTACGAGCAGCGTTCGGATTTGCGCCGACTGCACGAACTTCAAAACCGAAGGTAGAACGTTCCAAAATCCACCAGTAAACAAAGACCGCTATAAGAGCGAGGACAAGTCCAAAATGAATCTTAAACGGTGTAGGAAGCAGTGCTGGGAGTGCCGCAGTGTCACTAGCTACTGGTGTGACTGGGTTGTTCTGTCCGGGCTGATGCCACGAATCGAGCGATAGAACATAGGAAAGTGCAAGCGTAGCAATCGAATTCAGCATGATCGTGACGATAACTTCGTTCGCCCCGGTCTTTGCTTTCAAATATCCAGCGATACCAGCATAGATACCACCAGCTACAGCTGCTGCCACCAGCGCCACAATAAGGTGGATGCCATACGGAAGATCAAGGCTAAAAGACACCCAGATCGCAGCTAGAGCACCAAAAATAATTTGGCCAGCGCCACCAATGTTAAACAAACCTGCCCGGAAGCCGAAGCCTAAGCCAAGACCAGCCAAAATAAGTGGAGTAGCGAAAAAGAGCGAGTCCATCATTGGGCGGATCGCATATGCAAACCCACGGTTAAGTGCGGCCGCATTAAAAATTGATCCTTTAAACATGGCCACGTAGGCATCTAAGACGGATGCTCCGGTGATCACGATGAGGATCGCTCCCAAGGCGAAAGCAAGCAGGATTGCAATAATACCTACTAGCCAGCCAGAACGAGGAGCAGAATGGACAATAGCCTTAGCCCAAGTCCCAGCACTAATCGGAGTTGATTTCTTATTGCTCATGAGAGTGCACCTTCCTTTGCAGAAGACTGAGCTGCTGAGGCTAGGGCCTCTTCTTGTGGCACGCCAGCCATCATTAAGCCAAGTACATCGCGTGGAGTATCTGCTGGAACAATACCAATGATGCGCCCGCGATACATCACTGCGATACGGTCTGCCAATGCCACAACTTCATCAAGTTCAGAAGACACCAGAAGGACTGGCGTACTGGCATCACGTGCTTCAATAATGCGTCGGTGAATAAATTCAATGGATCCTACGTCAACACCACGGGTTGGCTGGCTGGCAACAAGGAGTCGGAGGTCACGGGAAAGCTCACGTGCTACCACAACTTTTTGTGCATTTCCGCCAGATAGCGTGGAGATCGGATCAGTGATTCGGGTGATTCGGATATCGAATTCTTCTACTTTTTCATGCGCGTTATCTGCAACAACTTGTGGGTGCATTGCTGGACCACTTGCATAAGGAGTATTTAAATACTGATCCAGAATCAAGTTTTCCGCGATAGAGAACGAAGCGACCATGCCGTCTTTGGAACGGTCTTCTGGAATAAAGCCGATACCAGCATCAATATTGCTACGAACGCTACTTCCTTGGATTTCGACACCGTCAAGGGTAATAGTTCCTTGATCCGGCTCTAATAGACCGAGGACGGCTTCAGCGAGTTCAGTTTGCCCGTTGCCTTGGACACCTGCAATAGCAAGAACCTCTCCGCGTCGTAATTCAAAGGAAATATGATCAAGGACGCGCGAACCGTTATCGTTAAGCATCGTGACATCATTGAAAGCAAGTCCGACTTCACCAAGTTGTGGCGCATCCTTTTCCAGTTGAAGCATAACTGGACGACCCACCATTTTTGTTGCCAGTTCAGTTTCTGACGACGTCGGGCTCGCAGTGCCGACGACAGCGCCACGGCGAATAACCGTAATATCGTCTGCTACTGCACGCACTTCGCGTAGTTTGTGGGTAATGAAGACAATTGATGTACCAGAAGCTGCAAGTTGCTTCATGATTTCCATCAGTTCGTCTGTTTCTTGCGGCGTCAACACAGCAGTTGGTTCGTCAAGAATCAAAATCTTTGCATCACGCGAAAGCGCTTTGACAATTTCTACACGTTGTTGTGCGCCAACTGGAAGATCTTCAATATATGCGTCTGGATCGAGATCAAAACCAAATTGCTTTGATACATCGATAACTGTTTGACGCGCTTCCTTAATATCAATCAGACCAGCTGTGCCGGTAGGTTCGTATCCTAGTGCCACAGATTCAGCAACGGTAAATACTGGAATCAGCATAAAATGCTGGTGAACCATTCCAATACCAGCCGCGACTGCATCGCCTGGCCCATCGAACTTTACCTTTTTCCCGTCAAGTAATATTTCGCCTTCATCTGGATCGTATAGGCCGTACAACACATTCATGAGTGTTGATTTACCAGCGCCATTTTCACCGAGAAGCGCATGAATATGACCTTCTTCAACGACGAGGTCAATATGATCATTCGCTACAAGAGGGCCAAACCTCTTTGTAATGCCCCTTAGCTCCAGCTTCACGCTGAACCCCTTTCGTTTCTCAGTTTCGAGTCAATCTGAGTTTTGTGTATCAATAATCATACCTTGCTTACAGGCATTTTTCTGACGCTGGCACTCTATTTCCCCACGTCAGATGCTAAGAAACGTGGGGATCTTAATCTGAACAGAATAAGATCCCCACGTCCCTACATTAATTCGTCATATCAGCTAAACCGCGAAATTAGTTAGCTGCTGGCGATTCAATCTTAAGTTCACCAGAGGCGATCTTAGCTTCAAGTTCCTTGACTTCAGACTTGAGATCATCAGAGAGAACTGAATCGAAGTCGTGGTAAGGAGCTAGAGAAACGCCCTTGTTCTTCAAGGTTCCAACGTATGGAGCAGTCTCGTACTTACCGTCCTTAGCGCCTTCGATGGCTGCCTTAACGGATTCGCCGATACCCTTCATAACAGAGGTAACAACGATGTCCTTGTAGTCAGGTGCCGAGACATACCAGTCGGAATCAACGCCGACGATGAAGATGTTTCCGGCTTCCTTCGCAGCAGCAGCTGCACCAAGGCCAACTGGGCCAGCAACTGGCATGATGATGTCCGCACCCTGCTCAATGAACTGCTGTGCCTGGGACTTACCGAGTGACTGATCGTCGAAGGAGTTGGTGAAGGCGCCGTTCTGCGTCTCCTTATCCCAACCGAGAACCTTGACGTCCGTACCCTTTGCCTCGTTGTATGCCTTAACACCATCGACAAAACCGTCCATGAAGATGGTTACTGATGGAATCTGTACACCACCAAAGGTAGCAACGGTACCGGTCTTAGTAGCGCCGGCAGCTACGTAACCACCAAGGAATGCTGCTTCTTGGGTGTTGAAGAGTAGTGCGCGACCGTTAGAAATTTCAACGGCATTGCCGTCAGCATCGGCAAAACCAGAATCGATGAGGCCGAAGTGGAGATCTGGGTTCTCCTCAGCTGCCTTCATAATTGCTGGCGCGAGCATGAAGCCAACGCCGATAACGAGGGAACAACCGTCATCAATCATCGTCTGAGTGTTTGGACCGAAGTCCGAATCACCCTTTGATTCAGCGGTGTTAATAGCAACGCCAAATTCCTTTTCGGAATCCTTCAGGCCGTTGTAGGCTGATTCGTTGAAGGACTTATCATCCCAACCGCCAGCATCGGATACGAGGCAAGCTTTAAAGTCAGACGCGTCTGCCGAGCCGCCTTTACCGGAATCTTTTCCGTCCGTACCAGAACATGCTGAGAGGGCCAATGCAGATGCTGCAGCAACTGCAACTAAAGACTTGAATTTCTTCACTAGTTTCTCCTGATCTAGTTTTCCAGTTTGGTGTATTCAATCACCAAAACCGTTCATCTACTAAGAATAGGCTGGAATTGCCAGACATGCCACCCTATAAGATGTTCTAGCTCACTTTCTGGATGTTTCGTAACCGAATCGTTACATTCAATGCTGGTGTCTCACAAATATGCCTCTTGACATCCGCAACGTGGTTACCTAAGCAGTCTGTCATCTCATATACTGACCGAAACGTATTGCCGAGTGAACCTCATTATTAACTGACGCCCGCTCTCACAGACTAAAGCAACTTATGAAAAGCTCCCATTCAAAAGCTATTGCAACGATGTCAGATTGTGTTCCGGTAGTTGTTCCACAACATTTTTCACGTGTTGTGCATCTTCACTCGCAGTCACCAGTAGCACATCACCGGTATCGACGACGATGACATCATTAACGCCAACTACTGCGATAGGACGATCATACGTAAAAACTGTCACATCATGAGAATCAACCGCTATCACCGGGGGCGCCTGTCCCCCATCGCTTGACCGGACAACAAGTCCATGACGCTCATTATCATCAAGCGACTCCCTGATCATATCGTCAACAGCAGCAAAGTCTCCCACATCTGTCCACCCCATCTGAACGGGCACTACCGCAACACCACCACGGGACGCCAACGGTTCGGCAATCGCATGGTCAATAGCGATCTTTGTTAATTCGGGCCACTCATGTTCAAGAACGCTACTGCGTTCAGTGGTATCCCATGCGCGAGCAATCCGCGAAATACCCTCAGCCAAACTTGGCTGGAAGGATTCCAACGCGGTCAAAAGTACATCAGCCTGAGCAATAAACATACCTGCATTCCACAGATATTGACCGCTGTCTACATATCGCCTGGCAGTATCAGCATCAGGTTTTTCTAAAAATTCTGCTGCTTGGAAGACGCCAGCTACTCCATCAACCTCATCTGCAGCACGAATATACCCAAAACCTGTTGCTGGGGAGTCTGGGCTAATCCCAATAGTTACCACATAGCCACGTTCAGCTGCCGTCATCGCCTGGTTGACTGCCCTGACGAACGCCTGCGGTTGACTGATAATATGGTCGGCAGCAAATGAGCCAACAATAACGTTGCCATGACGTTGGCGGATAATCGCCGTCGCTAATCCAATAGCTGCCATCGAATCACGTGCAGATGGTTCTGCAATAAACTGTTCTGCATCTAGTTCAGGAAGCTGACGGACCACATGAGGAATGTGAATGCCTCCAGTAACGACCATAATATTCGAACCAGCAACCGGCGAAAGGCGTTCAACAGTTTGGCGTAGCAAGCTCTGACCGCTACCTGTTAGATCCTTTAAAAACTTCGGCGATCCAGACCGCGAGATCGGCCATAATCTAGTCCCGGCACCACCTGCTGGAATGATCGCATGTAACGAGCTCATCTTCGCCCCTCACCCACTACCTAGTTTTCTTCACTGTCCCGAGCTAAACGCTCTCCCACGTCATGTGGGTCTGCTTGTGCATATTCACTCGACGTCGTTGGAACTGACTTTTTCTTATAAGCGTCCCAGGCAGCTTGCACATAAGCATCCCGCACGTCACTAAGCTGAGCTTGGGCATCTACCAGCTTCTCCTCCGCACGAGCAATCTTGCGTTTCATCCACGCGGCCCTCATGCCAGTCCACGGTGGCGCAATCTTCTCCTCTATAGTGTCGGTCGGATGCGGAGCAACCACACCAGTCATCGGATCAAAATTCCACTCCAAGGTACGCTTAACAGATTTAGTCACATAATTTGGGTACTCTTCTGAATGTTCAAGTTGGGAGCGAGTCGGTACTCCAGGTTTGGGCGGATTCGCAACAAAGGCAGCAGCTACCAGTGTCACTTGGGCAAGCAAATTAACCCAGATAAGCAACGTAATAATTGCTGCGAATGGAGCCAGAAGCGCATTACTCGACACTGAGGAAACCACCGTCGTACCCAAAACACGCAAGGTTGATGATCCGATTCCAGCCAGGAATGAACCTATCACCAAGTCTTTTAACGGCGGATGAGCCCCAGACATGACACTAAACAAGAACATGAAAATCAGCGTGTCAACAACTAATGCAATGGCAATGGGTAACGATTGAATGAAAAATGATCCTACAGTGCCAGAAACATCTAGCCACAACAAGATATGCTCGGAAAGTTGCGTCGAGACAGTCACTAGCGCCACTGTGGTCAAGGCTCCGATACCAATCATTAAAAAGCCGGAAATATCAAGTAGTTTCGCTTTGATAAAAGGACGTTGTAGATAGGTAATACCAAACATCCCTAAAATAGCAATGCGCAACGCAGTCATTAACGACGCAGCAGACCACAGCAAGACAAAAAACGAAATAATCGATGCGGGATTAATCGGGTTTTCGATAATGAGATCCTGTGGATCAAGCAGGCCCGATTCGTTTCCCTCGACCTTCAAAATACCTGGCAATGATGCATTGACAGTCTCAAACAGTGTTTGTTGCAGGTCCTTATTTCCACCGAGAAGATAGAAAAACGTCGTAAAACCAATAGTGAGCGCACCTGCGATAGCGAACAGAGCAGAATAAGCGATACCGCCCGATAAAAGATATCCACGCGCCCACATGTACCGTCCAAAAGCCCGGACAAAGCGCAGTTCCATAACCCAAGCAATTACTGCGTTTAGCCGATCCATAAGAGTAGGATGCGCAGTCACACTAGTGTCACTCATGCTTTCTCCATATCATAAGTAATGAGTAGTGGCGCATGGTCTGACCAACGCTGATCATATGACTTAGCCCGGTCAATTCGCACCGATTGGGCACGCTCAGCCAATTGTGGCGAAGCCAAATGGTAATCAATACGCCAGCCAACATTGTTATCAAACGCTTTACCCCGCTGGGACCACCACGTGTATTCGGCCTGGTCATCCCCGATCAGTGAACGTTGCACATCAACATACCCTAAGTCGCGCGTCCAGCGGTCAACATAAGCGATTTCTGGATCTAAAACGCCCGAGGTCCGATTGTGATTCGAACGCCAGTTCGTGATGTCTCGTTCGGTGTGCACAATATTAAAATCGCCAGCAACCAGAACATAGGGCACCTCTGCAGGGCGATTGCGTTGCAATTGTTCGAGCCGCATAGTTACCCGATCAAGGTGGGAATACTTAGCTGTCATTTTCGCTTCGTCAGTGGCATTGCCCGAATGTAAATACGCACTAACAAATGTTGTGCCATATTCCGGGATATCCACTTCAACCCAACGCCCGGTATCAACAGGCGGTTCGCTCGGGCGTTCCCAAACAGTTCTCGCATCGGCATCTGGATCTGAATCCGGTAAATCCGCACCTAAACCGATACTGACTCGACCGATATCCAACCCGTTCTTCACCGCAATAGCTACCCCGGCACGGCCCTTGATTTCACAGGCCTGCTGAACGATCTGATAATGATCACCCACGAGCTCCGGAACGAGCTCCTCTGGCGCACGCACTTCTTGCAACAGGAAAACATCTGGACTAGCCGATGCTATCCACTCTTGCATCCCCTTACGAACAGCCGCCCGAATACCGTTAACATTGCACGTTGCGATCAGCATATTTCTTTCTCCAGCTTCACTTTGTCATATTCACTTGGGCAAATATGAGACATGCGCATCGACGACGTTCGTCAAAAGCATCGCCCGAGTCATCGGGCCAACCCCACCAGGATTTGGCGAATACCAACCAGCCAGGTCAAAAACTGCAGGATCTACATCCCCAGCCATCACAGATTCTCCAGTTTCCGGATCGATGACTCGAGAGACTCCGACATCGAACACGGCCGCACCTGGACGCACCATATCGGGAGTGATCATATGAGCAACGCCTGCAGCGGCAATAATAATATCGGCGCGCCGAGTATGCTCCGCCAAATTTTTAGTCGCCGAATGGCATGCGTCCACCGTGGAGTTAATGCTACGCGAAGTAAGCAAAATGGCTAACGGTTTCCCTACGGTTGTACCGCGCCCAACAAGACAGACATTCGCGCCTTCCCATTGCACACCATAACGACGGCCCAGCTCCACAATCCCCATCGGAGTACAGGCAACTGGCGCCGGGATTTCGTTGGCAAGCCGACCAATATTGACTGGATGCAAACCATCAACGTCCTTAACCGGATCAATTGCTTCCAACACAGCGCGAGTATCAATATGTCGTGGCAACGGAAGCTGAACAATAAACCCGCTACATTTCGGGTCATCATTCAACTTCCGCACCTGTGCCAGCACATCTTCAGTTGTTGACTCCTCCGGCAAATCTATCCGGATAGATTCAATACCGATCTCCGCACAATCACGATGTTTCATATTCACATACATCTGCGAACCAGGATCTTGACCAACCAAAATAGTTGCCAAACCTGGAGCAGAATCAAGGTGCGCAATCTTTTCCTGCATCTCCACCTTGATCTGTGCAAGAGTGGCCCGTCCATCCATTTTTACCGGAATTGTCATGTGCGTAAACCTCTCAGTGGGTCTGATCTAAATCTGGGTACAACGGGAAGCGATCAGTCAACGCACTGACGCGTTCACGCAACGCCGCAATATCGGCCGTTCGGCCATCACGCAATGCCACCGCGATAATATCTGCTACCTCAGTAAACTCGGCATCGCCAAAACCGCGAGTAGCCAATGCAGGTGTACCGATTCGCAGTCCGGAAGTGACAGCCGGTGGACGCGGATCGAACGGGATCGCATTACGATTAACAGTAATACCAATCTCGTGTAGCAAATCCTCAGCTTCTTGGCCATTTAATTCATGGTTGCGCAGATCGACCAAAACCAAATGAACATCTGTGCCACCGGTCAACACCGATACACCCTTATCAGCAACATCAGATTCAACAAGGCGCTGCGCCAAAATCTTTGCACCGCGCAAGGTCCGCTCTTGGCGATCCTTGAATTCTGGTGTTGCAGCCAGTTTCAATGCAACTGCTTTCGCGGCAATCACATGCATCAGCGGGCCACCTTGTTGACCAGGGAAAACTGCCGAGTTCAATTTCTTCCCCAAAGACGCATCACGAGACAGAATCATGCCCGAGCGTGGACCGCCGATGGTCTTGTGGATCGTCGTCGTCACCACGTCAGCATACGGAACTGGGTTCGGATGCAAACCAGCCGCAACAAGACCAGCAAAATGCGCCATATCTACCCACAAGTAGGCACCAACTTCATCCGCGATCTCCCGGAAAGCTGCAAAATCTACGTGACGCGGATAAGCCGACCAGCCAGCAATAATCATCTTCGGCTTGTGCTCACGGGCAAGCCGACGGACCTCATCCATATCAATCAGATAGGTTTGCGGATCAACACCGTAAGAAACGATGTTGAAGTTCTTTCCTGAAAAATTGATCTTCATGCCGTGCGTTAGATGACCACCATGAGCCAACGACAATCCCATTACCGTATCGCCATGTTGCAACAATGCATGATAAATTGCGGCATTCGCTTGAGCACCCGCATGCGGCTGAACATTGACATACTCTGCACCAAAAAGCTTCTTCGCGCGTTCAATCGCTAAATTTTCCGCAATATCAACAAACTCACAACCACCGTAATATCGCCGACCCGGATACCCCTCCGCGTACTTATTCGTCAACACCGAACCTTGAGCCTGCAATATTGCCCGTGGCACAAAATTCTCCGACGCAATCATTTCTAATGTGGCGCGCTGACGACCCAGTTCATCTTCTAAAACCTGCGCAATGTCCGGATCTAACTCAGCAAGCGAGAGATTAAAGGAATCTGTCACTTCCAGCCTCCTTAAGGGTTTCCATAGTGGGTGAGTACATCTCTAGTCTACCCTCCCCCTCCAACACATTTAGCGATCAGCACTCACAAGCACAGTGAATTTCGCCGTCGTCGTCGAAAAAGCGTAAAATACCACTATGGAAAAATCGGTATTGAACGCACACTCACTTATTTTTACAATTTCTTGCCCGGACCAGTCTGGAATCGTCTACGCCGTCACCGGACTTTTAACCCAAGTAGGCGCTAATATCACCCAGTCGCAAGAATATCGTGACCCACGCCAAAACCGATTTTATATCCGTCTGCAAGCCGACGTCCCTGGCGGTCGGCTCACAATCGAAGCCGCATTCGCTGCCCTCGCGGCACGTTTCGAGATGGACTACACCATTTCCGACGCCAGCCCCATGCGCACCATCATCATGTGCTCGAAGGACCCCCATTGTTTAACGGATTTACTTGCTAAACAACGCGAAGGACGGGTACCGATCGACGTTGTCGCCGTCGTTTCCAACCACGAAACATTGTGTCCACATGCCGATTTCTATGGCGTGCCATTTATTCATATTCCGGTGACAAAAGACACGAAAGCGGACGCAGAAGCACAGTTACTTAAACTTGTGGACGATTGCGACGCCGAACTGGTCGTTTTAGCCCGTTACATGCAGATTTTGTCCGACGACGTGTGCCAAGCATTAGCTGGTCGAATCATTAATATTCATCATTCTTTCTTACCGTCATTCAAAGGCGCTCGACCATACGCCCAAGCTCATGCTCGCGGTGTCAAACTCATTGGCGCCACCGCGCATTACGTCACTGCTGATCTTGACGAAGGACCAATTATTGAACAGGACGTCGCCCGCGTCTCGCATGCCCAAGATGTTCCCGAGCTACAAGCAATGGGTGCAGAAGTTGAACGCCAAGTCCTCTACCGCGCAGTGCGTTGGCATGCTGAACACCGTGTCCTTCACGATGGTTTACGTACCGTCGTCTTCGAATGACACGGCAGTCACTGCATCACGTACCGCGATCTACAGGTGATCGAGTAAGTGCGCTGGCACGATATCTGAGGCCGACTTATCCGCTGGCAAAGCCTTACACACCCGCGCCGGACTGCCTACTGCTATCATATTTGCCGGAATATCTTTCGTCACTACCGAGCCAGCGCCAATGACGCTATTATCCCCGATGGTGACACCGGGCAGTACCATAACCCCGGCGCCGAGCCACACATTATCTCCGACGACGATCGGGCTACCGCCCTCCCAACCTTCACAACGTAGCGTAGATTCGAGCGGATGCCACGCAGTTAAGAGTTGTACCTGCGGGGCAATCTGACAGTTTTTCCCGATAGTAATCGGGGCGACATCAAGGAAAATGCAATCGTAGTTAATGAATGTTCCATCACCAATCCTCACGTGTTGACCATAGTCAACACGCAACGGCGCCCGCACAATCACGCCCTCCCCCACGCTACCTAACCAACACGTGAGGACCTGATAATGCGCGTCCCAATCGGCTGACGGCAACGCATTAAATTCATCTTGGCAAGCCATCGCATGGCGATGAATCTCTTGAAACTTTTGGCCTTCAGGCTTGTAGAGTTCGCCATTGAGCATACGCTGGTACAGTTCTTCATCACGAGTCATACGAGCCAGTCTACGCTACTCAATCCCGCGAGCTGCGGCCCACCGGGAAAGCTCATGGCGATTCGATAATTGGAGTTTGCGCAACACTGCTGAGACATGTGTTTCCACCGTTTTAATGGAAATAAATAATTCCCCTGCCGTCTCTCGGTAGGTATATCCCCGAGCGATTAACCGCATAACCTCTTGTTCGCGCTCCGAAAGCCGATCCAATTCTTCATCGCGTTCGGCTACGTCTGCCGCTTGCGCGCCAAAGGCATCAAGCACAAAACCTGCCAGCCGTGGAGAGAATGCGGCGTCTCCAGCGGCAACCCGCCTGATGGCTTCCACAAGTTCTTCAGCACTAACTGCTTTTGTCACATAACCGCGAGCGCCCGCACGAATAACGGCAACGACGTCGTCGGCCGCATCAGATACTGACAACGCCAAAAAACGAGTAGGAACCCCACCAGCTAAAACCCGACGGGCAACCTCAGCACCACCACCGCCGTGGCCTCCTGGAAGATGCACGTCAAGCAACACGACATCGGGAACAGTCTCACTTGCCAGACTAGTCAATACTGCCACGGCACTATCAACGGAATCAGCTTCGCCCACACAATCAACATCCGAAAACTGCGCAAGTTGTGCCCGCACACCAGCACGAACCAAGCCATGATCGTCAACAATAAATACCGTCAAACTCACGACGCACTCCCTTTAACAACCCGCATCCGCACCTCTGAACCACCGCTAGGTAATGGCGAACGGATCTCCACTTCTCCCCCAACTTTAGCAAGACGTCCTCGAATTGAGTCCCTAATTCCAGCGCGGTCACTCGGAATAGTATCCACATCAAACCCTGGTCCGCGATCACGAACAAAAACTTCGCATACCTCATCACTAAGCTGCGCAAAAAGCGAAATCTTTCCCGGAGCATGCTTCGCCGCATTCGTTAACGCTTCCCGGCTAGCGCCCAACAGCGCTTGAGTCAGCGAACTCGGTTGTGCGTCACCCGTTACCACAACGTCAATCTCAGTATGGAACTTCTCATCAGTATCTGCCGCGATATGGGCAATATCGTCGGCAACTGACGTTCCTTCCACCGCACGATCAGAATACAAATAGCGACGCAAATCCCGCTCCTGCGCCCGTGCCAGACTCGCCACTTCCTCCGGAGAATCTGCCCGCGAACGAATAAGCGCCAATGTTTGGAGTACCGAATCATGCAGATGAGCCGCAATATCGGCCCGCTCCGACTCGCGGATCCGCTGGGTATATTCATCACGCAACTGAGTACGGTTATGTAACAACACTGGAAGCACAACCACTGCCAGCGCTGCTACCACCGCCAGCCCGACCCCTAGACTCGCCATCGTCTGATAAAAACCATACTGCGTACTGGTAAAGGTCAATGCACCACTGATAGCAATTAACGCTCCGGTAATCGTCCACCCAATCGGAGCTGAATCATTACCGACAGGATGTGACCACGCAATTCCAGCACCGGCCAAAATAATCAATACCGGAATCAGATTTCCACCATAGCCACCATTAACTAGCGCGATTCCCACGGCGCTAGCTAGCAAAATAAGCGCAGTGAGGAACAGTGGCCGACGATTCGTATTTTTAACTTCCGGAGTATTTGCTAATGCCGGAATTAATCGACGTCGGCGGGCGCAAAGGCCACTATCTTGAGGCATCGACACTGCCAACACCACATATGCCATCACGCCAACACCAAAAAATGGCGTTGCTAAAACAAACGCCCATCGCCAGGCAACTACCGAACCACCCAAATGCACACTCAAACCACGCGCCACGCCCGCAATCACACGCGGTGAGCGCCGCGTTAGCGCCGGCCGTTCCGATACTCCAGGAGCACGCAAATGCGAATAGTCATTATTCCTCGTCATAACATCTATCATCACACATGCCTCCCACATATTTTGACCCCTGAGTAGCAAAATCAGGGACGAATCAGGGTGTCACCTCATAGCCACAATGCCCTTCCATCTGACACGATAAAAACATGAACATTTTTGAACGCTTGACCGCCCAGCCATTACGGCGGACCGACGATGGATACCTCGGTGGCATCTGCGCAGGGTTATCACACCGTTGGGAAATTTCCCCTCTCTTACTACGCCTCGCATTTATTATCATGTCGTTCTTTGGCGGCATCGGCGTCCTTGCCTACGGTATTGCGTGGCTTCTCCTACCACACGATCCAGATAATCGTATCGAGCTTAACGAAGTGGTCGAAGGCAGACTCTCTGGCGGGTTCGCAGCCAGCCTTGCAATGCTAGCAATCGGCGTCTGGCTCTTCTTCGAACAGCTTGCTCACGCCCGCTGGTTCTTCTTTTCTCGGTTTACTGGTTCCTTCATCACTGTTATTGCAGTCGTCGTCGTGGCGGTCATCGTCTTGCGAAATAAACAAGACACAACCCCGCAGCCAGCTCCTTCTACATCTCCTTCAGCAGAGGAAAACACAACTATGCTAACGCCAACTTCGCCAACGCAAGCAGAAAACATGCCCCCACTAAAACCCGTGGCATCTCAGTCATACTCTCGCACTCCGGTAGTATCTGGGACATACATTCTCATCACTTTAGCGTTAAGCGCCGCCGGAGCCGCAATCACTATGCTGGCTACACAGCGCACACTCGCATCTGCACTATTGGTACTCGGAGTGCCACTGACGATTCTTGGCATCGGTATCGTATGGGCCGGCATACGTAGAAAACGAAGTAGCTGGCTAAGTTTCATCGCAATGTTACTTGTATTTCCGGCCTTTACACTTGTTTCGTTGTCCTTCGTTGTTCCGACAAACATCATGAACACGCCACACCTAGACTTTTTCGGCAGTGGGGCACGCACCGGTTCTACAAGCATCTTTGACCAGCAAGAACGTCGCACTACACAGCTTGCCGACGGTAGCGAAATCAGCGCTGTTTTCGCCGATCCCAACTTTTTCCTCGATCGTGACGATCCAGTTATTTTAGAGATCGCCCTGACCGGACAAATATCCATGAACGATTTAGGTGGCTGGGAAATACGCAACCATAATGCCGAGACTTTTACTACCAACACCCCGCACATATATTCTCTCAAAACCGATGAAGACTTCGATGGCTCTCACGGTGAGGGGCCAATTAATATTAACGATTGGTATGTCATCCCAAACAATGTCATGCTCAATCCTTCACGATCCCCTAAAGTGCACGTGACAGTTATTAGTCCGGCAGCACAAAAAGATCCACAACTGGCTCGTCACATTAAGGTCAATTACGGCTTTGGTGACGTGAGCTTATCCGAAAAAATCCAAGGTAACGATGCTGTTGCATTCATTGCCCGCCAACGCGGGATCCCCATTGATTCCGACACACCAGATTTAGCCGCAAACTCAACACAATCGACAAAATAGGAGATCACCATGAAAATCGGAACATTCTTATGGGGCATAGTTATCGCCGTTTGCGGTGCAGTGGCTATCATCCGTGGCACTAGTACCCAGCTTGATCCATCTACGCTTGTCATCGCATTACTGCTTGTCTTTGCCGCTGCCTGCACCGTAGCAGCCTTTGTTCCCACGCGACGCCAGGAAAAAGAACCTGAGATGTATGCGCAAACTGCGCCAGCTTCTCACTCACCAACCATGTCACCTAGTCAGACTGAGCGGTTCGAGGTAGAGCCATCTGCCGAGCCGTCTCACGAAGCGTGAACGTTCATGAAGACTGCCCTTCTCTCCTGATGATTGATCAAAATATGAAGCGATAAACTCGACTTCATCCCCAGATGCATCAATGATCTCCAATCCCGTCCAGCGGATTCCTTGAGTGGAAACATCCGGTGGGCGGGTTTTTGGATGCCATGAGGTGAACACGAAGTCATCCCGGCCAAGAGCATAGGCACAGTACCTAGCACGCATTAATTCCTCGGGACGATCCGCTAAGCGCACACTGTCATGGAGCGGTTCGCAACAATCGGCATAGATTTTACCGGATTCACATGGGCATTTCATAGTTTCTCCTATTCGAGGTATAAGGGAAACCGGGTAATAGCGCAAACCTAGAGCTATATGGCCGGGGTTTGCGCGATTACCACGATTAGCCGACACTTTTCGGACGGTAACGCAAAAGGCGGGGACCACGTCCCCGCCTTTTGGTGGAAATCAATCTCAGATCAAGCCAAGTTCGCGAACTGCATCAGCTTCTTCTTGGAGAGCCTTAACATTACGCTCGATACCTGCCTTGGATGCTTCAGAAAGCTCAAGACCTTCAACAACCTTCCACTCTCCGCCTTCGGAGATGGCCGGGAAGCCGAAGATGAGTCCTTCTGGAACACCGTAGTGCTTGCCATCTGACCAAATACCTGGGGTAACCCAATCGCCTTCTGGAGTACCGTTGACCCAGTTGTAAACGTGGTCAATAGCTGCCGAAGCTGCCGAAGCTGCCGAAGAAGCGCCACGGGCTTCGATAATGGCAGCGCCACGCTTAGCAACGGTTGGTACGAAGTAATCAGAGAGCCATGCTTCATCAACAAGCTCAGTTGCTGGCTTGCCGGCAACAGTTGCCCAAGAGATGTCTGGGTGCTGGTCTGCCGAGTGGTTGCCCCACACGGTCATCTTCTTGATGTCCGAAACCTTCGCGCCAGTCTTCTCCGCAAGCTGGGAGATTGCCCGGTTGTGATCCAGACGCATCATCGCAGTGAAACGCTCGTTTGGTACGTCTGGTGCGTTGTGAGCTGCAATGAGCGCATTGGTGTTTGCTGGGTTGCCAACAACGAGGATGCGAACATCATCAGCTGCGTGATCGTTGATAGCCTTTC
Organism: Arcanobacterium buesumense; assembly: GCF_012563545.1. Taxonomy (NCBI): domain Bacteria; kingdom Bacillati; phylum Actinomycetota; class Actinomycetes; order Actinomycetales; family Actinomycetaceae; genus Arcanobacterium; species Arcanobacterium buesumense. The sequence continues at coordinate 1,443,048 of NZ_CP050804.1, forward strand.
CTTGTGGGCCAAAGATTCCGCCGTTTGCGGCGAGAAGATCAGCGCGCTCCATACCCTTGGTACGTGGACGTGCACCAACGAGAAGACCGACGTTAGTTCCTTCGAAAGCCTTGTGTGCATCGTCAAAAATGTTAACGGACTCAAGTAGCGGGAATGCGGAATCATTCAATTCCATCGCAGTACCTTCAGCGGCCTTCATGCCTTGTGGGATCTCAAGAAGGTTCAAGCGAACTGGAACGTCAGCTCCGAGTAGTGCGCCTGATGCAATACGGAATAGTAATGCGTAACCGATATTTCCTGCAGCGCCAGTAACGGTGACGGTAACCGGAGTACGAAGCTCAGCCATGTAGTCAACTCCTATATTCTATGGCGCTGTTCGTTATTGAAACATGACGCCAGTTTGTCGTTGAGCGAGATGAATTCTCACACCACTTCTAAGAATACCTTGCCAACGAGTTATTCTGGGTGGCATTTAGTCCCGCTCGTCGTCTCAAGTTTGCCATCACTAGCCGGAGACATTGTGTTCGGCGGTTTTCCGCCATAAGTTGTATTGACACAATCCTTGTATTTAACTATATTAATTTTGTATCAACACAATGCGTTTACCGAGGAGAAGCTATGGATTCGTGGATTCCACTCTTACTGAATACTGGAGCTATCCTCATCGGCTCTGTATTTGCCTACTTGGTTTGCGTAATCATCCCGATAACTCATCGCATAGAAATTCGGCAGACGTCCCACTTTCCACCACACACAATTCCGTTACCGCCACCTAGCATAAACTTCATTCAGCGCCTTCAATGGCGCGAACAAGTTATTAAATCTAAACTTACAATTGCTTTTATCGTTATTTGTGTTGTCCAAATAGCTTTATTTGCTACAGTTCCTAGCTTTCCCCATTTTTCATTTCCCCTTAGCCTGCTACTAGGCTTGTTTATTCAGAGCTATCTTCGTATGCGCACTGACATGAAAGCTCTGTTAAACCCAACAACTTATCCTCAAACATCGCTAGATGCCAATCGCGTCTCGCGTGGCATTCAACTTCAATTCACTGATTACCTTCCTATGTGGGCGATACTAGGATATTTTGGCGCATCTCTTATCCCCCAACTGTTATGGATCTTCATCCAGCTACCTCACCTACCTCGACAAACTATATGGGTCTTCATGCTACTTGGCGCAAATATAGTGAGTATTCTCGGAATTTTCGTGATATCTCGCTATGCACGAACTCCAATTATTGCCTACGATATTGAAGATATTCATTGGGAAGACGATATACGTGCTGAATCAACAAATACGTTAATCCTTTCAACAGCCGTGATCCCCTGGGGGATTCCATTGGTAGCAGAAAATTTTTCCGCTTCGGCTGTGCCACTAGCACTCATGATGATTTATCTCGTTGCCGTACTCGTGATGGTAGGCATCTTCTATTGGGCTTCTCGCCAATATGCTCGACATATGTGGAGAGAAGTTAGCTCATGATTTTTTCTATTGACCCATCACTAGACGTTCCACCCTACGAACAGATCATCAATCAGATCGTTGCTGGTATTCGAAGCAAGCAATTACTTGTGGATACACGACTGGCTCCAGTGCGTCATTTAGCTGTAGAACTCGGAGTATCACCAGGAACCGTAGCGCGCGCCTACAAAGATTTAGAAACTGCGGGAATTTTACAAACGCGCGGACGAAACGGCACCTTTGTTTGCGCAATTCCCGATACTGCGCAAACCACGTCTCCTGCTAGTTTGGAAACTGCTCTTGCCGGGCTCATCAGATATGCACACGCTGAAGGTATCACGCTTGACGATCTACTCACTCGCGTTCGCACAGCGTTCTATTACAATAGCGCAGAGCCTAACGAAAGCGACAAGTAATCGAACTCGCTAGCGATAATATCTCCGGCAAACTTCACCATAGTATGAGGCAGGCCAGCTAATATCTGGCCTGCCTCAATCTGCGGTCACTTAGTGCGGTGTGCGCGATAGTATTCGATAAGCGCGCGAGTGGATTGATCTTCAGCCGCAAGCGCTGCCTTGTCTCCACTAACTGCGTTCGTGAGTGCCTTCGCCATCTGCTTACCAAGCTCAACGCCCCACTGGTCGAAGGAGTCAATTCCCCAGACGATTCCTTGAACAAAGGTGATGTGCTCGTATAGGGCAATGAGCTGTCCAAGGACAGACGGAGTCAGCTCTGGAGCCATAATCGAGGCAGTCGGCTTGTTTCCTTCAAACACACGTGCAGACACAATTTCTTCTGGCGTGCCTTCAGCGCGGACTTCATCAGCAGTCTTGCCAAAGGCTAGTGCCTTTGTTTGTCCGAAGAAGTTGCCGAGGAATAATTCGTGCTGATCAGCATCGCCATCCTTGAACGCATATGTTGGGTTAGCAAAGGCAATGAAATCAGCTGGAATGAGCTGTGTTCCTTGGTGAATCAACTGATAGAAGGCGTGCTGACCATTCGTTCCTGGTTCACCCCAGAATACTTCACCGGTCTTAGAGGTGACTGGAGTGCCGTCCCACCGAACGCGCTTGCCGTTTGACTCCATAGTAAGCTGCTGCAAGTAGGCTGGGAAGCGATGCAAGAACTGCGAATATGGCAGAACTGCGTGGGTGGCGGCATCCATAAAGTTGACGTAGAAAACATTGAGCATTCCCATGAGGACTGGGACGTTACGCGAAAATGGTGTGTTCTGGAAATGTTCGTCCATCTTGTTGAATCCAGCTAGGAACTCCGCAAAGTTATCTGGACCAATCGCAATCACGAGAGATGTTCCAACAGCAGAATCCACAGAGTAGCGTCCGCCTACCCAGTTCCAGAAGCCAAAAGCATTTTCTGGATCGATACCAAATTCAGCAACCTTATCGAGTGCAGTGGATACGGCAACGAAGTGCTTTGCTACTGCCCCATCAGTTGGCGCACCTTGTTCTTCAAGGGAGCGTAGCAACCAGGCACGGGCAATACGTGCATTAGTCAGCGTCTCTAACGTTGTGAAGGTCTTGGAGGCAACAATAAAAAGTGTTGTTTCTGGGTCAAGTCCAGAAAGCTTTTCACCAGCATCGGTTGGATCGATGTTGGAGATAAAACGGCACTCGATATGCTCCGCCTTAAACGGCTTGAGGGCTTCATATGCCATCACCGGGCCGAGATCGGATCCACCAATACCGATGTTGACGACGGTCTTAATAGCCTTTCCGGTGATTCCCTTCCACTGGCCAGAACGAACCTTAAGAGCGAAATCATAGACACGCTCAAGAACGCTGTGGACGTCGCTAATAACGTCTTGACCTTCAACGGTTAATGAATCCGTCTTCGGACGACGTAGTGCAGAGTGGAGAACTGAGCGATTTTCGGTAATGTTGATCCGCTCACCGCTAAACATCGCATCCCGACGTTCGGCCAAATTAACTTCGTTAGCCAATTCTTCCAGGGCAGCTTTCATATCATCAGTCAATACTGACTTAGATAAATCAACGAATAAATCTCCTGCACTGAAACTGAATTTTTCAGTACGCTCGGCGTCTTGCTCAAACCAGGAACGAAAATCGACATTAAGATTGTGGTTAATCTGCGCGAGTTTTCCCCACGCGGCAGTTTGGGTTGCGTCAATTGGGGTTGGCATGAGTTTCCTCCATTAGATATACATCAGGTTCCGGAGCTCATGATATTAGCAACCGGTAACACTTTCTTAGTTTAGCTTTTCTTTACACTACGCCGAGTATTCGATTTCTCACCATCTTTACTCATTGTGCGGTTCTGGGCCACCTACCAGATAGGTAAATGATTGGCCACGCCCGCCATCGGTAATTGCCCGATATTCTAGTAGGGTCCCTTCGTTAAATTTACTAATATCGTGGTAAATCTTTGGTTCTGGGCCACCTACCGACCCCAATGGGAACCACTCACCAGAGCCAATAATCCGATAGAAGAATGCCGTGTTAGCGTAGCGCCTATCTTGAGTATTAGCATGCAGTTCGATAAACGAATCAGATGTTTTTTCTCCCGTGAGTTTGGTAATACCGCTACCGCGTTCGAGTTTCTTACCTGCTTTAAACACCTTGATTCCTTGCGCCGGGACGTCGACGCTCAGTTCGGTTATTCCACCTTCACTGCTCGCTGGCGGAGTAGGAGTATTGGCCGGCACCGACACTGTTCCGTCAGATACCTCCATAACTAAGGACCAGTCAGCAGTCGTTGTTAGAACAGGAACTTTCGCCGTCACGTTATGATCGGCAGAATTGGTGACGACGACGTACTCAACGTCTTCATCAGGGTCAACGCGGGAAAAGGCGTATGTATTACCTTCACTGAGCAGTTCAATTTGTGCTCCGTTAGATAGTCCCGGATGATCTTTCCGATACTTTGCAAGCTTCGAAATTGCCTGATAAAGCGGATGATCGGTATCCATATGAGACTTTTTGCCAAATTCACTCCCGTCCAGCAAGGACTGGCTCTGGTAGGAAGGTACTTGAGTAGCAAATAGCGGTTGCCGGGCGTCTTTATCCCCGTCAGTGCCGGCGAAACCCTGCTCATCACCGTAGTAGACCACAGGTTGGCCACGCATGGTGAACATGAGTGCGTGCGCAAAAACCGACGAGGCGACTTTGTCTCCTTGAAGCTTCGATCCCACTCGACCCATATCGTGATTACCTAAAAACGTAGGGAGATCAAGAGCAGTAGCCCGTTCAGTTGCGTAGCGCGAATCTTGTGCGAAAAGATCTGATAGTTCTTGGGCATTTCCACCGTTAACAAAATTGACAATCGCATGCTGGAACGCGAAATCTAACACTGCATCCATATCTGTTTCGCGTACATAACGAGAAAGCGTTGGAACATCAGTATCGTAAACTTCGCCGAACATAAAGAAGTCTTTATTGGCTTTACGTTTAATTGCTTGTGTCCAGTGCTGCCAGAACTCCATATTGACGTGTTTGACAGTATCTATCCGGAAACCATCGATACCAGTTGCGAGCCAGTCACGGTAAATATCTTCCATTCCCCGCACAACCACTGGATTCTCCGTCATCAAATCGTCGAGCCCATAGAAGTCACCCATCGTCACCGATTCACCACTAAACGTAGAATCGCCACGATTGTGATAAAGATTGACGTTATTGAGCCACCCGGGTACTTTCTTTTCCGAGCCAGCTACTGGCGTGTAGGGGAACGACGACGGATCAATTTCCGGGAAGTCTTCACTTCCGGCAACATCAAAAATATTGACCGGCGAACCCGTTGTGTCAATGTAGGGCTTAATCGTCGTCGGAACGTATGTAGGCGACTCTTCTTTATAGGAAATAACGTCTGCCGTATGGTTCGTGATGACATCCATATACACTTTCATGCCACGTTTATGGGCCTGAGTGACAAGCTCCGTGAAATCATCCATTGAACCGATATGCGGATCTATCTGGGTAAAATCCGTCACCCAGTATCCGTGATAGCCAGCAGATTCATCCTCGCCTTTGCCCTGTACGGCTTTATTCTTCATAGGTGGCGATATCCATAACGCCGTAGTACCAAGGCCTTGAATGTAATCAAGATGCTTAATGATTCCTTGTAGATCACCGCCAAGGAAGAATCCTTCACGGGTTGGATCAAATCCTGACGTGTGTGGATCTTTTCCTAAACCGCCAGTGTCATTGCTGGTATCACCATTAGCAAACCGATCGGTGAGCAGAAAATAGAACTGCTCATCACCATTATCGGAACGGAATATCCCCTCCCGAGAGGCATCTGAACCACGAATCGCCGCATCAACACCTAAATCAGACGGGATAACGGAAGTTCCGTCAATTTTAAGATCGGCGCGCCCAGGCAATTCCAACCGATAGTCTTTTCCAGCAATAGTAATGATGTGCGAGCCGGCATCATAGTGGGTATAACCTTCTGGTTGCCCATTCGAACAACCCGAAATACCCACGCCAACTAACGCAATACTGGCACTGACAGCAATCGCTAATCTCCGACGACGAACCACGCATACCTCCAACCCTCTGCTTCTATTGTAAAACGCTCCTCCCACAGAATTCCGAACACCGCCCTAAGTCCAAAAGATTTGTGACGCAAATGTGGCAAGATGGGATACAGACAACATTATCTTCCTGCACTAAGGAGAAAAATATGCCGGAACTGTCTGAACACGTCACCGCTGACCGATGCGCTACAGGACCGAGAATTGGTATCCTCACCTCCGGTGGCGATGCTCAAGGCATGAACGCCGTTGTTCGTGCCGTTGTGCGTACCGCCTTGCACGCCGGAGCTACTCCTTTCGCGTTACACGAAGGATGGAAAGGCGCCATCGAAGGCGGTGACTTTATCCAAGAACTATCCTGGACATCAGTGTCAGGTATCCTTTCCAAAGGCGGAACAGCCATCGGAACTGCCCGCTCTGATGAATTCCGCGAGCGCTCTGGACTAAAGAAAGTCGTCCGAAATCTTGTCTTGCGCGGAATCGATCGCCTCGTCGTCATCGGCGGTGATGGCACACTTTCTGGAGCAGATGAACTACGCGAGTTCTGGCCAGAACTCCTCAGCGAACTCGTTGCCGAAGGCGAAGTAAGCCCAGAAGCTGGCGAAGAACACAAGCGGTTACGGATCGCTGGAGTTGTCGGCTCCATTGATAATGATCTAGTCGGCACGGATATGACCATCGGCACCGACTCTGCGCTGCACCGCATTATTGAAGCCATTGACGCAATCGCGGCTACCGCAGCTTCCCACCAGCGGACCTTCATTATTGAAGTTATGGGGCGCGCCTGCGGTTATTTGGCTTTAATGTCTGCTATCGCAGGAGGCTGTGATTACGTATTCATTCCAGAGCTTCCCCCTGAAGACGGTTGGGAAGAAGAAATGACAACTAAACTTCGTATTGGCCGGGAACGTGGCAGACGAGATTCGCTTATTATTCTGGCTGAAGGAGCTCTTGATCGGTCCGGCAACCCGATCACTGCCTCCCAAGTTGCTAGCGTTATCAAAGACCGCCTCGGCGAAGATGCACGTATCACTTCTCTTGGCCACGTCCAACGCGGTGGACAACCCACTGCCTACGATCGATGGATGCCCACTTTACTTGGGTACACTGCAGCTCTTGACATGGTAAAGGCCGGCCCGGACACTGAGCCAACAATCATCGGCACGAAACGCAACCGTATCGTGCGCATGCCGATGATGGAAGCCGTAGCCAATACCCGCAAAGTTAAGGCATATCTAAAAGAAGGAAACTGGGAGGCAGCCATCGAATCACGCGGATCTGGTTTCCGTGAAATGATCGATATTTTCGAAGCAATGTCCTCCCCCATGGCTAAAACCGAGCATGCTGCCAAGGATTCACCACGGGTTGGTATTATTCATGCCGGTGGTCTGGCTCCAGGTATGAATCCAGCTGCGCGCGCTGCGGTTAAGCTTGGCATCGATCGTGGCTACACCATGATCGGTATTGAAGGGGGATTCCCTGGCTTGCTAGAAGGACATACCCGCATACTTGAATGGGGTGACGTCGAAGGCTGGGCAGAAGATGGTGGTGCTGAACTAGGTACTCGGCGTACAATCCCAAGTATCGACCAATACTATGCACTATCCCGTGCAATTGAAAACGCCGAATTAGACGCTCTCATCGTTATTGGCGGGTTCAAAGGCTACAAGATGGCCTTCGATATGGGTCAAGAAAAAGATCGCTATCCTGGTTTCAATATTCCAATTGTGTGCGTACCAGCTTCGATTGATAATAATCTTCCTGGTTCGGAGCATTCCATTGGTGCCGACACCGCATTAAACACCAACGTAGAGATTCTCGATAAAATCCGTACTTCTGCATCGGCTTCACAACGTTGTTTCGTTGCCGAAACAATGGGCCGTAATACCGGCTATCTGGCGTTATTCTCAGCTATTTCTTCTGGTGCGGAACAAGTATATTTGGCAGAAACTGGCATCACTTTGCCACAGCTTGCTCAAGATACCCAACGTATGGTTCACGCATTCGAACACGGACGTCACCTGTATTTGGTGGTACGCAATGAGGATGCCTCTGACTACTACACAACCGATTTCTTGAGCCGCATTTTCGAAGAAGAAGGACATGACTTATTTGATGTACGCACCTCAGTGATTGGTCACGCACAGCAGGGCGGAAATCCGTCACCATTTGATCGAACTATGGCTGCTCGCATCGTTAATTCGGCAATTAATGTTCTTGACGAAGAATTGCGCTTCCAATCCAAGAATGCACGTTCCTTCCATATCGGCATGGTTGGTGGAGTTATTCAAGCTATGCCGCTGTCTCATATTGGCGACTTGATGGACATGGAAGCACGCACCCAATTCGATCCTTGGTGGCTACCGCTTAAGCATGTCGTGTACGTAGTTTCTGATCCTACCTACACTGGACCACTAGAAGATCTTGCTATTATCCAATAGCAACGCTGAAGATATGTACAATCGGTGCTCCGAAGAGCACCGATTGTACATATCATTACATGTTCGGAGATTACTCCAATGCCACCTCAACTCATGCGTCACACGACTGCTGGAGTATCTCCCCAATTAGCAAAATAAGCTAAGACAAGTGCCAACACAATAAGAGTGACAACATCAAACCAACGCGAGCGCACTTGTGGCACCATCCCGACCGGCAAAACTAATCGGGCCAGCGCTAATCCGCCAAGGCTAGCAGCAAATGTGTACATCGCCGGCTGAACGCCCCAAATAAACGACAAGATGATCACACACACGAGCCATGCCACAAGTAGTATGAAGAAAAATACAGAAGGTACACGATGCTCAGTCATTATCGCTACTTTCTACATCTGCGGAAGACTCCGACACAACAGAGTTTTTTCGAGGTAAGTGACTTGTTATATAGGTTCGCGATGTTGGATGCGATAAAAGACAACCAAGCATAAAAGGCAAACCAATCACAATAATACTCAGTCCAGCACTCAGTGCTGGTTCTGGCCCAGTAACTGCCATTCTGCCTGGCCCAATTGCCCCAGACGTCATAAAGGACACCACTGACACGGCCACTGCCCCTAGCCCCACTGCTAACGCAACATCAATAAGCTGAGCGCGCAACGCCGTCGTCGAAACAAACTTGCGAGCAACCAGCACCCCATAACCGCAGGCTAATAGGATCACTAGAACAAAAAGCCATATCATATTCTGGCCTGGAGCTGGCAATGCGCCAAAGAGCGGAATCGCCGGAAGCGGACCAGCGCTGACCGCAAAAATCGAAAAATTTGTCCCCGAACCAACCGAGAATCCAGCCCCAATCAGCCAGGAAAACATCCAGATAACATAAACTGGCAGATACAAAAGTTGCAGGAGAATCAATCCGATGCTCCCCATAAAACCCGTCAAATAAAACCCATGAATCTCACTGATAGCACTAAAACGGGCAATAATAAAAACTAACGTCATGACGCTAGGAATAATAAGTAACGCCAAACCAAGCCAACGCAAGTATTGCCATGCTTGAGCGACGAGTGACCACCACGGCAGACAATACAACAGATTTTCTCGGCCACTCCAGATCGCACATATTCCCGCAAGAATAGCAGAGCCAACAAGCCCAAACCACCAGTCACCAGGCGCCCGGCCAGCCAATGAAATTCCAGCCAAAATAGCTGGCCAACTCAAGGTAGCTGCTACAACATCCTGCCAGGTTTCGATATTGCGTCCGCGCCAACTTTGATATGAGGCATACATGACGATACCAGTAAGCGTCAATGGCATGAGCGTCAGCGAAGCATCACCAATGGATACGGCACCGCCAAAAATCGTTGTCCACCAACCAGTGGCAAAAAAGGCCGCATGTTGCCAAACAATATCCCCCATCATCTGGGCTGAGGCATTAAAAGTATAGAACACCATAACAACAAGGAAAATGCCGAACCACGAAAAAAATGGTGCAGCAATTCCACCCCGGAAGATGTACCAATAGCGAGAAAGATCAATATGAGTATTCATTGCTTCCCATCGTTACGTGTTTTACAAGTAAACGCACGGTATTGACATGGTGTGTTGCTTACGATTTCGCTCGATAGTTCCGAAAAGCAGGCAGAACCAACGCAAAAATAATGGTTCCGATAATAACACTCAGGCCACCTGCCCAGATTGTGGTAGCCGCTCCTAACGATTCTGCGGCCAGCCCGTGAAAGGTATCAGCAATACGTGGACCACCAGCAACAACGATAACGAAAACTCCTTGCAGCCGACCCCGAACATGATCATCAGCTGACATGAGCAAAATACCTTGCCGAAATGCCGAAGATGCCATATCCGCAATGCCACCAATCATCAAGGCGCCACAGGCTAGTCCCAACATCAACCTTGGGGCATATACAGCGTAGCTAGTTGCTAGTCCCAATAAGCTCATCGCAACTCCCCAGACGATAATCGACCACAGCACGGCCTGCCCGTATGCTCGTATTCGACTAATCCAACCGCCTAACAGCCCGCCAATCATCGCCCCTGCAGGCATCGCAGCATAAAGCAACGCAAACTCAAACCCGCCTTGTACTGGTCCCCCAAAGTTCACATGCGCAATCTCTGGATAAAGAGCTCGCGGCATCCCAAAAATCATCGCAATTAAATCAACAACAAAACTGCCTAATAAAATATGATGCCCCGATAGATACTTCAGTCCATCAATCACTGAGCGCATTCCGGGAGATCCCTGAGGCGTAGCAACTGGTAAGGCCGGCAACCAATAAACTGCATAATAGGTGGCGAACAACGTCAAGGTGTCAACAGCATACAAATAGCTGTAGCCAAGTACTGGGATCAGAGCTCCGCCCACAAGCGGGCCGATAATTGCGCCACCAGCAAATACCGTCATATTCAGGGCAGAAGCAGCCGGGATTTGTTGTGCCGGAACGATTTTCGGCAATATCGCGGTACGGGTTGGTTGATTAACCCCAAAGCAAGCTTGCTGAACGGAAAAAATGCCGAGCAAAAGCCACACATTATTTAGTGCTAATACCGCTTGGAGCCAAAATAATAACGATGTGAGGATAAGACCTGCGGTGGTAAATTCAAGTAATTTACGCCGATCCATGTGGTCTGCTAAACTCCCACCCCATAATCCGAAAATCACAAGTGGTACCAGACCAAACATTCCGGTCAGCCCAACCATCCCGGAAGATCCCGTCATGTCATACACCTGGGCAGGCACTGCCACGACGGTGAGTTGCGCGCCGATAACAGTAATAATGTTAGCTAGCCACAGCCGCCGAAAATGTGGGTGTTCTAAAGGCGCAGTGTCAGCAAAGATCTTTCGTAAATGTGCCACAGCGATCCTTTCACACCGTCACTAAAAAATCACATCCAGGTGAAGGACATAACAGGTTAGTCCTTCGCCTGGATGATAACAAGATTACAACTAGCTGTTCAGAATAGCACGGGCAATCTGCGCGGCTTCAGTTGGTGTTTTGCCAACCTTGACACCTACTGCTTCAAGTGCTTCTTTCTTTGCCATAGCAGTACCTGCGGAACCAGAAACAATGGCTCCTGCGTGTCCCATCGTTTTTCCTTCCGGAGCAGTAAATCCCGCCACATACCCAACGACTGGCTTGGTGACATGTTCTTTAATATATGTCGCAGCGCGTTCTTCGGCGTCACCACCGATTTCACCGATCATAACAATCAGTTCTGTTTCCGGATCTGCTTCGAAGGCCTTGAGCACATCAATATGGGTGGTACCAATAACTGGATCGCCACCGATACCAATACAGGTAGTGAAGCCAATATCTGCCAGTTCGAACATCATTTGGTAGGTCAGCGTTCCAGACTTTGACACAAGGCCGATTTTTCCTGGCCCGGTAATATCTGGTGGCGTAATGCCGACGTTTGATTGGCCAGGGGTAATAATTCCAGGACAGTTCGGGCCAATGAGTTGAACACCTTTGTCAAGTGCATAGCGCACGAATTCTGCGCTGTCTTTAACTGGCACTCCTTCGGTAATGACGACGACGAGGTCTAAGCCCGCATCAACTGCTTCGATAACTGCTGCTTTAGTAAAGGCAGGTGGCACGAAAATCACTGAGGTGTTTGCCCCAGTAGCTTCTTTCGCTTCCTGCACTGTTCCGTACACTGGAACCGACACAGTTCCAGCTTGCCGTTGATCAGCGTCGATACCAATTGGTTCAACATCAAAGTCCACGCTGGTTCCGGCTTTGCGCGGATTCGTGCCCGCAACGATTGCGGTGCCGGCACCAAGCATCCGGCGGGTGTGTTTTTGCCCTTCGGCCCCGGTCATACCTTGGACGATAACTTTGGAGTCTTTATTGAGGAAGATAGCCATGATTATTTCTCACTTTCCAGCGAGCTGAGCAGCTTTTGCTGCAGCTCCGTCCATTGTGTCTTCGAGCGTGACAAGCCGATGGTGTGCTTCGGATAGAATCTGACGTCCTTCCGCTACTTTATTCCCATCGAGGCGAACTACGATTGGCTTATTGGCGTTTTCCCCGAGTGTTTCGAGTGCACTGACGATACCTTTAGCAACTTCGTCACAAGCAGTAATTCCGCCAAAAACGTTGACGAAAACAGACCGAACATCGGGATCGTTGAGGACGACGTCGAGTCCGTGTGCCATAACTTCTGCATTGGCTCCGCCACCGATATCGAGGAAGTTTGCTGGCCCAACTCCGTATTTTTCACCGGCGTAAGCCACCACATCAAGAGTGGACATTACTAGACCAGCACCGTTGCCGATAATACCAACCTGTCCATCGTCAAGTTTGACGTAGTTTAATCCGAAGGCCTTTGCTTTAGCTTCGAGTGGGTTTTCGGTACGTTTATCAATATAAGAGGCATGTTCTGGATGACGAATACGCGCATTGTCATCAAGCGAAACCTTACCGTCAAGAGCAATGATTTCGCCGGCTGGCGTCTTCACTAGTGGGTTCACTTCTACGAGGGTGGCGTCCTCAGAAGTGTAGGTGTCCCAGAGTTTGAGCAGGACAGGGATCAGGGCCTTGTGTTCTTCTGTGGCAAATCCTGCAGCAGAAACAATTTCCCGGGCTTTTTCTTCCGTCATCCCAATATTGGGATCAACTGGTACTTTGGCAAGTGCTTCTGGTCGCTCTACCGCAAGCTGTTCGATGTCCATTCCGCCTTCCTTTGAGCACATGGCAAGATATTGGCGTTGGGAGCGGTCGAGTAAAATCGAAAAGTAGTATTCTTCAGCAATATCCGAACCGGCGGCGATAAGAACTTGGTAGACGGTGTGCCCTTTAATGTCCATCCCTAAAATATCAGCAGCTTTTTCTCGTGCTTCTTGTGGGGTGCGGGCAAGTTTGACACCACCTGCTTTACCGCGTCCACCGGTTTTAACTTGAGCTTTGACGACGACGAGGTCTGTTTGCGCTAACAGCTGTTCGGCGGCCTGTGCCGCCTGGTCAGGCGTTGTTACCACGATTCCAGGCAATACTGGTACGTCATGTTTAGCAAAGAGTTCGCGTGCTTGATATTCATATAGGTCCACGGAGTATCCTTCCGTTGTGGTCGTGTTCTTACGCCGTTGTCTCTACATCGAGACTCATTATCAGCCTACCGGTTTTCGGGGCATTGTGAAAACCTTGAGCGACTTTTATTCCCCATCCTCAGATCGGGATTTCTTGGATGCTGGCGGTTCAGTTCCCCATCCTTTTCCTGGATCAACGCCTTGTTGAGTAGAGAATTTTGTTGCTCCGGCAGTGATCGATTCTTTAATCAGTTTGCCGTATGCGTTCGCTCCTTCAATCGAGGTGTGGGTAGCATCAACTTGTAATAAATCTGGTTCCTTGGAGGCCAGGGTGTACCAGTCAATAAGCTCAACATTCGGATATTCGTCAGCAATTTTTTCTAAAATCTCATTTGCTGCTGGAACGAAGGTGGACGGCGAATAGATATTGACGAGGAAAATCATACGTTTTTCGCCAAGTTGTTCGATCGCATCACGAATCAGATCTGGTTGGGAAATTCCTCCGTTAGTCCCGAAGTCTAGAACCGCAACACGTCCGATATCACCATCTTTTTCCAGCTGCGAAATCATCTGGCTCGCCCCTGCCCATTGCTTTGACGGTTCACCGAATGCTTCCACCCCTGGCATCGCATGACGCAAACCCGTTCGCGATGCAGATACCATTGAATCACCAATAACCGTAACTTCATAGGTATCTGGAATAGTCGTATCAAGATCTTTGGATAAGACCGTGGGACGATTTGGCCGTGGGCCACCATCACTACTATTATCTGACTCGTTTTTGGCTTCATCACCCGCCGTAACCGGTTGACCATCATGGCCGTTTTCAATCAGAATCTGGGTAGTCGTTTTACTCGGGGCAAAAAATACTGCGGCTATTGTTACCCCGGTGAGACCGATGGCAATCACGCTCATTACCGTAATTATTTTATTGGTTTTTGCCGCATGAATAAAGGCACTCATTGCGCGCCGATATCCAATTCTGCGAATAGGATTTTCGACCAGACGATACGATAACTCGACGATAAGCATGGCTAATGCAATCGCTACCGCCGAGCGAAGTGCGTGAGCTGCACTGTGAACTGCCACCGGATATGCGGCACCGACTAGAACCAACACTGGCCAATGCCACAAATATAGAGCATAAGAACGCGTTCCAACCCAGCGAAGAACGCCAATTTCACCAACTTGCGCCAGGATCGATCGTGGATATAGCATCTGCGCGATCACGCATGTGGTAGCAAGAGAAGCAGCAAACATTCCGCCCATATATGCCCACGGCCCGGTATCTGGCATGATGAAAATAAAGACCACGAGGGTAATTAAGCCGCCCCAACCATAGAGACCATGATATGTCCGCCAATGTTTGGTAGAAAATATTTGCTTTTGCCGATCGGCCCATAAGAAAGCCAATGTGATACCCGCACTAAGCCCAAAAATATGAGTATCAGTACCGTAATACAACCGAGTGAGGTTATCTCCGTTGTACAAAATCATCATCAGTAATGCTGAAACGCTCATCATTGTTACTGATAAAACAACTCGAGCACGCAATGTGCTTATCAAAGCTAAAACAACAAGCATGATGATCGGCCACAGCAGATAAAACTGTTCTTCGATTGCTAGCGACCAAAAGTTTTTAAAGAGCAGCGGCGCGGTAGTATCGAAGTAGCTAGAGCCGTGAGCTATTTCTAGCCAATTCGTTGAAAAAGTCAATGCGCCGACGATTTGCCGTCCGATGCCAACAAGTAAATCAGAATTAATTGCCCAAGCACTTGGCACCACCACAATAATCAAAACGAGGAGTGCCGGAATGAGACGGC
Source organism: Arcanobacterium buesumense (assembly GCF_012563545.1). NCBI lineage: Bacteria > Bacillati > Actinomycetota > Actinomycetes > Actinomycetales > Actinomycetaceae > Arcanobacterium > Arcanobacterium buesumense. The sequence continues at coordinate 1,458,333 of NZ_CP050804.1, forward strand.
GTGCTCGCCGCACCCAAAACTGCCGCAAATTTAGATAATTGTTTTCGCGATCTTCGCGGAGTAACAACGTCGTAATTAAAAATCCGGAAAGGACGAAAAAGACGTCAACTCCTAAAAATCCGCCGCGCACAACTCCCGGAAATACGTGATAAAGAATCACTGATATAACAGCGAATGCCCGAATTCCATCAAGCCCCGGAATATATCCGCCTTGATCGTTAAACGCCTGCTGGGTACGCGAGCTAGGGCGCACTGGCCGCGTCTTATGCGGGCGTTTCTTCGACGGCGATTTTTGCGAACCGAATCGCCGCGGGGTACGCAAAGAGTAGGAGGATTCCGTCATAGCTTTAAATCTTTTCTAATGGCGCGAAGCGAAGCATCAACCGTTTAACTGCACCGCTTTCAAATCGAACTTTAGCTACCGTAGATTTACCACTTCCTTCGAAGGACAACACCTTTCCGATACCAAATTTTGCATGGCGTACAGTATCACCAGTATTAATTCCGCCAGTGACAACATCATCTGCTTGAGTATCACTGACTGGTTCCGGATCAGCTTCGAGAATTTTGCCAGGCTTAAACTTTCCGTTTCCACTGCCAATTACTGGAGCAAAATCGTCATCGTTAATGGCATTATGTCGTTTTGATCCCCAGCTATCGCGAGCGCTCCCCCATGATGAGCCACGAACCGTATCCATTGCTGAGTGTGCACGGCGCCATTCAATAACCTCATTTGGGATCTCGTCTAAGAATCGCGACGGTGGAAGCTCTTGCGGCGCACCCCATTGTGAGCGGGTTGCGGCGCGGGTAATGTAGAGCCGTTCGCGCGCACGTGTGAGGGCAACGTACGCGAGGCGTCGTTCTTCAGCTAGTTCAGTTGCAGAAGCCAAAGTACGAATATGCGGGAAAGTGCCGTCTTCAAATCCGGTAGCGAAAACAACCGGGAACTCTAGTCCTTTGGCGGTGTGAATAGTCATGAGGACGACTTCGCCTTCATTGTTTTCGTCTCCGTCTGGGATTTGGTCTGAATCAGCCACAAGTGAGATTTGGTCAAGGAAGTCTGCCAGTGTTCCTTCTTCATTACGCACCCGGAAATCAGATGCTACCGCATGGAGTTCGGCAAGATTTTCTACCCGTACCTCATCTTGTGGATCCTTAGATTGTTGGAGAGTGTCCAGATATCCGGAGGCATCCATTAACGCATCCAAAATGTCTGCTGGAGCTATACCGCTATCAGCTTGAGCCCGCGCGGTTTCCAGCATGGTAACAAATGAGCTCATGGCGTTACGAGCCCGCGCCTGTAATCCGGCTACTGCACTACGGCCAGCTTCAACAGCTTGTTCTGGATACGCCACATCGGCAAGCGCCTGACCGAAAGAAATACGGTATTGTTCAGCGTGCATGGCAACGGCTGATTCTGCTTTTGCCCCTAGTCCGCGTTTTGGTTCATTCAAGATTCGACGGATAGAGACCGTATCATCCGGATTAGCTACCGCATGCAAATACGCTAATGCATCCTTGATTTCTTTACGTTCATAGAAGCGAGTACCGCCAACAACCTTGTACGGGACGCCGGAACGTACAAACATTTCCTCAATAGCACGCGATTGGGCATTCGCCCGGTAGAACACCGCAATATCGCCATACTTATATCCGTGCTTGGTACGCACATTATCTATTTCTTCGACGACGAAGGCAGACTCATCAGATTCCGCATCCGCAACATAACCCACAAGTTTAGGACCGTCACCTGCCGCGGTCCACAACTTCTTTGGCCGCCGACCTTTATTATTGGCAATAAGTGAATTAGCAGCCGTCAAAATATTTTGGGTGGAGCGATAATTTTGCTCCAAAACAACCGTGGTAGCGTTTGGGAAATCTTGCTCAAAATCTTCAATATTGCGGATAGTAGCCCCACGGAAAGCATAGATTGACTGATCTGCATCACCAACAACGGTTAATTCCCCATGTGGCTGATCAGTTTCTTCACCAACAAGTTCGCGCACCAGCTGATATTGTGCCGTATTCGTATCTTGATACTCGTCTACCAGCACATGCCGGAAACGACGACGATAATGCTCCGCAATAGCCGGGTTATCACGCAGTAAACCCACCGTCAACATAATCAGATCATCAAAATCCACCGCGTTTGCCGCACGCAATCGCCGCTGGTATCCAGCATACGCATCAGCAATCATCTGATCGTCACGATCTACAGCCTGTTCCTTTGCCTGCCCAACTGTGACCATCGCATTTTTCAGATCAGAGATCTTCCGACTCAAGGTTTTTGGCGGAAACGCTTTAATATCAATATTTTCCTCTTGGGCAACAATCTTCATCAGCCGCGCCGAATCCGCCGCATCATAAATCGTGAATGACGATCGCATCCCCAACGCCTGATGTTCCGTACGCAAAATCCGCACACAAGCCGAATGGAAAGTGGAAATCCACATGCGTTGCGCGGTAGAGCCAAGCAAAGACTCCAGCCGTTCCCGCATCTCCTTAGCAGCCTTATTCGTAAAAGTAATCGCCAAAATCTCTTGCGGGCGCACCTGGCCAGTGGCAATCATATAAGCAATACGTGTAGTGAGCACGCGAGTTTTACCAGAACCAGCCCCCGCAACTACCAGCAGATGCCCGCCGGTATGCACAACTGCCTGCTGCTGTTGTGGATTGAGCCCGGCTAACAGTTCTTTCACCCGCGCATCATCACGCCCGCGAGCGCCGTCGTCACGCGCACGGGACAATCCAGGCGCAACTGAACTCATCGCAGGTGACTCCTGAGCCATAGCGATCTTCGACTTTAACCGATCCATTGCTGAAACAAACGCATCATTAGTACTCATAACACTTCAAGCCTAAAGGACACCTCCCACACATTTTGGTAAACACACGGGACTACCACGGATCTGTGGGCAAAATCGGCTCATTTTCCCATTGACTTACCCCCAAGGGCCACCTTTTACACTGACTTTATGACACAACAACCTGTCCCACAAGGAACTCAAAAAGCTTGGTATGCCGTCGCTTACCTTGCCTCAAACGCACTATCTGTCCTCGGCAACTCCCTGATCACAGTAGTTTTGCCCGTGCTCATCATCATGCGACTTGGCTCACCAACCTGGGCTGGCATCGTCGCCGTAGCCACCACCAGCGCACAAGTATGTGCCGGATTATTAGGCGGAGCACTAGCCGACCGAGTCAACCGTAGAAACCTCTGCCTCGCCGCCGATCTCCTATCCACACTCTCTGTCTTCAGCCTTTTCATTATCGACTGGATCGGACTAACCAGTGCACTGTGGTTTATCACCCTCGGAATTATCGGAGCATTCGCCGACGTCCCCGGGCAAACTGCCCGGCAAGCCCTCGGCCCGCAGGTGGCCACGTCGTCGTCGATAAAATATGAAACTATCACCGGATACTTCCAAACGCTGCAAGGAGGCGCGCTCATCATCGGCCCGGCACTCGCCGGAGTATTCCTCATAATGCCCGATCCGTCCTGGGCGCTCCTAGCCACCGGAATCTGTTCCCTCCTCGCCGCTTTCACTACTGCGCTTATCCCCTACGATATCGGCGAATACGAAAGCACAACACAAACACATGACCTCATCACCCAAATAACAACCGCCGTCACCCTAATCCGCAAAACTCCGCTCTTGCGTTTCGCCATCACATTTGCGATTGGAATCAACGTCCTCTACACAGTCACCCAAAGCTTTGTTCTGCCCACACATTTCACGCTGCTTAATCAGCGACACTACATCGCCTGGATTTTCACAGCCTTGGGAGGCGGAATGATGATCGGCGGAATCGTCTACGGGCTGTTATCCACAAAACTAGCTCGCTCCACCCTATTTCTCAGTAGCACCTTCCTCGGTTTTATCGGAGCGCTTATGGTATTGAGTTTATGGGACTTGTCCGCGGTGATCAACGGTGCCTTTTTCCTCGGTATTGCCTTTGCCATCATCAACGCCAGTGTCACAATCGCCATTATGGAATCACTACCCGAAGGAAAGCGCGGATCAGTCATGGGAATTATCCTCACTCTTATCCTTGCGGTTTACCCGCTCGGGTTCGGACTTGCCACATTGTTCTACACGTATAGCGGACTAGGCACAGTTAGACTAGTGCTCGCAGGCGGATTCGCCGTCGCTACCGCGTGGGCGCTTCTATCTCAACAAAGCCATGCACTCAATACTGCACCACACACTTCCCAGCCAACATCCTAGACCACCCTAAGTAGCTCAAGATGATCCTCTACTCCCAGCAACTGACTAAATTAACCGGCGCATCCCGCAAAGCCTTGCGACTCTATGAAGATCGTGGACTGCTAACCGCAATCGGCCGCGACACCAACGGCTGGCGAATCTATACCGCAGAACACCTCCTGCGAGTAGCAACCATCAAATTCCTGCAAGAATCTGGACTGACCTTGGATGACATTGCTGCTGTCTTAGCCGATAGCCAAACATCGCAACCATGGGACCTCGCCGAACAACGCCTCAAGGCGCGTATTGCCGAGGCCCAAGAAAAATTGGCCGTCTTACAACAGCTGAAAAACATGCGTACCCATGACGCAGATCTGCCACTCTATTCACCCGATATCCGCGACCTTCTCAATATCCTCATCAAGCGTGGCTACCCAGCAGAAATGGCCTACCGCAGTGGTCAAATCTTACAATTCTTGGAAATAACACTAGCTGCAGAACAATGGCAGGCAATCCTCCGTTTAGGAAGGAAAGAAGTCACCAATATTGACGACGACATAATCACGTTAGCCCGAGAATTTGTTGATTTAGCACATGTGCCCGCCGATTCGCCGCGGATAGATGAGTGGCGCGATAAGGCACTTTCTTATGAACAAACACATCCAGATACCGTACACACCGGTTTTAAGTCCCTGGGAATAGAACAAAAGATAAGCACTGTTCTTGATAGCTTATGGGCTGATGGGCTATCCCCGGCACAACTTCGTGCGAGCGCAATATTTGACTAAATCCTATGGAAAATGCTTTACCCACTGGATGAAGCTGGATGAATAAGACAGTGACTGTGCATACGATTTGCATATTCGTGCATTTAGCCGAAGAAACACAGGTTTTTGAGCAAAAATGCAAACCGTATGCACGCTGGTTAAGCAAACGAGCTTTTATAGCGCATCCAACGATGTCCCGTTCGTTTCCTTTGCGAACATATAGATAAGACCAGCTGCAAACAGCAAGGCAGCAAACAATATAAAAGCCGGTACAACGGCGTTTAAGGTCACTTCTTGTTTGACCACACTCCCACCGATCAAAAGCCCCATCGCTAGCGGGCCGAAGATTTTTGCCGAGGCGCCTAACCCATAGCCCAAGCCCAGGCCGGTGGCCCGCACATGGTTCGGGAACTGTTCGGCACCAAAAGCGTTGAGGATGCCGAACGCACCGTCGCCGAACGCCATCGCTATTACCACCCCGGCGAAGAACATCACCCAGGAACCGCCGGCACCTAATGATGCCGAGAATGCCATTAGGAATGAGCCGCCAGCCCCGAATACACCGCACATCAGTATCGTCGGGCGCCGCCCGATTTTATCGGCAAGCCAAGCTACCCCTAGCCGACCCAGCAAGTCCGCAAGGGAAACGAACATGAACAGCGTGGCGACCGTCGTCGTCGATAACAAATAGCCTTCGTGAAGTAACGTCTGGCCCCAGGACTGAATCGTGGCCGAACCAAGGACGAAACTGAACGTGCCGGCAGCAACGATGAGGAGCGAACGCCAGTGGTAGCGAAAAACCGTGCGATAGGAGGATGATTGGGTTTCGTGCGACGACGGTAGTGCACCGACCTCCTCAACGGGAAGTTCGAGCGCCCAAGCTAAGGATTGTCGCGCCTGGTCCGGCCGGCCGTGAACCAGGAGGAACCGCGGAGATTCGGGAACCGTGTGTAGCCAGAAAAGTAAGAGGATGGGCAGCGCACCCAAGGCAATCAGCCCACGCCAGTTGTCACCAAACCCCCACTGCGCAAGCGCACCTAAAAATAGGCCGAGCGGAATAAAAACCGAGGCCAGCCCGGAGAGGAACCCGCGATGTTTGGCCGGGACGAACTCTTGGACATACGGAATCGAGACAATGTTAAGCCCACCCACACCAATTCCCACCAGTATTCGCAACATCGCGAGCATGACCCAGCCACGCTCGGGAGTGAAAACTGAGGCTAGAGTGAAAACGGAGAACATGAGGACGCACCAGAAGAAGGCGCGTTTGCGACCGATGTTATCTGCCAGCCTGCCCCAGATAATCGCACCCAACACAGTGCCGAGCCCCGAGCAGGCGAGGATGATTCCTGCTTGCATGCCGGACAGTTGCCAAGGGCCGGTCAGGAGAGAAACAACGAAGCCAATGAGGAACATGTCGAAGAACTCTGCGATATTTCCGGCAATCACCAGGCCGATGAGCGACTTTTGGTGGCGGGTAAGCGGGCGCGAATCGATTTGCTGGAGGGCGGTTTGGAGAGATTGTGAGGGCGTCATGGCTATAGGGTATCAAGGCAGAGATTCGGTTATGGAGTCAGTGGCTATCAACTCACCGTTGACGGATTCACGGCTGACAAACTCGTTGTCAGCGAAATCTAAGACAATATCTCCGAAAGCCTACTAGACTAAATAATGCAGGTTTCAACTATTTTAATCGGAGGTAATCGTTATGACTCGTCGTCCTACTCCACCGGCATCCTCGGCTGAACCAACCGGCTCAACTATGTATAACGGAGCTCCTGCCGATTCCGATCGCAACTCGCTCTCGCAAGGAAATCTTGGCCCGCTCTTGCTCCACGATGTTCACCTCGTCGATACGCTTGCACATTTCAATCGCGAATCGGTGCCCGAACGCCGCCCGCACGCTAAAGGCGCAGGTGCGTTCGGCACGTTCACCGTTACGCAGGACGTGTCCAAGTGGACCAAAGCTGATTTTCTTCAACCGGGGAAGACCACTCGAACTCTAACTCGCTTTTCCACCGTCGCCGGTGAAATGGGTTCGCCCGATACTTGGCGTGACGTTCGTGGCTTCTCCACCCGCTTCTACACCGAAGAAGGCAACTTCGACCTGGTAGGTAACAACACTCCAGTATTCTTTATCCGCGACCCGATGAAGTTCCCACACTTTATTCATTCCCAAAAGCGCCTCGCCTCTAACGGGTTACGCGACAACAATATGCAATGGGATTTTTGGACGCTCAACCCAGAAACCGCACACCAAGTTTCCTATCTTATGGGCCCGCGAGGTCTACCGAAGTCGTGGCGTACCATGAACGGCTACTCCTCACATACCTACATGTGGATCAATGCCGCCGGGGAACGTTTCTGGGTCAAGTACCATTTCATTTCCGAACAAGGTGTGGAAAACTTAACCAACGCTGAGGCCGAAATTTTGGCTGGCAAGGACGCCGAATATCACCGTCGAGACCTATGGAATGCAATCGCAGAAGGCAATTTCCCATCCTGGAAGCTCTCCGTTCAGGTCATGCCTTACGAGGAAGCCAAGACCTATCGCATCAACCCCTTCGATTTGACTAAAGTGTGGCCACACGCAGATTACCCATTGCATGAGGTGGGTATGTTGACGTTGAACGAAAATCCGGAGAACTACTTCGCGCAGATCGAGCAGGCCGCATTCGCGCCGTCGAACTATGTGCCCGGAACTGGCTTCTCGCCAGATAAAATGCTGTTGGGTCGCGTTTTCGCCTACGCTGATGCTCAACGCTACCGGATCGGGCCAAACTACGACCAGCTACCGGTTAACCAGCCAATTCCCGAGGTCACAACGTATAAACATGACGGCCCGATGACTTACCATCATGTGGGTTCGGCTCCAACCTACGCTCCGAACTCCATGGGTAAGCCGTTCTCTGATTTTGAAGGACGAGTTGAAGACGGCTGGGAAGCTGACGGAGAGATGATTCGCGCTGCTTACGAGCTTCGCGAAGACGACGACGATTTCAGCCAAGCCCATGACTTGGTCCGGAACGTCTACACCGAGCAAGAACGTGAGGATCTTGTTGATACGTTGGTGAGCGCGACCGAAGGCACGAACGACGAAGTTTTCGAACGTGTGATTTGGTATTGGACGAACGTAGATGAAGAGGTTGGCGCTAAGCTGCGGGAACGGGCTAACCGGTAGCGTAGCAGGCATAGTGCACTAACTGGACGTTGCACGGTTCGGTAACGTTGCGTGCGATTCGGCGACGTTGCGTGCAGTTCGGCAGAGGTGCACGGTTCGACGACGTTGCACGGCAGCTACAGAACCACATGCGCAGTAGTTGTGGGAGCTTATCTATTACAGGACAAGCTCCCACAACCCATATTTACAGAGTTTTATCCGTTTGCCTGACGCGACCTTTACCGAAGAGTGTTGAAAGCGTGAACGTGCGTCACACATAGCCATCGAGATATGCCTGCCGGGAGGTATGTGGAATATCTGGGCGGGTCAGTTTTCCCTACGACCAGTCGTAGGTGAACAACGCGATGCGACTCTTAGGCTCGAAGAACAGCACGATAGCATCCGCCCCGCTACCGCAATAGTTGTAGCCGGCAACCTCGCCCACAAATAAGAATTCTCTGCCCTGATAGGACAGTGAAATCCCATCGTTGGGCAGACCGTCCGCTGGATCGATCGTCATCTCAAAAGCAGACGGAACAGGTGATGTCTCAGACCAGTTTCCGTACGAAATCTCGCCACCCAGTACGTCCATAAAAGCCTGCGGATTATTATCCTGCCACGGCAACAGCTTCCCCGTCGTGTGGAAACGGTCCCGACTACGCTGATAGATCGCCTTCATTTCTTCGATGACCTCAGCCATGTCTTCATCCTCGTCCCCATGAGTAGGTGAAGAAACGAAATAGTCTTCGCTAGCTAAGAATCGGTACTTGTTATCTGGGGTCAACTCGAAAGCCAGCCAGTTTTCCCCACAAAACTCGGTATGGAACTCCTCAGTCCCCTCCCCGATCAAACCGTCATAGGGCTCGAAGGGGTTCAACATGTGCACAACCGTGCCGCGCAGCTCTTCGAGAAACAAGCCCAAATCTATAGAGATCAAAGGCAGAAAATAGTTGGCGAGCCAAGGCTGATCTGGAACAAACACGCCCTCAGGGAAGGGAGATAACCCTTCGACGAGTTCACGGACATCTTCTTGATCGGCAGGCATGCTGTCCTCCTGTTTTCAATTCTCGCTCAACGATGGCGGGCGATTTGGGCATCACATCTAAAACCACACGGTTTACTTCCGCTACAGTATTAATAATTTGGTTATATATTCATACCAGAATATCACGCAAAAGCTGAGCCTAGTTCGAGCTCATCGCGTCCTTGAAAGAAGCCGAACGCATTACAATCGGACAACTAATAGGTGCGGCTATCACCTTGAACATCACATGAACGAATTTCGGCTGGTAGCCATATCCTTTTCTGCGCACACTGGAGCCACAAGTCCCAGTATCAATAATCGTAATTCACCAAATCTTAAGCCTGCGGCCAATAGCAGGCATTAACATAAGCTTTGCCGTCGGGAGATTCACCCTCGTATCTCACGTTATCCACTTCAGCTCCGCGGCTCGTTAGTCGTAGCACGCCGTCGTCGTCAAGCATGAGATAACCATCCCGGATCAAACTCTTGCTGGGCTTTTCACTTAAACGCTGCGATGCTGCTGGCGACCATCAACATCGGTGACGTGTGAGCGCAGAGAATAGATCTACTGGAGAGCTGTTTGCGAGGTGGAGATGAGAAGAGGCTAACTGGTGATAGCGTGGAACTTAGTACGTTGCTGAATCATATTGCTCTCCTATAGTATCCATTACCCAGGAACTCGATAAAACCTCTATCGCGTAGAAGCTGGAGCTGCTGACGTATCTTTGCTTTCACATTCTTATTTTGGGGATGCTTCTGGCTAAGGACATGCTCAAAATTATAGAGATCTCGGAGTGAAAATTCTGCGCTACCAAGCTGCTCGATACAGATCAAAACGTCTAGTAACCACCCACGTAAATTAGGGTTTTCGAGCCGCAAGCTGCTATTGGAAGATACTTGTTTGCGCACTTTTTCAAAATCAACGAACCGCCCATCTTTAATCAAATAAACTAACGCTTGCTACGGAATTTCACTAAATAAGATATTGCATCCCACCCAACCAGCACGTCTTGCCGTATCTGCCAGCGGTTTTCTCTTTTCAATGACTTTCGGCGCGAAGAAGTACTTCGGAACCATCAGTAAACTGTTGATGACGTAGGAGTCCTTATCATAAGACATCACGAATAAATCAGGATTCTGATTGCTTGATATCCGTTCAATCATTGTCGAATACGCACCATCAGTGATTTTGCTGCCTATTTTTCCAGACTTACTTTTCAGCTCATATTGCGCCGCGCATTGGCCACAAAACAAATCGGCAACTGGACGGTTATTTTCAAAATGATCGAGCTTCGGATTCCCGCAATACGGGCAATAAACATGCTGAGCAACCCAAGCTTCACTAGCAACACGGATCTGTTGGGAGCTACTCCGATACCCTTGAACGAGACTCATATCTAATTTCAGATTCATTGTTCTTGCCGTCTCTTCTCCCAACGCAAATTACGAGAATCCCATACAGCCCCGCCGGTTTCTCCCGCTAGAGCCGGGTCAATACAAGTTTTTACTAGCGCTTCAGCAGTCGCAATATTTTGTAGCTCTACCGGAAGCTTTGCTTCTTTAGCTATCCTTCGGAAACCATCTGAGTACTTGCTCAGCCAATCCTCTGGAACATGGAATGAATCCAGCGTCCCTAGCCGTCGAATCCGTGCTTCTGACGCTAGTTGTTTTGAAAGCGCATCTCCATCAATGTCTTCATTTCGCATGTAAATAATGAGGTCCACGAGGTCTCTAACCCGACTGGAGGCTCGGCCTCCTTCATAGCGTTGCATAGTTGCACATACTTTATCCGCTATAGCATTCACTACTGGATAAACACGATAGGTGAATACCGGAATCCCCTCGACACTCAATCGATTTGCCGGTTCAATAGCATCTGTTTCTTCAATCGCAATACGATCAACAACGAGGTCAAGCGTTATTGCATTGAGTTTCTTCGTTTTACCGAAAAGCACCGATATCTTTACTCGATAACCATCGCGATATTCTTGATTACTGGCGATCAGTTGCGGATCGGGCTCAACCGTATATTCAAGATAATCGCCAAGGTCAATTCTTGCGATACGCTTGAGCTCGGCAACAGCTTCTTCGAGATCGTGGCCGTTGTAGACGACGTCGGTATCTCGCGTATATCTCGCGTCAATCGTACGAGCGAGCATACCTCTCCCACCTTTGAGGATAAAAGCTGGCGGATCTTCACTAAATATTCTTTCTAGAAACCTCCCCGCATAATACCCTTCTATCGCGCGGTTCGTATCCTGGGAAGATTTTTTCGCGCTCTCTTTGACCGCGAGCTCAAGCGCACGCGCAGTGCGATAACGGCGTTCAGTCATCGGCGCTCTTCTTTCCCAGGATCGCATTAAGCTGACTAAAATCAGGCGTACTTTGACGGAACGACGCGTTAAGAGCTTCCATGGTTTCTTTCCCCAATTCTAGACTTTTAAACCATCCCTGGATCTCTGATGCCATCGAAAGAGTACGCATGAGTGATCGGTAGCTTTCAGAATACAACCCGGTAGTTTTCGCTATTGCCTCTGCAGAGTCTTTCAACATATTATGTTGAGCACGCATAGCCTTTCCGGCTTCTGTTATCATTTCAAAAGACTGCGCTAGAGTTGCAACACCGGCGTTCAACTGCAGCAAAGCAGCATTACGCGCGAACAAGTCGCGCGCAAAGGCTTCCCCATCACCTGCTGTATATCCATGCTTCTTTGCCAGCGGTTTAAGTAGATAGGCGAGGCGTTCGTGATCGAATCTATATTCATTGCGAGCAGCGTCAGCAATCATGTTTGCGATCAGGTCAGGATCTTCACCGAGCCGGATAAGATCATAAATAGTTCGTTCCAGAGTGGTTACTGGCACGTGCTCGACCAGAATAATATCTTTCGAATCAATCTCCTGACGAAAATAACGGATATCATCACGTGTGGTTTGTTTACGCACAGACAGCGTGAACGTATACGGAGAAGCATGAAAATCCCCAACACCATGCATATAGGCCGCAGTTCTGCCAGAAATAACCGCATCAAAGTACGGTTTGTTGAGCCGATCGTAAACTGTTTCTTTTGGAAAGACCGATAGCCACGCAGCCTTGACATCAGCATGCGAGGTTTGGTTACCAGACACATACTGGTACACGCCATAGGTCAGCTCTTCTACACGACCTGCATCGCGGAGTCGAGAGATTTGATTACGCCGCACTCCCATTTGTTGAGCTTGTGCAGTAGTGAACATACCCCACTGCGACATTGCTAGATTTTCAAGCTCTACCACACACACCACCTAATACTGCTTTCGTTTACATATCGTAAACGATTTAAGTATAGCAAAACAATAGCCTTGTGCCTTTTCGCCACGAATCCATCGATTTTAACTCAAGACCACGGCCACACTATCCGTCCCTTGCGCCTACCGCCCGTCCTGCTGTTCACATGTGGAACATTAGGGAAATGCTAACTGAAGTACCCCAGGTTTTGTTGCGTTTGAGTAGATGGGCATAGTCTGGGTGGGTGCAAGAACTTTGATCAGGATGCGAAGGATCGCGTCGTGCGCTTGGTAGAAGACCGTATTGTGGCGGAGAATGTTTCCTTGCAAGAAGCGTGCAAGATTGTGGCACCGAAACTAGGTGTTTTTGGCACACTGCTCGGCAATGGACTCAGGTAGCTCGCCGCGGAAGGGGCGCGTTCTTGAACGCATTGGTGTGGCCTAGTTTTTCGGGCCAGTTGGCTTAAGAGTTGACCGTGTTTTCCTGTTTGCATTGTTCCGCATATTGTCGTGGGCTGAGGTAGCCTAGCGAGGAATGTGGGTGGAAGTTATTGTAGTGCCATGACCAGTGAGCCACTACCGTGTGGGCGTGTTCTAAGTTCTCGATGCAATTATCTTCAAGAAGCTCGTCTCGCATTCGGTTGTGAAACGATTCAACAAACCCGTTATGTCAAGGCTGACCGGGTGGAATAAACGTCTGAAGCGTCTCATCCTCACCAGCCCATTCATGTAAGGCTTGAGAGATGAATTCAGGTCCGTTATCCATCCGGATCACCCGTGGCCTGCCACCATGATCGAGCGAGGCCAGATCGAGTAACTCGATAACCGAAGCCGCATCAAGTCTATCATCGATAGCGAAGGCAACATGTTCACGAGTGTATTGATCAATGATGTTACACATCTTGATCATCTTCCCACACCGGGCCTGAATCAAACTGAAAAATATGAGACCACACATCTTTAGGGTATTGACCAGGGGCGACCTTAGAGTGATCCTTACCAGTTAAACGCTTACGCTTCTTCTTTGGTAGCATACGTAGGCCTTCCTCGCGCCAGATTCGGCGGAAGGTTTCCCGATATACTCCATATCCTTGTGTTAGGGCTGTAATCCAGGCACGCTGGTGTCCCCACCGGCGATGATCCTTGAGCAAATGCGTGCATCTACTGGCGTAAGGAAGCGTACTTATCCGGCTTGAGATCACTTGCTCGAGCACGTTGGTAAGCACTACGAGAGAGCCCCACAAACGAACAAGCAAGCCTTTGCCAATAGCCCAACTCGATCAGATGCCATACTGCATCGTGGCGACGAGCTGGGCTTAAAAGTTTCCCTTACGACAGTTCCTTCCACGCTGCTTTTCCAGCTCTGCCTGGCCTAAAAGGCGCTTCAAGCGCGAGTTGTTCTCCTCACGTAAGTGCTGGAGTTCTTTAGCCTCGCTCCTCGTCATTGACCCGTAGGTAGCCTGCCACCGATGTAGCGTCGCTTCGCTGATTCCTAGCTCGCTCAGGACCTGAGCCGTACTCACCCCGCCTTCTTTAAGTTCCCGAGCCTTTTCCAACTTACGAACAATCTGTTTAAGGAGGTGTGTTTACTAAACTTTTTCACCATTGATCCATTCTCCCCACCCATAGGCAGGGTATCAATAGACAACACTCAAGTCACCTAACCCTAAAAACTTAGAGCACTCCACAGGTGTTTCCGCAGCACTAGTATTAAGTGCAATCAATTGGGTCGTACGTCTGAAAAGAACTCCGAAAATTGAAATTATCCAAATTTCTCCCAGTTACTATAAGATCATCAATAATCATTTTTATCCAATAATTATCAGTGTATTGAACGACATCATGACGCTAACTTCCTACAAGAGCCCACACCACGCGCTGCTACCAGCGGAATGGTTATTCCACGATAAAACGATCTTTTGTTAACGGTTACAGACTGTTTTTCACGTCTTGATAAATTCGATGGTTTTCTTGGAGAAACATTGTATATCTCATATCGCAGAGCCCCGTGGCCACTTCGCAATTCAGACTATACAAGTGAACTGCTACTGAAGTCTCCTTGGGCTCTCATTACCATACACCGACAAGACCACGGTGGATGGAAGTATAAGGATGTAGTTGTTCGAGCTGAACAATATGCAGGTAGAGTCTTTGGCTAACTGTTAGGAACTGAGGACTCTACACTATGCATAAAGACGTCTCACTTGTACCTAGTATCTAGGAAACCGGTCCATACTTCATAGGAGTCTATGCAAAATGGTTAGCGTAATAAAAAGAATTTCATTGGCGAAACAACCTCGGGGCGGTTATCTCCTCGTAAAATCATTTGAGAAAATTGAGCTACAAGACAATAAGAGCCTCTTTGAGGAAGAAATGGCAATGAAAACAGAGATATAGCTATTAAATTGCTAGGATCTATCAGCTAATCGTTAGATTATAAAAGCATCATCAGCGCTTGTAAACTAACTGGATCCGACTTTGTTTACCGATCAAATTTAGCGGGATACCGGCCAGTTCAAGATATTTTACAGATAATAAAACCGTTCCAAATATCAGAATAATGGTCGAGCGGAGCGTGGATTTCTTTAAGGTTTACGGGCCTATCACTGCTAATGATTTAGTTTTTATGGTGCCTTCACTGACTGGATTACTGCCGGAGATGGCGATTATCTAACTGCGGACACTCTATGGGACTTTAAAGTATCCAAGTCCATAAGGCCTACGTCTAAAAACACCTTTCAATTATTGATCTACTACATTATGGGAAAAGAGACAGACAACCCCACTTTTTCAAAGTATTACGAACCTTGGGATTTTATTCCACAGCATAACGTCATACATAGAATCAAAACCAGCCCAATCTCTGAGGAAACACTCAATGTGGTATCTAGCGAAATCATCGGATACTGAAATCCGCAGACGGATTTATATATTTACAACGCAACTCCTGGCCTGGATGTAGAAATACCGAATGCCGGAAGGCCCCAATAACCAGTTTTACTAATTACACATTGAAGAAAACTTAAACATTTTACAGTGCGCTATATGTTAATGAATCTACCAGATATATGGTAATAACCGTAGCGGATTTACCCGTGATTCACGCTGTCTAGAATCACCGAAGATTGGCTTTTCGAATTGGTTTCTTACTGCCAAAACTAAAAGATCATGAAACATTCAAAGGAGTCTAATAATGAAAATTAAAATCGATTTCTTTTCTCAAAATACGGTAGAAGCTATCGGAGCAGGCATTTATAAAGTAAGTGTAGTTAAACCTAACGGCGAAAGCGGAGTACTGTATGTTGGCGAATCTGTTTTTGTCCTAGTGCGTTGTGCTGTCCATTTGTATGAGTTGAAAAAGGACCCAAACTATTTTGGTTTCACTGCTAAAAGGATAGAAAATAGTCAGATAACCTTAAAATTTGAGTTATTGGAAAAGATCGAAAATAGAGAAAAACGTAAGGCCCGTGAAAAAGAAATAATAAAAGAAATAGGCAAAATTATATGTCAAAGTCAAGTAAGCGATCGAATGAAAGGAATCGAAGCTAAAATCGAAGCGCTTGAAGATTTTCTAAATAACTAAGTTTAAGAAGCTAACTGGCCTAGTAAAACCAGTTAGCTTCTTAAATAGATAATGATCTTCTATCACCAATTCATAGCAGTGAAAATCTGCCGTAGATATGTTATGTTTCCGGATCCTGATCTGAAAACGATTTACTACAACACCTACTCCCACTCAATCGTAGCCGCGGCTTCGAAGTATAGTCGAGCATCACGCGGTTCACGTTAGCCAACTCATTGGCGATCCAGTTAGGATTCTATGCGAGTACCTCAGATGACATGCAAGTCCAGTCCGTCACCCTAGCAGTTGTTGCCAAAGAGTAACACTGTCCTTCAGAAAAGTCCTCAGAATCTCGTCGCCTAACAGCAAGACAAAGCTGAAGCACCCGAGACCATCTACAGCGTGACTATCTACCGTTAACCTGCCGATAGCCTAGTAGCCGAGGGCAAGTTCTTATACCACACGACCCATTTCCATGTCGCCACAAGGAATGGGATCTCGAAAACATAAAACGAGATAAGACCCAGCTGCCCACCAAAATTGACAAAAATAAAAGTAAGTCCTGATATTCCATACAGCATAACAGGAACGATACTCAACCGACGCACACCCATCGAAGCTGCTTCTAAAGATCGTACTTGTTCACGGCGTAACTGATACCCGTGAACTAGACAAGACACGAATGCTACGAAGCCACCCTACATAGTTGTGTACGGGAACGCCGAAGTACGAGTCTCCATCCAGCCAGACCCACCATCCGTTTTCCACCGCAATTGGGTCGTAGTTTAAGTCAAAGGTGGTCACAACCAGTGCACCTACAACTGCTCGCAAAACAATCAGGCTAGGCGTATGCCTAGTAGGAATCGGGGAACCATCAATCAGCAGGTTTGTTATTACCCATGCAATGTAAAGAAGCGTGACCCAGCCAGAAACCACCGCAATAGGGATAACATCCAGTTTCAGCCCCATCAGCGCAGTGAAATAGTATCTGACAAAAATAAGACCGGTATGCACACCTATCTCTTCCAAGACATAGGCTATACCTAAATCACTGCCGATCATAGAAATCGCTGATTTCCCCCTACACTTTCACTGCATACCAAGTCATAAAAGCTAAAGTCACTACTACCAACGGAGCCATCACAAGGGGCATAAGTTCCGGATCCATCTCAAACAACATACTCGCTTCTGCCCTTCGTTAGATAAACGCTAACGGTGCCGGATAGAGAATATAGCGTATAAGGATCACGCATCGACGTCTTTGATAATGTTAGGATCAGGGCACAATAAGCGCGGATAATTTACACAGAACTATCTGCCCGATAAATGAAGGTCATTATGTTGAACAGTAAAGAGCTTTCAGAATACATCATGGATCAACTATCTGATCTTGGGTCTATTCGAAGTATCCCTATGATGGGCGGATATATCTTTTACTATAAAGAACGCATATTTGGCGGGATTTACAGTAAAGGTTTTATGGTAAAGATTACTGAGGCAAGCAAGAAGTATATGCCGGATAGCGAACCGGAACCTCCGTATACCGGGGCAAAACCGATGTTGCCTGTAACCATTCTGGATGATAGAAAAACGATGCAGAAGATGATTGAAGAAATGTATCCGGAATTGCCTGAAAGAAAAGTAAAGAAACCACGGTGATCGATTTTGCTTTCCGAGGCAAAACTCATGTTTGGCTAAATAGTATTTGCAAAATATCTATGTTCAACAAAGCGCAAAAAGACCGTAGCTAAAAGCTCCGGTCTTTTTGTCATCGATTGTCAGCCATTTTGAACAATTACTGGGATCATTCTTTTCGCGATCGTTACCGAATTTCCCCCAGTTGCTTGTGTCAATAGGCTAAAAATCCCTAGTTAAAACCATCTCTGCGGGTTACTCCTACTCCCACTCAATCGTGGCCGGCGGCTTCGAGGTGCAATCGAGCATCACTCGATTGACGTCAGCAACCTCGTTGGTGATGCGGTTGGAGATCTTAGCCAGCACGTCGTATGGCACGCGGGTCCAGTCCGCCGTCATCGCATCTTCAGAAGATACTGGGCGCAGCACGATCGGGTGACCGTAGGTACGGCCGTCGCCTTGCACACCAACGGAACGAACATCAGCTAGCAATACAACTGGGCACTGCCAGATCTCACGATCCATACCGGCCGCGCTGAGCTCTTCACGCACAATCGCATCCGCGGCACGCAAGGTCTCCAAGCGATCAAAGGTCACGTCGCCAACGATACGAATGCCAAGGCCAGGCCCTGGGAACGGCTGACGCCACACTAGCTTTTCAGACAAACCCAGCTCCAAGCCGATTGCCCGGACTTCGTCCTTAAACAAGTCTCGCAACGGCTCTACCAACGAAAACTCGATGTCTTCTGGCAAACCGCCCACGTTGTGGTGGGACTTAATATTTGCAGTACCGTCTCCCCCGCCAGACTCAACGACGTCTGGATACAAGGTTCCTTGAACTAAGAATGCAAACTCTACGCCTTCAGGCGCCTCAGCTAACAGCTTCTGCTGCGCAGCTTCGAAAGACCGAATAAACTCCCGGCCAATAATCTTGCGCTTTTCTTCTGGATCGCGCACACCCGCGAGCGCGTTCAAGAATCGCTCTGATTCATCCACAGCCACGATCTTCATACCGCGAGCTTCAGCATAATCCTCAATAACCTGCTCGGCTTCGCCCTTGCGCAGCAAGCCGTGATCGACGAACACGCAGGTGAGCTGGTCGCCGATTGCGCGGTGCACGAGAGCTGCGGCAACCGAAGAATCCACGCCGCCAGAGAGCGCACAAATCGCGTGCTTGTCCCCAACCTCGGCGCGGATCTTTTCGATCTGATCTTCAATAATCGATCCCGAATCCCAGTTCGGCTCGAGACCAGCGCCGTCACGCAAGAACCGCACGAGCATGTCCTGGCCGTGCTCGGAGTGCTTGACTTCTGGATGCCACTGCACGCCGAACATCTTCGCCTCGCGGTTTTCGAACGCAGCAACTGGCGCACCCGGCGTCGTTGCGGTCACAACGAAACCTTCTGGGGCTTGGGTAACTGAGTCTCCGTGGCTCATCCACACGTTTTCGGTTGCGTTTTCGCCAAGGATAACGCCACTATCGACGACGTCGGCCTGGGTTGCACCGTATTCGCGCAAGCCGGTTTTATCAACTTTTCCGCCCAATGCTTGGGCCATCTGCTGGAAGCCGTAGCAGATGCCGAACACTGGAACGCCAGCTTCCAAGATAGCTGGATCAAGACTCGGCGAACCTGGCTCGTAGACGCTCGATGGTCCACCAGAAAGCACGATGGCTGCCGGCTGCTTGGCAAGCAGGTCTGCGGTAGACATGGAGTGTGGGACGAGCTGGGAGAAGTATCCCGCTTCGCGCACACGGCGAGCGATAAGTTGAGCGTATTGGGCGCCGTTATCAACGACGATCACTGGGCGAAGATCAGTTGTATTCATACCCTCTAGACTAGCGAATGAGCACCCACCCACGCTATGTTCTCCCACATATCGAGCCTGTGATATCTCTCTTGGTGATACTCAACGCGAGACTTAGCCTTTTGCTCTCGAACGCCTCCGGTTACATTTACCTATTCACCGATTCACTTGCACGAGTCGGCCTCGCCTTCCTGAGCAACTCGCTAGTCAGTTACTCCCTTTGACGCTCGCTTTGCCTCAGATTCAATACTTTTAATCGTCTTGAGGTAGTCTTTCTCTACCGGAGATAAAGTTTGCTTCTGGAATTTTCGATACTCGCTGGTTGCCTTATCAACAGCTTGCTTATGACTAATCTTCCCAGCACCCGCTAAGACAGGTTTTCCGGTGGCAACCAGAATTCCGTCAAGATGCTCCACGTAGTCAGCCATATGCATCGGGTTACGCTCCATTGCCTGGATTTCTGCGAAATCAAAATACCCCGACACCAACCGGTTGAGAATTTTAAGCTCATCTTCAGTCAAATAGTTCTTGGCAATCTTTACTTCAGCCAGTACTGGTAAATCGCCTTTAAATGCGGTTAACCCCATAAATGCCTGGTTGGCATCGGCACGCTCATATATCAGCTCGGCAGCAGTATGCCCGTGAGTGGCATAGTGAAGTTTGTTTTGTACCATCTTAAAAAATGCAACCGATTCACTACTATTCGGATCATAATCAATGCTTGTTGCATACAAATCCAGCACTTGGCGATACAAAACTTTCTCTGAAGAGCGAATATCGCGGATACGTTCCAGCAGCTCATGCCAATACGCACTACCCCCCAAGTTCTTCAGACGTTGATCATCAAGGGTGAATCCTTTAATCAGATATTCTTTTAGCCGTTGGCTTGCCCACCGGCGAAACTGTGTCGCTGTTTTCGATTTCACCCGGTATCCCAGGGAAATAATCATGTCCAAGTTGTAGTGCAATGACAAATACCGTTTGCCATCGGATGCAGTTGTTCGGAATTTCCGAACAACTGCATCCTCATCAAGCTCACCTTCTTCAAAGATATGCTTGATATGTTCGCTAATGTTAGCTTTCGACGATTGAAACAGCTCAGCCATCTGTGCTTGGGTTAGCCACACCGTCTCGCCCTCAAGACGTACATCAATGCTTGCCGAGTTATCCGGGTTTTGATAGATCAACATCTCGCCGGAATCTCCACCCTCAACACTTCGCTTGTCACCCATTGTTTTCTCCTTGCACAGCACAACCAACCCGTTGCCACTCGGATCTGTCCATATCACTGAAACTTTACAGTCACACTTGAAAGTTTACGTCATCCCTCCACCATAAAAATGACTCGGCCGCTCACCGAGCTCTGCTAAGATGTGAGAAAAAGGAGGAACCATGAATAACGCCTTTAATGCCCAGCGATTCAGCCAGTATCTCGTCCGAGCGGGTCTTGCCTTCCTGATCGCTTACCTTTTATTTTCAATACTGGGACCGTACCTCGTTGCGTGGGGTGTAGAGGCAGATAAATCCGGAATGTTTATCGGTTCGATAATGCAGTTCCTCGGCACCCAGTTTCAGGCTTTTACCAATCCCATCATTGGCATCCTACTCTTGACGATTGGCCTGGGAGTCAAATACTCGATCCGTACCACGGACCACAAAACATCTCACGAAGGATAAACGCTACCCCGCATCTGCGTGCTAACTATCCTTTTAATAAAGCGTCCGATCTGAAAGTTTCGTATCTTCGAACGGGACATGCTCGTCATATTTACGCAGCTGATCCCACACTTTCTTTGCCTCCCCTCGGGAGGACAAAAGCCTTAACTGAACCGCTCGCAACAAAACCTGCTCGGACTGAAAGTTAGCAATTTGGCGCTTACGTGCAAGTTCAACGCCATCACCGTCATCAAGTATGATCGCGACCTTTTCCGTGGACTTATTCTTACGATTGTTGTCTTGACGAGCAATGCAGTGAGCAATGCCAACATACTCACCCAAATTTTTCGCCAGCCCATGCTGCAAACCAAATCTTGGCCCAGCCCAACCGCGTATGATCGACAATAGAGTACTCAAATTATCTTCAAGAACCTCAACCCGTCGAGAATCTTTCAACGTTTCCCACTTTTTTCGTCCATGCCTAAATCGGGGCTCTTTGAGCTTTCGCCCCATCTCATTGTCGATTGTTTCCGGCACATACAATGGTGCCCCTTGCACAAAAGCCAACAGAAAGTTCGGCCATCTCTTCTTGCGCTTGCTCAACGCTCAATCCACGAACGAGCACAACTGCATCAATCGGTATTTTTCCCTCATGGTATGCCTGAACCGTATCCATGATGAGCTGTTGCGAAGTCAATGGTTGCCTCGACTGAGCAACATCCGCATCGTACTGGGCAATCCACCCGTATTTATAGGCAAGATCGCGCGCTGAAAAACGCTTCAGATCCTCAAACTCTGCCTCATCGATCAAACCAGCATTCTTCATCTGAATCGCAGCGACACTGGGTGAAACTCGGTAGCGTTGAACGAGCTTCGCAAGCAAATCGACGCTATCTCCAGAAAACGACTGCGCAGTATCCTTCACTGCTTCGATCGGGCACAAAAGATTCCGCGCGAAAGAATCTGCTCGAATTTCCTCTGGACTACGCTTCGTACACTGGTACTCATGCGCCTGAGCAGAAATATCTCCAGCTTCAATATGACCAATTTCGTGCGCGATAGAAAATATCTGCCGATATGGCGAACGAGAAGTAGCAACACCAATAACGAGTTTTTGAGTCAACGGATCTTTCACAGTAAGTGTTGCTAGACCATCAGGCATATCTCGAACAACTACATCGAATCCAGCGATAGCCATAAAAGCAGAAACACCACCAAGCGGATCAACATCTAAATGATGACGAGTCCGGAAATCGTGTGCTAGCTCTTCGCCTTGCTGGGACGCAGACTTCTCTCGCATTATTGACCTGACCTACTCAAGAAACCGAATCGAGCATAATCCGCAACCGCAAAAACGGCAACAAATCATTGCGCACAGACTGTGTATCAACTTCCGCTTCCGATCGGGCCGCCCAATTAACACGATCCTTCAGCCGCACATCGTCGGTAAACTCATCGAGCGGAGCACTCAGCAGCCAACTCAACACCAATAGTTCATCTAGCTTCGGCTCACGATCACCACTTTCAATACGCGAAAGCGTCGCCTGCGAAAACACACCATCAGCTTTTCTGGCAAGGGCACGTGCGCTAATACCTTGCTCTTCACGGATTTCTCGGATTCGCGTACCAATATCTGCTGGCAACATCGTGAATCACTCCCCTTCATCCATGATTCAGTCTACTGCGTGAATCACTGACACGTCAATGTGATTCACTATTTATCCACCAATCGCCTTAGCCAACCGCGCCGAACTGGCAAACACGCGCTCTACCCCATCCACCGGATCGACGAAGCTCAGCTCGCGGGCGTGAAGTTGCAGTGGATATACCCGCGCGGCTTCCTCCTCTTTTGTGAACAGCCGCGGATAAAGCGGATCGCCTAAAATCGGCGCACCCACATGTTCAAGCGTCACCCGCAACTGATGGGTTTTCCCGGTGTGTGGAATGAGCTCCCATTGGGCTAGCCCGCCACCGCGCGCCACGATTCGCATCTGCGTCACCGAGTTGGGTTCACCAGGAACGACGTCGGTGGCCAGCGGCCGATATCCGCGCGCTAACCGCAGTTCCACGGTTTCCCAGGTATCGAACCCGGGAATATCGCGGGTGATCGCACAATACGTCTTCCCTACAACCCGGCGTTCAAACAAGGTCTGGTAGGGTTTGCGCCACTGCGGCTTGCGTGTAAGTAATACCAGGCCAGCTGTTTCGGCGTCTAACCGGTGAGCACATACCAGATCGTCGTCGTTAAACTGCCGGCGGGCTGCCACCGTAACCGTGTGCGCCACATGGGAACCGCGCGGAATTGTTGCCATACCGTGAGGTTTATCCACCACAATGAACCGCTCTTCGTCAGCAATCACATTTAACTCGATCGGCGATTCTGGCTCGTCTGGAACGGGACGAAAAATCCATATCCGCATCCCCGGAACATAAGGTTCGGCGCGAGATATCTCACGTCCGCCGTCGGCCAAAACGTCACCCGCATCGAGCAAGACCAGCCCAAGGTCACCGAAGCGCGTCACTATCCATTCGCCGATAGTTCGCCACGAACCGGGCTCTAACGTAACCGGTGTAGCGTTGATTCCACCCCGCAAAGCTGGGCGCACTGCCGCCCGATGGCGGGCACGTCGAACAGAACGAGGGGTACGCAACTATGTTCTCCTTTACCCGAAAGTCCTAAAACCGTGACAAAATAAAGACGTTACACCAAAGACGTTGAAAGGACCCGACGTGACGCACAGTCTGTACTTCACCGCAGCCGAAGGAAATGTTGGAACTCAAGCAATTGTTCGTACGCTCGTTGCTGAGCTACAAAAAACATACTCGTCAGTAGGCGTATTCCGTGCTTTTACTAACGGCCCGGTCGAACAAGACATTCAGTTCCAAGAAGCCTTGAGCCTTCTTGGCCGCGAGGATGACCTTCAGCTAGCCTGGGGCGCTACCCGCCAAGCATACGTGGATGACGAAGAAGCCGCAATGACCGACGTCGTCAAGCGCTACACCGATTACGCTCAACAGTTCGATGCGGTTCTTATTCTTGGTTTGCTCGACGGCGATCCGCTCAACCCGGGCGTTTTGGCTCGGATCGGCCGCGCTGCTGCCAACCTCGCTACCACCATTATGTTTGCCGTTTCGGGCGCGCTGCGTTCGGCTGATCAGCTTGCCACAATCGTCTCGCTGTCTGCCAACGAATTCACCCACGAGCACGCCCCGATTTCCGGTGTGGTTGTCTCGAATGCGGACGCTTCCGTCGTAGCTGAAGCTGGTATCGACAACGCGATCGTTTTTGCCGACGGCGAAGCAATCGAACTAACCGATGCTGGACGCAGCGTTTTAACCTCAGCAATGGAGCAAGGTTCCGACGTCGTCACCCCACTTTCTTTCCAGTCTTGGCTCATTTCGCGTGCCCGCGCCGACCGCAAGCGGATCGTCCTACCTGAAGCTACCGATCCACGCATTTTGCAGGCAGCTGACGAACTTTTGGCTCGCGAAGTTGCTGACATTATTTTGATTGGCGACGCCGATCAGATCCACGCCCACGCTGCCGAACTCGGCGTTGACGTATCCAAGGCACGCATTGTTTCAGTTGACGATCCAGAACTGAACGAAAAGTATGCTCAAGAATTTGCTCGCCTGCGCGCCAAGAAGGGCGTGACGATCGAGCAGGCTCGCGAGAAGGTTAAGGACCTGTCCTACTTCGGCACCATGATGGTTCACATGAACGACGCCGATGGCATGGTTTCCGGCGCGATCCACACCACCGCCCACACTATCGTTCCGTCCTTCCAAATCATTAAGACTAAGCCAGGTGCGGCGCTCGTTTCGTCCTGCTTCCTGATGCTCATGGAAGACCGCGTCTATGTTTACGGCGATTGCGCAGTCAACACCAACCCGTCTCCACAAGAGCTCGCCGGCATCGCGGTCTCGTCTGCGGAAACCGCGCGCGCCTTCGGCGTTGATCCGCGCGTTGCTATGCTCTCCTACTCCACCGGAACCTCCGGCAAGGGACCAGACGTGGACGCCGTCGTTGAGGCAACCGCTATTGCCCGCGAGATGGCTCCTGAGCTTGCACTCGAGGGCCCCATCCAGTATGACGCTGCAGTTGATGCGCACGTAGCCCAAACAAAGCTGCCGGATTCGCCAGTGGCCGGTAAGGCAAACGTGTTCGTCTTCCCATCCCTCAACGCCGGCAATATCGGTTACAAGGCCGTTCAGCGTTCAGCTGGCGCAGTGGCAGTGGGCCCAGTTTTGCAAGGTCTGAACAAACCAGTCAACGATTTGTCCCGCGGTGCACTTGTTGAAGACATCGTCAACACTGTTGCTATCACCGCAATCCAAGCTCAGAACTGACGCGCACACCGCCGTCGGCATTCGTCAAACTCCGTCATAGAAAGTAAGAAACGAACAATGACAGTACTCGTTATTAACTCCGGTTCCTCGTCCATTAAGTATCAGCTCGTGAACCCAGAAACCGGCGAATCGATCGCTTCTGGCCTCGTTGAGCGTATCGGTGAACCAGAAGGTCACATCGAACACAACTACAACGGCACCACCACCGATATCAACGAGCCAGTGCCCGACCACGGCGTGGGCTTGCGTGAAGTTATCCGACTATTCAATGAAGTCGGCCCGAACCTCGACGAGGCCGGAATCAAGGCAGTTGGCCACCGCGTTGTCCAGGGCGGAAAGCACTTCGATAAAGCCGCCATTATTGATGACCGTGTTGAAGGCTTGATCGAAGAGCTCATCCCACTCGGACCGCTCCACAACCCCGCCCATTTGAAGGGTATTAAGGTTGCCCGCGAACTGTTCGACGTGCCAAACGTTGCCGTTTTCGACACCGCTTTCTTCCAGCACCTGCCAGCTGAAGCTGCCACCTACGCCATCGACCGCGAGGTAGCTGAAAAGTATCAGGTTCGCCGCTATGGCGCACACGGCACCTCCCACCAGTTCATCTCCCGCAAGGTCAGTGATATGCTCGGCCGCGACGATCTCAAGCAGATCGTGATGCACTTGGGTAACGGCGCTTCGGTCTCGGCTGTAGTCAACGGTAAGGCCGTCGATACTTCAATGGGCCTTACTCCACTCGAAGGCCTAGTCATGGGAACCCGCACCGGCGATATTGATCCAGCTGCTGTTTTCCACTTGGCACGCCAGGCTGATATGAGCATCGACGAGCTTGATACCTTGTTCAACAAGCAGTCCGGCTTGAAGGGCCTAACCGGTTCGAATGATATGCGTTCGGTCTGGGAAATGGCACACGAAGGCAATGAACATGCTATTGAAGCCCTTGCGGTTTACACGCATCGTCTGCTGAAGTACGTCGGCTCTTACACGGCAGTGATGGGTGGCCTTGACGCACTCACCTTCACCGCTGGCGTTGGGGAGAACTCGTGGGAGACCCGTAAGATGCTCCTTGATCGCCTTGCTCCATTTGGTGTTAAGTATGATGCGGAAAAGAATATGATGCGGTCAAAGGAACCACGCATTATTTCCACGCCTGATTCAGCAGTGAAGGTTTTGGTTGTCCCAACCAACGAAGAACTCTCCATCGCCCAGCAAGCAATGGAAGTGATCTGAAGATGGCGGTAGATCTCGTCACTGACGTTACCCCGGAGCTGGAAGCAGCTTTCAGCCGGCTCATCGGACAGCTTTCTCGATCAGCTACACCGATGAACGGTGAACAGATTGAAGGCTTTTTAGCACAGGACTGCGTTGACTTGCTGGTTTTCCGGGACGACGACGGCGGTTCGGCTGGTTCGGCTGGCGAAGCACCAATCCTTGGCATGCTTACGTTGGTTACCTTTGAGATTCCGACTGGATGGCGCGCCTGGATTGAGGACGTGGTTGTTGATGAGGTAGCCCGTGGTAAGGGCGTTGGCGCCTCATTGGTTGTAGCTGCTGTTGATTTGGCCAAGAAACGTGGCGCAAAGACAGTTGATCTGACTTCTCGCCCATCGCGCGAAGCAGCTAACCGACTCTACCAGCGTGCTGGTTTTGAACTACGCGAAACCAATGTGTACCGGATAAACAACTAAATTCGCGCTTTCTACCTTCTAGCTGGGGTTTTGATGCATATATGCATCAAAACCCCAGCTAGTTTCATATCTCATGAAGCACATCACTGATAATTCTTACAAAAACTAGTTTCTCAGCACCTCTTTTCGCTATTCTTATCCTTGACAGATGAAGCATTCGAGGCGCTGCAAAAATTTGCATCATCTCGCACTAGATTCATACATAGGAAAGCAATGACTATTAAACGTACACACCGAGTGTCGGTTTTTCTCACAGCCACAGCACTTGTATTAATGGGGTTTGGAAGTGGTTTATTCACACCACTTTTCGCCCATGCAGACACTGAGCAAAATACTGGCATTACAGTTAATTTTGACTTTACTACACTTGAAGGCAAAACTAACTTTGCCGATCATGTTTGGGTCTACCAATGGTCAAACCCTTCTGGTACACCTAATACCGCGCACAAAATTGACCCTGCGCAAAAATCAGTAACATTCGAACCGCTAAACAACGAACCAACTGCTCACTTTATTGTTTTTATCGGTGACTATGACAATACTGGAATCAAGGTCTGGGATCTCTGGAATGAACGCGGCTCCCAAGCACAAACCGCTGACATTACGGCCAAACCTGGACAAAGTTACCTAGTAAAGTATGATCAGCTCCGCAAAAGCACTACTCCACAACCGGCAAAAATGTCTGAGCTATACACTCCGCTTTTCACGGGAGGCGAAATAGAACGTGGTAAAACGCTCACGCTAGATAGTCCAAGATTCACCGACATTTACAATGCTCCGGCTACACCAAGCACGAAAAAATACGCTGTTCAAGGTAATGAAAAGCTACAAGCAACTATCAACGACGCAGGCGTACTACTCGTAACACCTAAATACGATGCCCCACTCGGAAAATCCAAACTTCAAGTAACTGTGACATATACAGATGGCAGTACTGATACTATGCCTGTCAACATTGATGTTAAAGAAGCACCGATAATGGATCTTACCTACACCCCACAATCCATTACAGTTCACCAGGGCGAAACTGCAACACTTAATCCTAAGCTCGTTGGAGACAACGCCCTTGTTCCTGCCGGAACAGTGTATGCATTTAAGACTCTCCCACATGCTTCTTTGAGCATCAATCCAAACACCGGCGTTATCACTGTTGCTCCTGAAAATGATGCCCAGACTGGAACTTATGAACTTCATGTTAATGCAACCAACCAAGGGGTACTCATTGCTCAAGGTGATGCTACTGTCACGATTGTTGCTAAGGAAACTCCGAACTCGCCATCGACTGCGTGGGACTTCTCCTACGAGGATCTCACTGTTACCCAAAAAGAAGCTCAGAACGTTAATGTTGCCGCTACCCTTTTCGGTAAAGATAGCTCGCTACCTCACAGCATCACGTTCGACAAAGGCAACGATATGCACGAGTGGGTCACAGTAGACTCACAAACTGGCACTGTAACAGCTAAACCGGATGAATTCGTAGCCGCACAAACCTACACATTCCACGTAACCGTCAACCACCTCGACGGCACAACCACCTCAGTCCCAGTCACAATCACAGTCACCAAGGCACCAGATATTGATCTTGACACGACTGCGTGGGACTTCTCCTACGAGGATCTCACTGTTACCCAAAAAGAAGCTCAGAGCGTTAATGTTGCCGCTACCCTTTTCGGTAAAGATAGCTCGCTACCTCACAGCATCACGTTCGACAAAGGCAACGATATGCACGAGTGGGTCACAGTAGACTCACAAACTGGCACTGTAACAGCTAAACCGGATGAATTCGTAGCCGCACAAACCTACACATTCCACGTAACCGTCAACCACCTCGACGGCACAACCACCTCAGTCCCAGTTACAATCACAGTCACCAAGGCAGAGAACAGTCCTGAGCTTGATTCTCATCTATGGAAGCTGTCGTATGCAGACGTGGAAGTCCAGCAGCTCAAGTCTTCTACGACTGCCTTAACTTCTACCCTTTTCGACAAAGAACGCGCACTACCGCATGGTGTCACCTTTGCTGAAGGTGAGAACATGCCAAGCTGGATCACGGTAGACGCAAAGACTGGTAGCGTCACCGCAAAACCTTCTGAGTTTGTTGAGCTCAAAGATTACGTTACCTATGTTGTTGTTACCCACCTCGATGGAAAGACTGAAAACGTCGATATCAAGATCACGGTAACTCAGGCCGATCCTGAAACAACTTACCCGTTAACACCACTCAAGCCAGGAAAACATACAATTCCTGCACTTGAGCTCACGCCAGCACAGCCACAAGCTGAAAAGCCACAAGCTGAAAAGCCACAAGCTCCCAAGCCAGTCGAAACACCATCGACTGGCCTAGCAAAAACTGGTCTCGACCTTGCAGCTTTCACCGGACTAGCACTCATCTCGATGCTTGCCGGAGCAGCAATGGCACGCCGTCGTAACGCCTAAAGCGCGGCACAAATAGCTGTGGGGCGATGTGTATAACATCGCCCCACAGCTATTTTATACTGAGGCTTAAAATCACCAAGACTTCTGCATACTCAGTAACTAGCCCTTGTTCTTATTTTGTCTGTCCTACGAATAATGTTTTGCTGGGGTAACCACAAACGGATTACCCTAGCAAAACTTCAAGAACTAACTCTAGGTTTTAGAAATCACCAACCATAGTGGTGACATCGAGAGCCTTATTTAGAGTCTCTTCATCAATCTCACCACGCTCAACGAAGCCAAGGTCAATAACAGCTTCCTTGATGGTCATATTGTTCTTCACAGAATGCTTAGCAATCTTTGCTGCGTTCTCGTAACCGATGTGGCGGTTCAATGGGGTCACAATCGACGGTGAAGACTCAGCAAGTTGCAAGCAACGCTCTTCGTTCGCAGTAATGCCATCAACAGTGCGCTTAGCCAAAGTCTGCGCAACATTACCCAAAATCTCAATGGACTCAAGCAAATTCTGAGCCATAACTGGAAGCATCACGAGCAGATCTAAGTTGCCTTGAGCGCCGGCAAATGCGATAGCGGCATCGTTACCAATCACCTGAGCAGCAACCTGAACGGTAGCTTCTGGAACAACTGGGTTAACTTTCCCTGGCATAATTGACGAACCTGGCTGGAGGTCAGGCAGATGGATTTCACCAAGGCCGGTACGTGGGCCAGAGCTCATCCAGCGAAGATCGTTAGCGATCTTCACGAAAGAAACAGCAACAGTACGTAGTGCCCCAGAGGTTTCAACTAATGAATCCTGCGCAGCCTGTGCTTCGAAGTGGTTCGCTGCTTCAACGAACGGTTGACCAGTATGCTCAGCAATAAGCTCAATCACACGAGCAGAGAAGCCAGCTGGGGTGTTAATACCAGTACCCACCGCAGTACCACCCAATGGCAATTCTGCTAACCGTGGCAACGTAGCCTTAACGCGATCGATCCCCAAACGTACTTGAGCAGCATATCCGGAGAACTCCTGGCCAAGAGTGATAGGAGTAGCATCCATCAAATGGGTACGGCCAGACTTGACAACCTTCTTAAACTCTACGGCCTTAGCTTCAAGCGAGGTAGCAAGAATATCGAGCTTTGGCAGTAGGCGGTTATTAATCGCCGAAACAGCCGCAATGTGAATTGAAGATGGGAAGACGTCATTGGATGACTGAGAGCAGTTCACGTGATCATTTGGGTGAACCTCAATGCCGGAAGCTTTTGTTGCAATCGTAGACAACACTTCGTTGGTATTCATATTCGATGAGGTGCCCGAACCGGTCTGGAACACGTCAATTGGGTACTGATCATCATGCTTGCCGGCAATAACTTCATCAGCGGCAGCTACGATAGCGGTGGAACGCTGCTCATCAAGTGTCCCTAATTCAAGATTTGCCAATGCGGCAGCGCGCTTAATTTCAGCTAATGCGTGAACGTGTGCCGGTGTGAGAGTCTTGCCCGAGATTGGGAAATTCTCTACAGCACGCTGAGTTTGTGCCCGGTACAGTGCATCAACTGGCACTCGCACTTCACCCATTGTGTCGTGTTCGATGCGGTATTCGGTCATGTCAACCTCCTTGTTTAGCGCCCGTGTTGGCGCGACTATTTCAATTTTATTGTGGCAGACGTATCCACATGTAGGGCATACGTCCATTGTGAGTGCTTATTATGCTCGGACGGTTACTTCAACGCGTTGGAATTCCTTAACATCAGAATATCCCGTCATGGCCATAGAGTGACGCAGTGCACCAATCATATTCGTTGTTCCATAGGCATCAGTTGCCGGGCCGAAGAGAAGCTTTTCGAGTGGTCCAGCAGTTCCAACATGCACCCGTTCCCCACGCGGTAGCCGAGCATGATAGGCTTCACCACCCCAATGGAATCCCTGTCCAGGAGCTTCGTCAGCACGTGCCAGCGCCGTACCAAGCATAACGCCGTCAGCCCCGCAGGCAATCGCTTTCACAAGATCACCAGAATGGGATACTTGACCGTCAGCAATAACATGAACATAGCGACCACCTGTCTCGTCCATATATTCGCGCCGGGCCGCTGCCACATCAGCAACTGTTGACGCCATGGGGACCGTAGCTCCAGCGGTACGCACGTTCGCCGTCGTCGCCCCGCCACCAAAACCGGCTAGTACTCCAGCAGCGCCGGTACGCATGAGATGAAGGGCAGCAGTATATGAGGCAACTCCGCCAACAATCACCGGAACGTCAAGTTCATAAATGAATCGTTTCAGGTTCAGTGGTTCACGATTCGATGAGACGTGTTCGGCTGAAACAACCGTGCCCCGAATAATAAACAGATCCACGCCAGCATCGACGACGGTTCGCCAATGTTCTTGAGTACGTTGCGGAGAAAGCGCACCAGCGACGACGACACCAGCTCGACGAATTTCGTCTAACCGAGCGGTGATCAGTTCTGGCTTAACCGGCTCTCGGTATATCCGCTGCATCAGTTTAGTTGCATAACCGGATTCCGCGTTGGCGATAGCATCAAAATGTGGTTGTGGATCTTCATAGCGAGTCCATAATCCCTCAAGATCAAGAACTCCTACCCCGCCAAGTTTGCCGAGCGCAATCGCGGTGTGCGGGGAGGTAACCGAATCCATCGGTGCACTCATAATAGGGATATCTAAAAGGTGGGCATCTAATTGCCACGATACTGAGACATCCGTCGCATCACGGGTGCGCCGTGATGGAACAATCGAAATATCATCAAATGAATAACCTATTCGGGCGCGTTTTCCGCGGCCAATTTCAATCTCTGCCACATTCTAAGACTACCAGCATTAGCTGGTCACAGATGCCACCGACAGCAAGTGACATGAAAGTATGTCGGAGATAGCTAGTATGGTGAACATAGTTCGAACATCAAATACTGCGGAGAATACTTATGTGGACATCTCACCCTATGGTTGGATTTGATACCGAAACAACCGGTATTGATCCCACTCAAGAACGGCTCGTTACCGCTTCAGTTATCATCGTTGATTCAAATGAGGTAACTCGCCATTACTGGCTAGCTGATCCCGGAGTAGAAATTCCATTGCAGGCACAAAATGTTCATGGTATTTCTACCGAACAGGCTCGTCGGGAAGGTCAAGCCATTGACAAGGTCCTCAATGATGTTGCCGACTTACTCTGTCACCATATGGCAGCAGGACATCCTATTGTTGCATTTAATGCCGCTTATGATGTCACACTTATGGAGTGTGAGTTGCAACGCCACGGTTTACCAACATTGGCTGAGCGTTTAGGCCGTGCGGTAGGTCCAGTTATCGATCCCTATATGCTTGATCGCGCAGTTGATCGATACCGGCGTGGTAAACGCCGGCTTGAGAATCTTGCTGAACACTACGGCGTTGCCGAAGATGACTCATTCCATAATGCCGAAGCGGACGTGCTCGCAACCTTGCGCGTGCTAGGTGCCATGCTTCGCCGCTACCCTCAGCTCGCCGAAGAAACGCTCGAGTCACTGATGGAAACCCAACGCCAAACCTACACAGAGTTTCAGCAATATCTTGCTTCTCGCAATGGCCAACGTGTCACCGGCCCACTACCGTGGCCCGTAACTGTATGACTTACTGCCCCTCAATAAAGCAGTAGCCCGGCTACTAGGTAGCCGGGCTACTGACAATAACCGTCAGTGACGAATCAGATAATCAAATGCGCTCAATGAAGCATTAGCTCCGGCACCAAGCGAAATAAGTACCTGCTTGTATGGAATATCAGTGATATCACCGGCCGCAAAAACACCAGGCATAGAGGTGGCATTCTTGCCATCAACAACAACTGCACCTCGGTTGAGCTCTAGAGTACCTTCCAGCCATTCAGCATTCGGGATCAAACCGATCTGAACGAACATCCCGTTAGCTTCAACTTGGTGAATATCACCAGCAGCATCACGATAGGTCAGCCCAGTCATATCCGTACCATTGCCTTCAACGCTTTGTAAGCTAGCAGAAGTAACCACAGTTGTATTAGACAATGACGCTAGCTTTTCAAGCAGAACTTCGTCTGCTTTCAGCTCCGGCATCATCTCAACAACAGTGACATGAGTACAGATACCAGCAAGATCTATCGCCGCTTCGATAGCCGAGTTTCCACCACCGATAACTGCAACTGGCTTGTCCTTAAACAACGGGCCGTCACAATGCGGACAGAAGCTCACACCATTATTACGGTATTCAGTTTCTCCTGGAACACCAGTAGTCCGGTAACGAGCACCTGTTGCTAACACAACAGACTTCGCACGCAAGGTGATATCGCCGTCGAAATCAACAGCAAATAATGCCTGAGCGTCTTTGTCATGAAGTGCGGTAGCCGTCAAACCAGACATCACTTCCACACCGTAGTGCGTCATCGACTGATTAAGCTCACTGCCTAACTCAGTACCGCCAATTTTATCGATCACTGTTAAGTTCTCGATTGATGCAGTATCTAGGACTTGGCCGCCCACATTATGCGTAGCCACCCCAACACGTAATCCCTTGCGGGCCGCATACACAGCTGCTGAGGCACCGGCAGGGCCGCCACCAACAATCAGCATATCGAACGGCTCAACCGCATTGAGCTTCGCGGCACGCTTAGCACCTGAGTTCGTATCTAGCTTGGCAACAATTTCAGCAAGAGTCATTCGACCTTGGCCAAAGAGTTCACCATCCATATAAACCGCAGGAACTGCTTTAATGCCACGTTCATTAACCTCATCTTGGAACGCACCGCCTTCAACAGCTGTGTGCTTAATCAATGGGTTAATCACAGACATCGCATTAAGAGCCTGAACCACTGTTGGGCAGTTCTGACACGTTAACGACATATATGTAACAAACTCATGTGGTTCGGTCAGACCCTTAATCGCCTCAATCAGATCCTCGTCTTCCCGAACCGGGTGACCACCAACTTGGACAAGAGCAAGCACGAAGCTAGAAAACTCCTCCCCCATTGGCAATCCAGCAATACGAACTGACACATCCGAATCCACCCGGGCAATAGCGAACGATGGAGTGCGCTCATTGCTCACCTCGGCAAATTCGATCAGCGGCGATAATTCAGCTACCTGAGTGAGCATTTCCCGCATCTGCGCCGAACGCTTTGAATCATCAAGCGATGCTTCAAAGCGAATCGGCACTTTGATGTTTGTTACTAAGCCCTTAAGCTGAGTGATTGTATTGTCATCAAGAAACATCAATCAGAGCTTTCCAGCAAGGTCAAACGAAGGAGCTAGTGTCTCTTCGCCTTCTTCCCACTTAGCTGGGCACACTTCGCCTGGATGGTTGTAGACGTACTGTGCAGCCTTAACCTTACGAACCAACTCAGCAGCGTTACGGCCAACGCCTTCTGACGTGGTTTCTACATACTGAATAATGCCATCTGGATCAATAACAATCGTGGAACGATCAGCGGCACCCTGACCTGGGCGGAGAGTATCAAACGCGGCCGCGATTTCACATGTTGGATCGCCTACCATTGGGAAACGGATCTTCCCAATACGCTCGGACGACTCATGCCATGCTTTATGAGAGAAATGCTTATCGGTTGAGAAGGCGTAAACCTTAACACCCATCTTCTGGAACTCATCATAGTGCTCAGCCATATCTTCAAGCTCAGTCGGGCAGACGAACGTGAAATCAGCCGGGTAGAAGAATAAAATTGCCCACTGGCCCTTGTGGTCTTCATTCGTAAGATCGACAAAAGCCCCATTATGGTAGGCAGCTCCAGCCCATTCAGCGGCCTTGGTATTAATCAATGACATAATGATTCCTCTTTCTTAAAGTTTGTCAACTAACACGAATATCATCTATGACTATAGTCCCTCAGACTGTATAAAACTACCATCTACACTTCTGGCTTAATCACACCTCAAGGGTTTGACAAATTCTAATACCACAACCATAACGGGAGGGTAGTTCACGTGAACTACCCTCCCGAAAAAGTAACAGCTTATGCGTGATAATTCGGTGCGGCGGCAATATTTTGCACATCATGCGGATGCGATTCTCGCAGCCCCGCAGGCGTGATGCGCACAAACCGGCCACGCTTCATTTCCGCCATATTATGCGCCCCAATATAGAACATCGTTTGATGCAAGCCGCCAACAAGCTGATAAACAACTGATTCCACTGCTCCCTTTGCCGGCACTGAACCCTCTATGCCTTCTGGGACAATTTTTTCATCATATTTAACATCAGCTTGGAAATAGCGATCTTTAGAATACGAAACTCGCCCACGCGAACTCATCGCACCTAATGACCCCATCCCGCGATATGCCTTAAAACGCCGGCCATCAACTTGAACGACTTCTCCAGGAGACTCATCAGTACCCGCAAACAGTGACCCCATCATCACACTTGAGGCTCCCGCAACCAGCGCCTTGCCAATATCGCCCGAATGTTGCAAACCCCCATCAGCAATCAATGGCACACCCGCTGGTTCACAGGCCAAAGAAGCAAGATGAATGGCAGTCAATTGTGGCACACCAACGCCCGCTACCACTCGCGTTGTACAAATCGACCCCGGACCCACGCCAACTTTAACACCGTCAACACCGGCATCAATCAGCGCCTGAGCACCCTCCGTCGTTGCAATATTGCCACCAATAACGTCAACGTGAGCAAACTGTGGATCTGACTTAATCCGCCGGATTTGTTCTAAGGCTAACTTAGCCGCACCGTTAGCAGTATCGACGACGAGGATATCAACGCCAGCCTTCGCTAACGCCACTGCCCGCTCCCAGGCATCTCCCCAATACCCAATTGCCGCACCAACGCGCAACCGGCCCTGAGCATCAGTCGTAGCCTTTGACGTATTTTCATCTTCCCAATCATTCATTTCCGGAGTGGCCTTAACTTCCGCAACCTGCGCGGCCTGATCCTCAATGGATGAATTGCGATGCAAAATACCGATACCGCCAAGCCGGGCCATCGCAATAGCCATTCGAGCTTCAGTCACGGTATCCATCGCTGCGGAAATAAGCGGAACCTGAATTTTAATATTGCGCGTCAAATACGTACTAGTATCAACTTCAGACGGAACAACATCCGTTTCTTCAGGTAGCAAAAGAACATCATCATATGTCAAGCCAACGAGGGCGAAAGGATTGTCAACCATTCTCTTATCTTACTAGTTAGTTCTTGAGCCGAAAAGTCTCCTAGACATTGCGACGCGTCACTATTTCGCCGTCGGCAAACCAGCACTTAGTCTCAAACTTGTCAATGCAATCAACGCCACATTCAACACAGCACCTAATCGCATAATGGGTCTTGTTTTCTCATCATGCTCATTGGTAACGTAGATAAAGTTGAAAATTGCAAGAATGAACAGGACGTGACATTAGTGGTCGCCCGAATTAAGGATGTATCTGGAGCTCTCGTAGACTTCTGGGACTGGCAGGCACTCGGTAGCTGTAACAATATGGATCCCGAATTCTTCTTCCACCCGGAAGGAGAACGTGGAGGTCCGCGCCGTCGTCGTATCGAACGCGCCAAGCGAATCTGCCAAACCTGCCCAGTTATTGACGAATGTCGTGAATACGCACTCGTCAATCATGAACCATACGGCGTATGGGGCGGACTTTCCGAAGAAGAACGCAACCGGATCATTTCCGCCAAGCGCCACGGCCGTACCGCCTAAAACCTAGCCGATACGTTACGTTACGTACAACAGGCAAGAAAATGTCCCGTGAGCACATCGCTCACGGGACATTTCGTTATCTTATGTCAGTGGGTAACAACTGCCAAGACATCACGCTGGGAAAGAATCAGGTACTCATCAGCACCATACTTCACTTCAGTACCACCGTACTTGGAGTAAATAACAAGGTCGCCAACCTTAACTTCCATAGCAACCCGGTTACCATTGTCGTCAACACGACCTGGACCTACTGCAATAACTTCACCCTCTTGTGGCTTTTCCTTGGCAGAATCTACCAAGACCAGACCAGAAGCGGTGGTTTCTTCAGCTTCAACCTGTTTAATGACGATACGATCGTCCAGCGGCTTGATGGAGACGGACATCCGACTCCCCCTTCTTTTGCTCGAAAATACTAGCTTTCTGCCTGGTTTCGCCGTCGCGGTGTACGAAACCGAGCACTACGTGGTTTTCCACGTCCACTACTAAGAGTAAAACGCCAACTAGCACTCGGTCAAAAGGAGTGCCAGTAAATCGCTGAGCGCGAAGAGCCATTCCCATGAGATTATAGAAACATGAGCATGATTCAGCTACTCCTCACGCCAGATGGGCAACGTCTCCTCACCGAACTACCACCCTATACCCCCGAAGACGTATTTTCCCTCACGGCACAACTACGCAAACAGGGCTATGATGCCGAACTCGTCGCAGCGGCCCTTACCCAAAACCGGCTACGCGCCAAAGCAACCACAAAATTTGGCCCCTTCGCCGTCACCATGCTCTTCACTCACGACGGCGTCGAACAAGCAACCCGACTCCCCGTCGCCGCACACCATGCCCAACGTTTCTTACAAGCAGGAAGCCAACACGTCGTCGATCTCGGATGCGGCATCGGCGCCGATTCTATCGCCTTCGCCGGGCTCGGGCTACGAGTAACATCCATTGAAAGTGATACTGACACTGCTCGAGCAGCAGCCTTCAACCTTACTGCCTTTCCCGAAGCCCACATCATTCACGCCGATGGCCGAGAACTAGATTTAACGACTTTCCACGCTGACGCACTATGGCTCGATCCAGCCCGGCGCATTAATGGCAAACGGCTGACTAACCCAGAGCACTGGGCACCCCCACTATCACTGGCCCTTGAGCTAGCCGCATCATTTGACGCAGCAGGCATTAAAGTGGCTCCCGGCATCGATTACGATATCCTGCCACCCCAATCACATGTTGAATGGACAAGCGTAGATGGCGATCTACTCGAAGCAGTTATTTGGCTAGGTAACGCAGCCCCTCAACCAGGTCGCAGTGCGCGAATCATTCGCGGCAATCACACAACAGTGTTCGATTCTGAAAGCCACACCCCATCATCACCATCTACAACAGTAACCCCGCGCCCCCTCAGTGACTATATTTATGAACCTGACCCAGCAATTATCCGTTGTGGCGGGATTGCCAAAATATGCCAAGACTACGATATTGCACCTATCTCAGACAATATCGCATACCTAACAGGCTCCCACCCAATCAATTCACCGCTCGTAACCACTTTTAAGATTCACGACGTTTTGCCGGTAGAGCCGAAAAAAGTCCACGCATATTTAGCAAAACGCAATATTGGAATCGTCGAGATCAAAAAACGCGGAACAGATATTGACCCAAGCACATGGCGCAAAAAACTCAAACTCAATCCACACCACGGCGGACAAGCGACATTAATTGCTTCCCCAGTTGCTGGCCAACATCGTATCCTTGTGACCGAACGTTACACCGTTGCCAGCGATAAGTAGATTATCGCCATACCAAAATCGCTACGTACCGAAATCACTAGGTGTACTTTGCCTGAATTTAGAGCAGGAGATATCAGTAAATAATCGTTGTCTCGCGGGCCAGCCCGGTATCCACCGTAATGTTGAGTGGCGAAGGTTTAACTCCGTTACGAACCATTTCCCACCCTAATGCAGCAATCATTGCACCGTTATCAGTACAGTACCGAATTGGCGGGATACGAACGGTAACACCATATTCTTCAGCGCGTTCCTGAGCGAGTTCGCGCAACCGGGAGTTAGCTGAAAAACCGCCACCAATCACGAGCGTGTCACAGTTGTTACGCTTACATGCTTCAAATGCTTTACGGGAAAGTACATCGGTAACTGCTTCAGAAAAACCGGCAGCGATATCCGCCTTCGGAATTTCCTCGCCCCGAGCTTGTAGGCCTTCGATATGGCGAGCAACTGCGGTTTTCAGACCTGAGAACGAGTAATCGTAGGCATGCACGTCTTTATCTTTAACTCGGCTCAGTCCACGCGGGAACCGGATTGCGTTACGATCGCCTTCCTTCGAGAGCCGATCGATATGCGGACCTCCAGGGTACGGCAGTCCCAAAAGACGACCTACTTTGTCAAATGCTTCACCAGCAGCGTCATCTAAAGTTCCGCCCAATTCGACGACGTCAGTGGCAATATTGTGAATATCAAGAAGATGCGAGTGACCTCCAGAAACGACGAGCCCGATAAAACGCTCTGGGAAAGGACCATGGACGAGCTGATCAACGGCAATATGCCCAATAATATGGTTCACTCCATAAAATGGCTTATTGAGTGCCAGTGCCAGTGATTTCGCAGCGGAAACCCCAACTGTTAACGGACCAACGAGACCTGGTCCAGCGGTTGCCGCAATAGCGTCTACTTCGTCAAGAGTGACACCGGCTTTTTCTAACGCTGCATCAAGTGTTGGCACAAACTGTTGTAAATGCGCACGGGATGCGATTTCTGGAATGATACCGCCATAACGAGCGTATTCGTCCATAGACGTTGCAGTGACGTCTGCTAGCAGTTCTCCATCGCGTACAAGCGCGATTCCGGTTTCATCACACGATGTTTCTACACCTAAAATCAGTTCATTCACGTGTTCTAGTTTAGTTGATTCTGTTGAGGTTGTTTGAGCGAGCTTTGTTACATTCGGGACTTGTTATATCGACGACGAAAAATGAGCTATCCCCCAAAAGAACAACTGATCTCCAGTTATCACTTTCAGGGGATAGCCCATACCGCAGTTGCGGCTAGTGTTTGTGGCTAATCGTCTCAGCGACCGTGTGCCATTGACTTCATCAAGTCACGGTTGAGCATCGAAATGAGCTCTAATGGTACTTCCTTCGGGCAGGCAGCTGCACAAGCACCAACGTTTGTACATCCACCAAATCCTTCAGAATCATGTTGCGACAGCATCTTGACAACACGATCAAGACGCTCTGGCTGGCCCTGTGGGAGCAAACCGAGGTGCATCACTTTTGCGGAGGTGAACAACATTGCTGATCCATTTGGACATGCTGCTACACAAGCGCCACAACCGATACATGCAGCTGCCTCGAAGGCACGATCAGCATGGTCCTTAGGAACTGGTACTGCGTGTGCATCCGGTGCGGCACCTGTATTAACCGAAATGTAGCCACCGGCTTGAACGATACGATCCAGAGCAGAACGGTCCACAACCAAGTCCTTGAGGACTGGGAATGCGGTGGAGCGCCATGGTTCGATGGTGATCGTATCGCCATCTTTGAAGGATCGCATATGCAGCTGACATGTGGTAGTCACAAGTGGACCATGCGGATCGCCATTAATGACAATGCCACACTGACCACAAATACCTTCACGGCAGTCAGAATCAAATGCAACTGGCTCCTCGCCCTTAGCAAAGAGTTCTTCGTTTAGCTGATCGAGCATCTCCAAGAAAGATGCTGTTTCATCAACGTCGGCGAGTGTGTGGGTATCAAAGTGACCCTTATCGCCACGGCCATCTTGCCGCCAAAATTCAAGATTGATTTTCACTTGTAGCTCCGCTGCTTCATCTCGACGAATTCGTACTTTAGGTCTTCCTTGTGGAGAATCGGGGCACCGTCTTCTCCACCCCACTCCCAGGCGGCGACGTAAGCGAAGTTCACATCATCACGCAATGCTTCGCCTTCCTCGGTCTGGGATTCAGCGCGGAAGTGACCACCGCAAGATTCACGGCGGTGGAGAGCGTCGATACACATGAGCTCACCAAGTTCAAAGAAGTCAGCCACGCGGCCGGCCTTCTCCAAGGACTGGTTCAACTCATCTGGATCGCCAGGAACGCGAACATTTTGCCAGAAGTCCTTGCGCAATTCACGAATCATACCGATTGCCTTCTTGAGGCCTTCTTCGGTACGTTCCATACCGCAGTACTCCCACATAATGTGACCGAGTTCCTTGTGGAAGGAATCTACTGAACGATTTCCCTTGTTATTCACAAAGAATTCAACTTGCTTCTCAACTTCGGTACGTGCTTTAACAACTTCTGGGTGGTCTTCAGTGATCTTCTCAAATGGACCATCAGCAAGGTAATCGTTGATGGTGTTTGGAAGCACGAAATACCCATCAGCAAGACCCTGCATAAGTGCAGATGCACCCAAGCGGTTTGCGCCGTGATCAGAGAAGTTAGCTTCACCGGTGACGAACAATCCAGGAATAGAAGACTGCAAGTCGTAATCGACCCACAAGCCACCCATAGTGTAGTGCACGGCAGGGTAAATACGCATTGGTACTTCGTACGGATCATCGCCGGTGATCTGCTTGTACATGTCAAACAAATTGCCATACTTAGCAGAAACAACGTCCTTACCCATGCGGTTAATAGCATCGGAGAAGTCGAGGTAAACACCACGTGCTACGCCATCGATCTCTGGTCCAACACCACGGCCTTCGTCACACATGTTCTTTGCTTGACGAGAAGCGATATCTCGTGGAACCAAGTTTCCGAATGCTGGGTAGATCCGCTCGAGGTAGTAATCGCGATCCTCTTCTGGAATATCGCGTGGATCCTTCTTGCAGTCTTCAGCCTTCTTTGGTACCCAAATACGGCCATCGTTTCGCAACGACTCTGACATCAAAGTGAGCTTGGACTGAGAAGAACCATGCTGTGGAATACACGTTGGGTGGATCTGGGTGTAGCACGGGTTGCCAAAGTATGCACCCTTGCGGTGTGCACGCCAAATGGCGGTTGCGTTACAGCCCATAGCATTGGTGGACAAGAAGAAGACGTTACCGTAACCACCAGTGCCCAACACAACAGCGTCAGCCAAGTGGGTTTCGATTTCGCCGGTCACCATATCACGTGCAATGATTCCGCGTGCCCGACCATCAATGACGATCAGTTCAACCATTTCATGACGCGGGTATGCCTTGACAGTGCCCGCTTTCACTTGGCGCATTAACGCTTGGTATGCACCAATGAGCAGCTGCTGGCCGGTTTGGCCACGAGCGTAGAACGTACGCGAAACCTGCACGCCACCAAAGGAACGATTATCGAGCAGGCCGCCGTATTCGCGAGCAAATGGCACACCTTGGGCTACACACTGATCGATGATATTTGCCGAAACTTCGGCAAGACGGTAAACATTAGACTCGCGAGCGCGGTAATCGCCACCTTTGATGGTGTCGTAGAACAAACGGTAGGTCGAATCGTTATCGTTCTTATAGTTCTTCGCCGCGTTGATACCGCCCTGAGCCGCAATAGAATGTGCTCGACGGGCCGAATCTTGGTAGAAAAACGCCTTAACGTTGTAGCCCATTTCGCCTAACGAAGCAGCGCCAGCGCCACCAGCTAATCCGGTGCCGACGACGATAACATCAAGCTTACGGCGATTAGCTGGGTTGACGAGCCGAGCGTTAAATTTACGTTGTTCCCACTTGTCAGAGATAGGACCGGCTGGCGCCTTGGTATCCGCGATTGGTTCGCCTGCGCGGTACAGGCCTTCGATCAAAGTTTCAGTCATGATCTCATACCCCTTAAGCAGCGATAAAGCCGAGCAGGATAGCTGTTGGTGGAGTCATGAACCCTACAAATACAGCCAAGCCTACGAAACCGGCGATGATTTTGAATGCGCGTTGACGACGGCGAGTGTTCAATCCGAGCGTTGCCAAAGCAGACCACACACCATGGGTGATATGGAAAGCAATCGAAGCCAACGCAATGAAGTAGATCAACCACACCCACCAGATCGAGAAGCCATAAATCATGTTGTGATATGGATCGTGTGCATCGTATGGTCCACCGAGCTGTAGTGCCAAAACGGTGTACTGCAAGATATGGAAGACCACGAACAGGGCAATGATGATACCACCGAAACGCATGGTTGCTGCAGTATAGGAATACTTAACACCAACCTTCGAACCGGAGTTCACCTTGTACTTTTCGTGTCCGCGAGCTTCGTTGCCACGCTTCCACAGCTTAATAGCTGCGTACATATGCGCCACGATACAGAACAACAACGTACAACGGAAAATCCACAATGCCCACAGTTTAGGCAGGATCGGGTAGAGCAGACCATGCTTGAGCCAGTCTGCATAATGGTTGTACTCCTCCGCGCCAAGGAACATCTTAAAGTTTCCAAAGGCATGGAAGAGTAGGAAGAATACAATAAACAAACCGGTCACAGCCATGAGCACTTTAAGTGCAACAGTGGTTTTGCGACCTCGAATTTCTACAGATGTTGATTTAGCCACGCTATGAAGATAGCAAACCAATGAGCGAAAAACCGGGTCTAAAGTAGCAAAAAGTCTGTTAGTGTCACACAAAACATCGTGGCGGTTTATAACAGATTGGAGTTTTTCGCGTTATACCAAGGCTTACTCACTGTCCTGACATCATAAACTTACCTCGATCTATTTAAGTAAGTCTTTGGGCGCGAAATTACATTTCCCGAACCATAACGACGGCGTCGTCATCGGAGTAGTAACGCTTACGTCGATCTATCTCTTGGAAACCTGCCCGAGCATACATTTTCTGCACACCGATATCTTTACTACGCACTTCCAAAAAGACCCGCTGAGCATCGTATGATTGCGCAATATTCAACAAAATCTGCAATAGTTTGGTCCCAATTCCGCGACGTTGAATACGTTGAGCTACCCCAATCGTTAAAATCTCTGCATCCTCATAATGTGAAACTCCCGCAACGGCGAGAATTGATCCGAGCGATCGCAACGGATCGGGTTCTTCAACAAGGACGAGATATGTTCGATTCTCAGCTATAAGCTCGTCTTCCCAAACTGATTGCGGCCATGCATCGCGTGCAAAATTTTGCCGATCGAATTCAGCTATCCGGCCAGCCCACGATGCCGGTGCCCGAAAAAGCGCGAACCCAGCAAGAGTATCGGGAAAATTATCGTCTGGATAAAAACACGAATTCATAACCGCATCTGATTCTTAATTTCCCGTGTACGGATTACCTTGTGCTTGCGGCTGAGCATGAGCTCCACCATGAACATCTGGCCGGCGTAAATATTGTGGTTCAGTATCCAAAGAAATATCTTCTCCGGCTTCGATTCGCGCTAACCGTGATTGGACTAAACGCACCATAACATCGGGCGTAAAACCAACAACACTGCGCGAAACACCAACCTGCGGGTAAAGCTCTGGCTCACCGACAGCAAGCACTGCTGGCTGGTTTACTAAATCCTGAGCTAAAACGTCTGGCTTATAGATATTTGGTTCGGTGAGCTGGACAACGTCGTCGCCTCCCAAGGCTCTAAAACGCGCCGAGAAAACTTCCCGGCGCCGAGCATCAATCATAGACACGATCTCTTGCCCAC
Organism: Arcanobacterium buesumense; assembly: GCF_012563545.1. NCBI lineage: Bacteria > Bacillati > Actinomycetota > Actinomycetes > Actinomycetales > Actinomycetaceae > Arcanobacterium > Arcanobacterium buesumense. The sequence goes on from NZ_CP050804.1 coordinate 1,503,154, forward strand.
CTGCATCGACTGCTGCAGCTAAGGCCATAATGTCGAGCGAGGAAAGCCCATAAAGAGGAATATTCCACGTCCGGGCTAACACCCGGGCAGTAACTAAACCAGCACGCAATCCAGTAAACGCTCCCGGGCCGGTGCCCACAACGATTGCATCTGGCTGAGAAATAGCAGTAGCGTCAAGCACCGTCCGCACCATCGGTGCTAATAACTCAGCATGGTGACGTTTTTCTGGAGAAGACTCAAAAGCTAACTGGTGAACCACACCTAGTTGCCATCGGGCCACACCAACATTAACTGCAGCGCTGGTGTCAAGTGTAAGATAGGTCGTCATTTTGTTTCCTCCATAGATGGTGTTGTGGCACGCTCAGATTGTTGCGGATGAATAAGTAGTCGAGCTTGCGCAAAAGGATCCCACCGATTTCGTCTGTGACGATGGGTATTATCCCCCGTATCCCGCACATTCGATTTGCTATAGGGATCGTTTTTGTTCTGATCCCAGCGCAACCAAGCAACTGAAAAAATAACCAAGCCAGTTAAAATTGCGATCACAATAATAACCCGCTCTGCCGTCATATGCGATTGTTTCATCGTCGGCCCCAAAGGTTTCGCTGGAGCTACCACCGGCAAATTATCGTTATCTATCAATTCACGCCGATGATCAATAAACGTCTCAAACGTAATACTTCCTAGCACAAAACCCGATCCCGCACTATCACCAGGCTCAATCATCCCGTCTCGATATACAAACCATGCTTTAAGTTCCGGATCGTACACCAACATATTTGTCTCAGTGCGCGAAGCCGCCGCCTCAGTAGCTAACCGTGGATCAGCAACAACTTTCGCATTTGTTCGCCGGGCAGCACCACTACCTTCAGTAGTCATCACCCCCACCGGGCTATCTCCTTTAACAACCGGAGCAACCCACATCCGCGACTCTTCAAAAGCCGTATCGGGCGTACGTAACGCATCTTTTTTATCGCTAAATGTGTAGACGTGATGAGCCACACCAACGCTAAGCAACAACGGATCATTAGCGATGTCTTGCCCAAAAACATCAGTTGCCTGGCTACGCATCAGCTCGGTTCCGATCGTTGCAAACCATTCTTGGTTCGCCGCATCCTCAGTATCTGTGGTTGTCATAACGGCAAAGCTGGGAAGCGGAAACAACACGGTAGTCAGCAGCAAAACTGCCAAGGACGCCAGCAAATAATGTGTTCGATACGGTTGCCGTCTCATAGTTATGCACTTTGCCATGTTGCGTCAGCTATATCATTGGCAAGCTGATGTTGGAGTTCTTCCCCACGTCTACCGTACGCATATACTTTGATGGTTCGTGGTGCGTCAGCGAACAAATCTTCGGGTTCTAAACCAGCTTGGGCACCTTGCGGACGTTCAATCATCACTTCGATACGATCTTCGGAAAGAACTTCAGCTTTACCACTTCCCCATTCGACGACGGTGAGCGAATCTTCTAAAGACGAATCCAAATCAAGGGCATCTAGTTCTTCGATCGACGTGAGCCGATATGCATCAACATGAACAAGATCCAAATCCGTGCCGTGATGAATTTGGGCAATCGCAAACGTTGGCGAAGAAACTGCGCCAGTAACCCCAAGACCCCGTGCGATGCCTTGCGTCATCGTCGTTTTACCAGCTCCAAGCGGGCCAGTGAGCATCACGAGATCACCAGGTTGAGCATGCTGAGCAATCACAGCTCCAATATGCTGAATATCGGCAACGGTTGGTGCGTTCAATGCGAGGATCATATTATATTCTTCCGTTCAATCATTCAGTCTAAGTATAGTGCTGGTAGGTCGCCTTTATTCCACTGGAATACGTGGGATTCGCGGCCCGAGGTTGCAAAAAATTTCATAGTTTATCGTATCTGTTTTTGCCGCCCAGTCATCGGCACTCAAGTATCCTTGTGCCGATGGCCCAAACAACACTGCCCGATCACCGGCCTGTGCCTGAGGGGCTTCAACAACAAACTGATCCATACACACAACTCCCCGAATTGGCGCTTGATGATCATTAAGTGTCACGGAGAGGTTATTAGACGCCCGCCGGGAAATACCATCAGCATAGCCAACTGGAACAACTGCTAATCGCGTGGGATGGTCAGAAACAAACGTGTGCCCATAAGACACTCCCACGCCTGCCGGCACATCACGCGTGAGCATCACATTAGCTTCAAGCGTCATCACCGGAGATAATCCTAGTTCTTCTGCACTAGCACACGCCGGGTTTGGGCTTAGCCCATAAAGGACAATCCCCGGCCGAACTATATCGTAGTGAGTATCTGGGTGCCATAAGATTCCCGAGGAAGCCGCTAAATGACACAGTTCAATATCCACATGAGCTTCCCGAGCATAACGGCGAGCTTGCTCAAATCGATCAACTTGTTGCGCCGTCACGGCACCCGAATCTGGATCGTCAGCACACGCTAAATGTGACCACAGCCCGATAATCTCCACAATCCCTTGTTCTTTTAAAGCTTTAACCTGATCAAAAACAGCAGGAAGCTCGTGGAGATCAAAACCACCACGTGTCATACCAGTATCAACTTTGATATGAATACGAGCTGGCCGGCCACAGGCACGCGCCGCCTGAGAAATCTCCTCAATCGCCCACGAAGCGCCAACTGATAAGTCAATATTTTGTTCAATCGCTCGCTGAAAATCTGACCCCGGCGTATAAATCCACGCCAAAATATGACCATGAGTATGTGCGTGACGCAAGGCGAGAGCTTCATCGAGTTGGGCCAAACCTAACCAGTCAATTCCGGCTTCCCATGCCCATTGAGCGATCAGCTCTACCCCATGTCCATAACCGTTAGCTTTGACAATCGCCATGATTTTGGCATCAGTATGTTGGCGGACAACCTCAATGTTTTGATCAAAAGCACGTCGCGATATCAGAGCGCGTGCCGGAGCTTGATTCTTCATACGTCTCACCTTATGGATTCAATACTTGCCAGATTGTTTGACCTAGCGCATCACTAATGTTACTCGCCTTAATCGGGTAACCTACCCCGTGATCGGCACGCGCAGCGAGATTTGCGGCACGTGCATGTAAGAAAGCAGCACATGCTGCAAGCCAACCAACATCAACTTTTCGCTGACCGTCTGCCTGCCATATTGCTAAGAGAGCCCCTAAGATTCCGGCATACACATCGCCCGCCCCAGCAGTTGCCCGCCATGGTGTTGCCCCAGTTTGCTGATAAATAGTGCCATCTGGAGTGGCGACGACGTCGTGCGCACTCGTTGTGACCACCACCGCACCAGTTTCTTGTGACGCCAAACTCGTGTATCGGTAAAGCTGGGCTTCCACCTCACCACGATTCACCGAATAACCCCGCCTGCCAAGTAGTTCGGTAAGTTCACCCGGATGCGGGGTTAGCACTGTTGTTGGGGAAAACTGTTTATCACAGGTAAGCCCCAAGGCACCAGCGTCGATAACAATCGGCAACCCAGATTCTATTGCCTGATAAACCACGGAAAAATCACTCTGTTGTGGATCGAGACCAGAGCCGACCAACCACGCTTGAACCTGGCCAGCAACGCAGACAACTTCCGGAAAACGTTGCATCACCAACGGGCTTTGCCCTAAATAACGAACCATACCCGGACCACACGCCAACGCAGCGCCCACCCCGAGAACACCAGCGCCAGGGAATGTCGGTGAACCCGTAACCACGCCTAACACTCCACGAGTGTATTTATGATCTGTTAGCCCTGGTATTGGCCACCATTGCCGAATATCGGAAGCTGTTACCGAACGTGTGCGCATACTTCACACTTTACTCAACCGTCACTGACTTAGCGAGATTACGCGGCTTATCAACGTCGTATCCTTTAACTGTTGCCAGCTCTGCCGCAAAAATCTGTAACGGAATAACTGTTACTAACGGCATCATCAACGTCGGAGTTGATTGCGGAACACGAATCACCGCCATAGCGTGCTCATCGACAGCACTATCGCCTTCCTCAGCAACCACAATAGTGCGTGCCCCACGAGCCATCACCTCAGCAATATTCGACATTACTTTCGAATGTAACACTGGCCGCCGTGGCGTAGGAGCAATCACGAAGACTGGCAGTCCTTCTTTAACAAGCGCAATAGGACCATGCTTCAATTCTCCGGCGGCAAACCCTTCAGCGTGAATATAGGCTAACTCTTTAAGTTTTAACGCCCCTTCTAACGCAATCGGAAAACCAACATGACGCCCTAAAAATAATACCGATTCCACATCAGACATCGAACGAGCCAACTGACGAATCTTGTCTTCTTGAGCTAACACAAATTCCATACGCTCTGGCATCAGTGCCAACTGAGCCATGTAATGGGAAATTTCATCAGTAAACTTATTACCCCGTAACTGAGCTAAGTACAGCCCCAACAAATAAGCGGCAGTGATTTGACTGGTAAAGGCTTTCGTGGAAGCTACTGCGATTTCTGGACCAGCGTGGGTGTAGAGAACCGCATCCGACTCCCTAGCAATCGTTGAACCATAGGTGTTGACGATCGCTAATACTCGGGCGCCCTGCTCGCGGGCATGACGCACAGCCATCAACGTATCCATCGTTTCACCAGACTGGGAAATGGCCACCACGAGTGTGCGTGCAGTGACAATCGGATCACGGTAGCGAAATTCGTGCGCTAACTCAACTTCCACTGGTATCCGACACCAATGCTCGATCGCATATTTTGCAACATGACCAGCATAGGCTGCCGTCCCGCAGGCCACCACAATAATTTTGTCAATTGCCCGCAATTCGTATTCTTCAATTCGTAATTCATCTAACTGTAAATGCCCATCAGGTGTGGTGCGGGCACGCAATGTTTCGGCAACAGCATGTGGCTGTTCATGAATTTCTTTGTCCATAAAAGTCGCATAGCCATCATGCAAAGCAGTATCGAGCTTCCAATCCACTTCGAATGGCTCAGTGGCCACTTCTAAGCCTGCAAAATCAATGATAGTTGCCGTGTGTGCAGTGAGCGTCACGATCTGATCTTGTCCAATAGCAAGAGCTTGGCGAGTACGACCAACAAAAGCGGCAACATCAGAACCGAAAAAGTTTTCGTTTTCACCGAGTCCGACGACGAGGGGAGAATTACGCCGAGCCCCTACCAGCCGATCTGGTTGATTAGCATATGTGGCGACGACGGCAAACGAGCCTTCCAAACGACTCACCACGTTACGCATAGCGACAGTGAGATCATCGCAGGATTCTAATGCGAGGCTTAATAAATGAGCAATCGTTTCCGAATCTGTATCTGAGGTAAAATCGATGCCTGCCGCGTGAAGCTCCTGACGCAACTGTGGCGCATTTTCAATAATTCCGTTATGCACAATCGCCACCTGAGCATCGGCAGACAGATGCGGATGAGAGTTTTTATCCGAAGGCACACCGTGGGTTGCCCATCGGGTATGACCAATTACTGCAGCTGCCAGAGGTAACGGGCGCGAATCCAGTTCAGCACGTAGGTCTGCTACTCGACCAGCCCGCTTCCGGACAACAACACCCGCCGTCGTCGGAACGGCTATGCCAGCCGAATCATAGCCTCGATACTCTAAACGTTCCAAGCCGGACAAAACGGCTTCTTGCGACGATGACGACGCTTGAGCGCCAATATAACCAACAATTCCACACATGTTGATAAACACTACAACGCAAGGTAGCGTGCGCGTCACCTAACCTGTCAGACAACACCGCCCTGTCCGGTTTCTCACCCCTACCAATTGGCGTTAGTTGTGTTTTATTGCCACAATCTAAGCATGCATAGCTCCGACCTTTCGGCATTCGTCACATTTAGTCGAGACGATTGGGCCAAACTCGCCCAAAGTACCGAATTGCCATTAACCGTTGATGACCTCGCACAATTAGCTGCTCTTGGTGACCCCATTACCATCAGCGAAGTCGATGCCATCTACCGGCCACTCACCGCTCTGATGCATATGTATGCCCGCAACACTGGAAGACTGTTCACCGAGTCAAAAAAATTCTTAGGCTTTTCCGATCTGCGGGTCCCCTGGATTGTCGGCATCGCTGGCTCTGTTTCTGCTGGAAAATCAACAGTTGCTCGACTCTTGCGAGAACTTTTAAGCAGGTCTCCTGAAACACCACGGGTTGATCTGGTCACCACCGATGGTTTCCTCTACCCCAATGCTGTGCTCAACGAACGGCAATTACTTACCCGTAAAGGCTTTCCAGAGTCCTACGACCGTCGTGCCCTGATTGACTTTTTGGCAGCAATTAAATCTGGACGCCGTCATGTTAGTGCACCTGTTTACGATCATGTCACATACGATATTGTGCCCACGAAACGCATCGTCGTCGACTGTCCAGATATTCTCATCGTCGAAGGACTCAACGTTTTACAACCGCCACCTAGCATCGTCGACCATGAGTTTTCTACAGTCTCTGACTTTTTTGATTTTACAATTTATGTTGATGCGCCAGAAGAAGCCCTCGAACGCTGGTATGTTGACCGATTTTTATCATTACGTTCAACGGCATTCACGAATCGTGACTCGTATTTCCGCAACTATGCTGACTTAACCGACGCCCAAGCTCGTAGCACAGCACAGCACATATGGGGCGCCATTAATTTGCCTAATCTGCGACACAATATAGCACCAACTAAAAACCGAGCTACTGTTATTTTAACAAAAGGCCCCAATCACGGTATTGAGACCATCCAAATTCGCAAACTCTAATCTGCCAGACATAAGTAAATACAACTATGGTGTGGATAAACATACGCGTTTATCCACACCATAGCAACAATATCTTCGTTTATATTACAGGGCTAAGCGGTGGGCAACCACATCTGCTAGACGTTGAGCAACTCCATCAGCTTGTTCTTGGGTAGGTGCTTCCACCATGACACGAACCAACGGCTCAGTTCCGGACGCACGTAGTAAGACCCGCCCAGTATCGCCCAACTCGCGTTCGGCTTGAGCAACTTCGTCCATCACCTCTGAGGTACGAGCCTTATCAACATTAGGAACATTGATAAGCGTTTGTGGCAAACGCTGAATGAAAGAAACTGCGTCCGCAAGCGTGCCACCACGTCGAACCATCTCCGAAGCTACCAAAATAGCAGTCAAAGTTCCGTCTCCAGTGGTTGCGTGATGCAAATTAATAACGTGACCTGATTGCTCTCCGCCGAGCATATAACCGTGTGCTAACATCTCTTCGAGCACATAACGGTCACCTACCTTAGTAGCGACGAGGTTAATATCAGCCTCCCGCATTGCTAATGTCAAACCTAGGTTCGACATCACGGTAGCAACCAGGGTATTTCCGGCTAGCAAGCCTTGAGACTTCAGCGATACTGCCAAAAGACCCATAATCTGATCGCCGTCAACTAACTTCCCCTGCGCGTTAACAGCCAAACACCGATCAGCATCACCGTCAAAGGCGAAACCAAAATCCGCTCCCGATGCAACAACCATTGCCTGCAACTGTTCCGGATGGGTAGAACCAGCATTGCGGTTAATGTTCTTGCCATCTGGCGAGGCGTTAATAACTGAAACATCCGCGCCGAGCTCTTGTAACGCTGCTGGCGCAACATTCGATGCCGCACCGTTAGCACAATCAAGAATAATTCGCTGGCCAGAAAGATCAGCACCACAACGAACAAGATGATCGATATACACCTGATCGGAAACGATAGCGTTTTCCCGCATATAGCCAACGCCTGCACCGATCGGACGTTCCCATTCTTGGCCAAGAACTGCTTCGATCTCATCTTCGATGGCGTCATCAAGCTTAAAGCCATCACCAGAAATGAACTTGATACCATTGTCTGGCATAGCGTTATGCGATGCCGAAATCATCACGCCGAGGTCATAGTCACGCGCTGCGGTTAAGTATGCGATACCGGGAGTTGGAATCTCACGTACGTGTTCGACGTCGACCCCAGCTGAAGAAAGCCCAGCGGCAACAGCATGGCTCAGCATTCCGGACGACTGACGGGTATCACGGCCAACAATTGCTTTGGGCCGGTGACCGTGCACATTTTGTGCTAACACCCGCGCCGCCGCTTCACCAAGCTGTAACGCAAACGGAGCGGTAATTTCACGATTTGCCAACCCGCGAACACCATCAGTTCCAAATAGACGTGCCATCATTTCTCCTCTAACTGCACTTATAACTATTTCAGCCTAATACATTCGTCATGCACATCGTGTGTCATTTCCCCGTGCAGGTGCATCACACTGCGGTGGCACTCCAACGGATATGACACCCGTGGCGAGTGTCTACAGCTAAATATTGTTGATCTTTCTTTTGCCACCAGCTATACATGCTCAGTAAAAAGTGTGGGGTGGAAACCATACGGTTTCCACCCCACACTTTCTATGCTAAAGTACAGCCCACATTCTCGTTGCCTGATAAATCAGCGCTTGGAGAACTGCGAAGCCTTACGTGCCTTCTTCAAACCAGCCTTCTTACGCTCAACAGCGCGAGCGTCACGGGCTAGGAAGCCAGCCTTCTTCAAAGCTGGACGGTTAGCATCACGATCGATTTCGTTCAATGCACGAGCAACACCGAGGCGAAGCGCACCGGCTTGGCCGGAGGTGCCGCCACCGTTGATACGGGCAACAACATCGAAGCGACCTTCGATGTCAAGTAGAACGAATGGTGATTTAACGAGTTGCTGATGCAACTTGTTTGGGAAGTAGTCCTCTAGAGTACGGCCGTTGATCTTCCACGAGCCAGTACCTGGGACGAGACGGACACGAGCAACTGCTTCCTTACGACGACCCAGGCCTGCGCCTGGTGCGGTCAGGGACACACCCTGGCCGGTCTTGGGAGCCTCGGTCTCAGAGGTGTATGAACTTGGGGTTTCCTCAAGTTCTACGGTTTCGGTGGTCTCAGCCACGGTTCTCCTTAAATCTTTTCCGGACAGGGGTTACTGTGCAACCTGCGTAAGCTCAAAGGCTTCCGGCTGCTGCGCAGCATGTGGGTGCTCTGCCCCACGGTAGACCTTAAGCTTGGAAAGCTGCTGACGTCCCAATGTGTTCTTTGGCAGCATGCCGGCAACAGCCTTCATAACAGCCTTCTCTGGGTTTTCAGCCAAGAGTTCGGTGTAGGACGTAGCGGTCAAGCCACCTGGCTGACCTGAGTGACGGTAAGCAATCTTCTGCTCGCGCTTCGAACCGGTCAATGCGACCTTCTCAGCGTTGATGATCACGACGAAATCGCCGGTGTCAGCATGCGGAGCGAAGTTGGGCTTGTGCTTCCCACGGAGCAGGATGGCAACTTGAGATGCCAGACGGCCAAGGACAACGTCGGTGGCGTCAATGACATACCACTTCTTCTCGACGTCTCCGGGCTTCGGTGAATACGTGCGCACTTTGCGTAGCCTTCGTTTCTTTAATCGCGGATAGCTTCATCAGCTGTTTTGACAATGGCTTCTTGCCGATCAACAGCTAACCTATCCAATGGTCAAGTTAACGTTGCTGGCACTGTTATGAGACGAGTGGGATTGCATCTTCATACAACATGCACAGCAGTAAGAAACTCTACTGTGATTTTCCGGCCTGGTCAAAGGAAAACCATTTCCTGTGGTGCGATTCATCTCAACAGACCACATTTCAGCGCATCTTCGTCGTCGATTAGCCCCGAAAACGACGCGCCCGCACGGCTTGACTCTCATACTCACTCGGATCTGGGTATCCAACATCTTCCAATGTCAGCGGATGCGGGGGTGCTACAACAACATAACCGTCACGGCAACGTTGTGCCAACCGGAGCTGAGGCCATCCTTCTTCACGCGCACCACGCCCAACCTCAATTAAGGTCCCCATCAACGTCCGCACCTGCGAATGACAAAACGCGTCCGCACGTGCACGCCCGATTATAAGTCCGCCAACTCGCTCAAAGCTCAACTCATACAGTGTACGAACCGTCGACGCCCCCTCGCGCGGCTTACAATACGACAAAAAATCATGCTCCCCCAACAGACCTTCAGCAGCTCGATTCATCGCCGCAATATCGAGCCGATCGGTCAGCCACAAAACATCACGACGCTGCGGATCCCAGTCTACGGTACTATCGGCGATCCGATATGAATACTGGCGCCACAAGGCAGAAAAACGCGCATCGAAATCATCTGGTACAACCTGAACGCCATGAAGAACAACGTCGGAGTAGCCACGTGGTGCAACCGGAATAGTCTCTCCTGCTGCACGTGCCAACATAGAATTAACGCGCAACAGCAGCGATTCTTCAGATGCACGAGTTGAACGTCCCGGTAGTGCCAGCCATGCATCCCGAGGGATATCACAATGCACTACTTGATGCCGTGCATGTACACCAGCATCTGTACGACCTGCAACAGTGACTTGTACCGGGTTTCGAAATATCACAGATAAGCATTTTTCCACTTCATCTTGCACCGTGCGCAGCCCTGGTTGAGTAGCCCAACCGTGAAAGTGGTTACCGTCGTAGCCTAGATCTAGGCGTAGACGCAGATTTTGCGATAGCGTCGATGTCATGACTGCAGAATCCCACATTCAGCTACCTGACCTCAACTCGGGACACGCCACACTCAGTCTTGATTTTGGCGGTTCCCGTGTTAAGTCTGCTGTTTTAGATGGCGATGGCACACAACTGGGTACGTACATCGTCGAATTTATGGATTATCCATTCACTCCAGACTCCCTCATTCGTGTTGTAGCGCGCCATGCAGCTACTCACAATGTGGCCTTTGAGCGAATAACAATAGGCATGCCCGGCATTGTACGGCGCGGAATCGTTATCCACACCCCGCATTATATTCGCTCCGGCGGGCCTGGTGGTGAGATTGATCCCTACTTGAGCGAGCAATGGGATGGGGCAGATATTCAACACATGGTCGAAAACTCTACTCAGTGCCCAACTATCGTCGTCAACGATGCCATTGTTGCCGCAGCCGCTGTTATTTCGGGTCGTGGGAGCGAGCTTGTCTTAACATTGGGCACCGGACTCGGGGTGGCCTTTGCCATTGAAGGAACACTCACTGAACATATTGAAGTTTCCCATGCACCCAGCCCGATTGGGGGAACATTCGACGACGTAGCAGGGGCGATCAATTATCCCCACACCAATCCCCAACAGTGGTCACATAATATTGTCCGAATCATTGAGGCCTTATGGCCCGTGTATCGTTGGGACCAACTCTATATCGGGGGCGGGAATGCTTTTAAGCTCACCGCCGATGTTCGTGACCACCTGAGCAGTTTAGGAACAATTTTCCTTGACTACGAAGCGGGCGCCCGAGGCGGCGCAGCGGCATGGAACTACGTTCCTTATCAACTGCGCACCGCCGATTAAAATTATTCCCTGAGATAGCTATACGAGCACGTATCGCTCTATGTAACGCATAGAGTCTTAATAGCCACCACACTAAGAAGCTGGGCAGTGATCATTTGATCACTGCCCAGCTTCTATGAGTTTATATGATAAGTACTCTGACGGACTTAAATAAATGTGATGCTACACATTCACTCACTCCGTACGATGATTACTTTTCCTCGGTTGCTTCTTCTACAGCCTCGGTTGCTGGCGCTTCGTCAGCAACTACTTCTTCCGCAGGAGCTTCAACAGCAGCCTTTTCAGCTACCTTTTCAGCTTCTTTCACAACAGCTTGCTTTGGCGAAACAGGCTCAAGAACGAGCGAAATTTCGGCCATTGGAGCGTTGTCGCCCTTACGGTTTGGAAGCTTAACGATACGGGTGTAGCCGCCATCGCGGTTAGCAAACTTTGGCGCAAGTTCCTCAAACAAAACGTATGCGGTTTCGCGCGAGCCGAGCACCTTGAGCGCAAGACGACGATTATGTGTATCGCCCTTCTTAGCCTTGGTGATGAGCTTTTCAATGTGTGGACGAACGCGCTTGGCCTTAGCCTCGGTTGTCACAACAGACTCATTGTGGATGAGCGACTTGCAAAGGTTTGCAATGATGAGACGCTCGTGGGCTGGACTACCGCCCAAACGTGGACCCTTAGCGGGACGTGGCATGATTTCTCCTAAAAATTATCTTGTTCCGCTGACCCTCAGGCCTGCGTTTCGTCACTGAAGTGCATTCCATACGTGTCATCGCCGAAGCCAGACATGAAACCCGCCGGGGAATCCTTAAGACGCAGGTCAAGCTTTGCAAGCTCATCCTTCACATCTTCAATCGACTTCGCACCGAAATTACGAATGTCAAGCAGGTCAGCTTCCGAACGAAGAACCAGCTCACCGATTGTATGGATACCTTCACGCTGTAGACAGTTCTGTGAGCGTGCTGGAAGGTTAAGAATGGTGATTGGGCGTTGCAAGTCAGAAGACTGCTGCTCAACAACCGGAGCTTCTTTAAGCTCAAGGCCTTCAACTTCTTGGTTCAGCTCTGCGGTCAATCCGAAGAGCTCAACTAGAGTCTTACCAGCCGAGGCAAAAGCGTCACGTGGCAACATCGACGGCTTGGTTTCGACGTCGACAATGAGTTTGTCGAAATCAGTACGCTGACCAACACGGGTAGCTTCAACCTTGTACGAAACTTTCACTACTGGTGAGTAGATGGAATCAACCGGGATCCGGCCAATTTCGTAATCTGGAGAATTGTTCTGCTGTGCAGAAACATAGCCTCGGCCACGCTCCACAGTCAGATCGATTTCCAATTTACCCTTCTCATTTAACGTAGCAATGAGCAGTTCTGGATTATGGATCTCTACCCCAGCTGGTGGGGTGATATCCGCGGCGGTTACCTGGCCAGGACCTGCTTTACGCAAGTACATTTGAACTGGCTCGTCGTTTTCGGATGTCACAACAAGATCCTTGAGATTCAAGATAATCTGTGCAACGTCTTCTTTGACACCTTCAATTGTGGAGAACTCATGGAGAACGCCGTCAATATGGATAGAAGTCACTGCTGCACCAGGAATTGATGACAGCAAGGTACGACGAAGCGAGTTGCCGAGCGTGTAGCCGAAGCCAGGCTCGAGCGGGTTAAGCGTGAACCGCGAACGGGTATCCGAAAGTTTCTCTTCGGTTAGCGTAGGACGCTGTTCAATGATCACTATATTTTCCTTTCACCGGGGCGCCCACTATATGACGCCCACAAGCCGAGAATTCTCGGCGCTAACATGTGTCATGATGACATCATCATGACACTGAGGAAAGGGGCAAAACCCCTCGCAGATCAAACGCGACGGCGCTTGGGTGGACGGCAACCGTTGTGAGCTTGTGGGGTAACATCGGAAATCGATGTTACTTCAAGACCAGAAGCGGTCAACGAACGAATAGCGGTTTCACGACCAGAACCTGGACCCTTGACGAAGACATCAACCTTCTTCATTCCAGCTTCCATTGCCCGACGAGCAGCGTTTTCAGCAGCGAGCTGAGCAGCGTATGGAGTGGACTTACGTGAACCCTTAAAGCCAACCATGCCGGACGAAGTCTGAGCGATGACTTCACCGTTAGGATCGGTAATAGAAACGATGGTGTTATTAAAAGTGGACTTGATATGTGCCTGGCCGGTTAATACGTTCTTCCGCATTGTCCGGCGCGGACGGCGCTGACTCTTTGGTGGCATTTGTTAAAATCTCCTGAAAATTATCGTCGATTCACACCCGTAGGTGGAACTACTTACTTCTTCTTACCAGCAACGGTACGCTTTGGACCCTTACGAGTACGTGCGTTCGTCTTGGTACGTTGACCGTGGACTGGAAGGCCACGACGGTGGCGCAGACCCTGGTAGGAACCAATTTCAATCTTGCGACGAATGTCAGCCTGGATCTCACGACGGAGATCACCTTCGACCTTGTAGTTTTCGTCGATATGGTTCTTTAGCTTAACGAGATCATCTTCAGTCAGATCCTTAACGCGAGTGTCCGGGTTAACGCCGGTAGCGGCGAGGGACTCAAGGGCGCGGGTATGACCAATGCCGAAAATGTAGGTAAGTGCGATCTCAACTCGCTTTTCGCGAGGGAGATCCACACCGGATAGACGTGCCATATGTGTGGCTCCTATATGTTCATTCCGAAGGTGTGGAGCATTGTCGTCCCGATTGGGTTTTGGCCTCCGGACCAAAAGATTGCGCGATGCGCTGACAATGCCTGTTCAGTGCGTTAGGACTTAGCCTTGACGCTGCTTATGGCGTGGGTTGTCACAGATAACCATGACGCGACCGTGCCGGCGAATAACCTTGCAGTTATCGCAAATGCGCTTAACGCTTGGCTTGACCTTCATAGTCTCTAGCTTTCTTTGTCGGTTGACGCAACGTTTAAGCTACGTTCATTAACGGGGTTACTTGTGGCGGTATACGATACGACCACGCGTCAGATCATAGGGCGTAAGCTCAACAACGACGCGGTCCTCTGGAAGGATCTTGATGTAGTGCTGACGCATCTTCCCAGAGATGTGTCCGAGCACTACGTGCCCGTTATCTAGTTCGACGCGAAACATTGCATTTGGCAGTGCTTCAACGACAACACCTTCAATTTCAATGACGCCTTCTTTTTTCGCCATTACTCCCGCTAACTTCGATTGGTTTCTATGACCGCGGTTGCGCTCATAGTTTGGTGCACTAGACCCATATCAATAGATACAAGACACCAACGCTCTATAATACGTGATTTTACGTCGAAAATGATAGCCCTTCAGACGTGCATCTCGTCACTGACCAGCATTCACCTATTACAGTGACGAGATCACCACGATCATTTCATCCCTCGCGGAACATTACCCCCATGGATGAGTCGGGATAGTGCCATTTCAATAACCCTGGTGGGGCTATTGCCAGACAAGTTCCGCACTCCAAACAAGCAGCATATTCGACCGATACCGATTTATCTGCTTCCTCAGTGTAGACATGTGCTGGGCATACACGTTCAAGCAACTTGCCTGCGCCAGTTGCACGAGCCATATCTTGATTAACCACGATATGAGAATTACCCTCATCTACTTCGTAGATATTACCTGCTAATCTCTCGGTTACTGATGTTGGTTTATAGTATGTCATTAGAGGCCCCTCACTGCTTCATATCCAATACGTGCAAGACGCTTCATCTTCAATCCTGATTGCTTAAATGCCGTCAAAGCTGTTTTTATAAGCGACTTACGTGGCGACAAATCGAGGTTATAGACACCGAAAAGTACATCTGCTATGAGCTTTCCAATATCGCCATACATTTCCTTATTATGCTCTAAGAAAGCTGGGGCCCGCTTATAGGTCTCCATATCCTTTCCCGCGAAACTATCATTGAAGTATGAGACGTATGTCTGTAACTTTTCTTTGCTGTAATCTTTTTGATTAAGGGCCTCATTAACTGCCTGCGCAGCCGCTTTCGCTGAGCATGCAGCTAAATCCATACCACGCACAGTAAAACCAGTATTTAAAGTTAACCCTGCTGCGTCGCCAATCAGCACTAACCCATCATGGACGAGATCATGCTGCATTTCTTTACCGCCCTCAGCAACCAAATGGCAACCGTATTCTAGTAACTCCCCGTCCTTTAAAAACGGAGCAATAAACGGATGCGTCACGAAATGATCGTGAATGTCGGATGAAGCCAACTCACGCTTTTGCAGATCTTCCAGCATAAGCACTACCCCAATAGAGATAGAATCCTTATTCGTGTACATAAAACCGCCACCAGCAACACCTTGAGTACAATCACCAACAATTGCATAAGCAGCGCCTTCATCATCTCTGAGATTAAATCGCTCTTTGATTATATCCTCGCCTATGCGAATGACAGATTTCACTCCTACCCCTAGTTGATTTGCCCGATTACGAGAGCGTAAACCGGCGTACTCTGCTAAGAAGGAATTCACACCATCGGCTGCAATCACGATGCGAGCACGTAGCTCATCTTCTCCAGCTCGAACACCAACTACACGATTAGATTCCAAAATCAACTCGTCAACCTTGATGCCCGGCATCACAGTCACACCGATTTCTTCGCACTGCTCCGCTAGCCACGGGTCAAACTTTGCTCGTAAAACACTGACCGCATTGACAGGATCAGCTAATCGTTGATCCCAATAATCTACGTTAACTGCCGAATCTTCATTCAAGAAGCTCAAACAGTTACGGGTAATACGTCGTTCGATTGGTGCAGACTCGAGAAAATTTGGAAAAATCTGTTCCATAATCCTCGAATATAAAATACCCCCAGATAGATTTTTACTCCCCGGCTCAACACCACGTTCAATCAGCAACACTTCATGCCCTGCCTTGGCTAGGAGATATGCTGAGACAGAACCTGCGATGCCTCCACCAACAACGATGACATCAAAATCATATTGTTCTTCGCTCACGATTCAATCGCTTTCGTTAGTTGCGGAAGGACATCATATAGGTCACCTACAATGCCATAGTCCGCTATCGAGAAAATTGCTGCATTTTCATCCTTATTCACGGCAACAACAATTGTTGAATCAGCCATTCCTGCTGTGTGTTGAATCTGTCCGGAAATGCCGACTGCTGCATATATTTCTGGAGCAACATGCTGACCTGAGATTCCTACGTATGTTTCGCGGGACATCCAACCGTTACCTTCTGCAAGAGGGCGGGAGCATGCTAATTCTGCCCCCAGAGCTTTTGCTAAATCACGAGCAATGTCGAGATCAGCTTCCTGTGCGAAACCGCGTCCTACAGCAACCAACCGCTTAGCGGCAGATATATTAACGCTCTCAGCTTCAACAAAATCTTCGGAAATAACCGTTGCATGGTAACTCATACCATTAGTGTTCTCCTCAGTTGGAATGTTTCCCTCGGACTCACCACCTCCATCGATGATTGCCACTACAGGCCCTTCGAATTCCACTGTTTCATTGGTAATCCCACCGAAACGTCCAACTATTGCAGTTGTTTGAGACAACTCACGAACTGATACTAACACTGGTGCAACTAAATGGGCTGCTACAGCTGTCCCCAATACACGCTCAGCCTCACCCTGACGTGCAACGATAACATCACCGCTATTAGCTTGGATTGTTTCAATTACAGCAGGAACAGAAGCTTCAAATGGCACGCCATCAGCAACATCTATCCTGATGACATGATCAACACCTTTAACTTCAGCTTTGCCCACAACAATTGCAGTAATCTTGTCAAATTTTCCACCTAAACTGTCTACTATCGCTTTGATACGTGAGTCGGTAGTAATAATCCATGCTTGAGACATAATCAAAATCCTTTCGGGTAGCTAATTTACAAAATTCCGTCTGACTTAAGAGCTGCAACAAATTCTTCGACCGCGTTATCACCAGCGAAAATCATCTTCTTTCGCTCTTGGACAGGCGGTTTGACGAATTCAATAGAACGTAGTTGCGGATGCGCAAGGGAAAGATCATCAGTTTCTACAGTGTCCAGCTTTTTCTTTCCGGCTGCGAGAATATCCTTCATAGAAGGTACTTTGACAGCTACAGCATCGGAAGTTGTGGCAACCACTAGCGGACCTTCAACTTCAATCGTACGAACGCCTTGTGAAGATTGCTGTTGTACAACATAACCGTTAGCGCTTTTTTCAATGGAAATAACTTCTTGGAAAACCGGCCATCCAAGAAAACCTCCTATAAGCCCCGAAACAATGCGAGCGCCGTTATCAAGTGAAGAATCTCCAGTGATAACTAGTTCAGCATCGGCAACTTTCTTGACTAGCTCGGCAAGCACACTGGCTACCGTAGTTGCACTCCATTCGCGAGCACCATCATCGGCTACAACAAGAGCTCTATCCAAGCCCTTCGAAAGAGCATTCTTCTTGGCCATTGAACCGGCAACATCTGCTCCACCGACGCTAATCCCAACAACTTCTTGGCTGTCCGCATCAGCTATTTTACGAGCCAAGGTAATAGCTACCGAATCATATTCAGATACCGAAGCTTTAGCTCGTGACCAATCAACTTCTCCGTGAGAATTAACTACTGCATCTTGCGGATTTGCCGCATATTTGTATGCAACTACGATACTCATTTTTCCTTCTTTCTGTTTTAATTTAGTTGACCTGCTCTTATCGCTAAGAGTCTGGGTTTTGAGTAGGATTAGCTTTATCGATTCTATGGAGGCAGTGATGACTCAAAGCACCAATCAAAGTATCGGCCGTCCACGTGATCCTGCGATCGATAAGCGTCTTTTGCAGGCTACAATCGAGCTTTATGGCGAATACGGCTGGCACACCCTGACAATGACGCAAATCGCTAAACATGCGGGCGTAGGAAAGTCGGCTCTCTATAACCGTTGGAAAACTAAAACAGCCATTATCCATGACGCCTTCACGCAACTCATAAAAATTCCAGAGCCCACTGGAACCACCTTGCGAGAAATTCTTTACAATGAAGCTTCGTTTAGGTTGTATGCCTATCTTGGAGAGTACTCTAAACCGTTGCGACGCCTGCTTTTTGAAGCTGCCACAATCCATGAGCCCGAGATCTACGCTCTTTACCAATCGATTTCCCGAGAGCCAACTCGTGCTCTGGTACGTCGCTTGTGGGACTTTAAAATATCGGGCGAGATTCCTGAGAGTGTCTCGTGCGTCCGAATCACAGATGCACTTGAGGGATCTATCTTGATGAGGACTTTCTATATTGCGGCAGATCAAAAATCGTGCTTCATTTCGGCTCCCGAATCTTACTTGAGCACTCTGGTCGATGAATTGTTGGCATTGTGCCACAAGGTTCAACCATAGCGTTCTAAGCGTGCTACCCCGCTTTTGTAGCTGACAATAGTTAGTCACCATTTCACGTTACTCCCCATGTAGTGTTTTTCCACATGTCGTATCTCGGCACTGAGCACAGTAGGTTCGCCGTGACCTGGAAAAATTTTGAGGTTAGCATCAAGTTCAGATAACTTTGCTAAGCTTTTCACAAGAGTCGGATAATGCCCTAGCGCATAATGCGTAGCGCCTATTGCCCCCTTAAACAAGGTATCGCCCGTAAATAAAATTCCATTCTTTTCACTCAATAGGCATACCGATCCGGGTGTGTGGCCTGGCGTATGAATCACTCGAAGATGCTCATTACCAAAATTGATAACATCTCCATCGTTCAAAAGTTGTTCACAATTTAGTACAGAATATATTGACCCTTCATCTAGGAATCCCGAAAATTCAGGCCTAGCTGCCACAACTACATCGTCTTTTCCAATAGCAACTTCAGTGGCAAAGTGCGAACGCAATTCGTTCACTGCGCCAATATGATCAGAATGCCCATGAGTGAGTACTAGCTTCGCTACTTTTCTATTACCAATGGCATCGAGCAGTCTAGTAGGTTCTGCTCCAGGATCAATCACGATAGTAGAATCTTGCGAAGTTAATACATAGCAATTTGCCTGCCAAGATCCGACAACGTATTTTTCCATCGACAACATAAGATCACTTCCCTTCAAAATTAGGTGATGATGTTACGGAAAGTGGCAAACCGCGAGTTTCCGGAGCCCAAGCGATTGACACTGCTAACCCAATCAAAGAAATGACAGCAGCCCCAATCATTAAAAATTCCTTGCCATAGGTATCTAAAAAGCTTGGAAGGATATAAATGGACACAACCGTACCTATACGGGAAAATGCCGTCGCAAGTCCCATAGCGCTCGCTCGAATATCCGTTGGGAATAACTCATTGGGGTAAAGCCACTGCAAATTTCCTGGTCCCCCAGAAAATAGTGCATACAGACTAAAACAAATCACAACAACAAACGCATGTGGCGTAGGGATAATACCTAACACCGCAGTTGAGACAGTCATTCCTACGAAACTCCAAATAATGAGTGGACGACGCCCCCAGTGCTCGGCAAGAATCATTGCTGGAATAGTCCCCAATAAAAACATAGTCCCGATAACGACTTCGCCGATCAATGCACTATTACCATCAGCTAAGCCCACTTGAGCCATAATTTGAGGACCATACGTATAGATGGCAAACATCGGAATTACTTGGCAAAGCCAAATCACCGAGACGAACAATACCCGTCTTAAATAGGTCCCCTGAAAAAGCTTCCGGTAGGAAGTTTTTTCGGTAACCTCGTCGTCGATGTGATAACCCGGGCCATAAATACGATCAATAATTTCTTGTGCTTCTTCTTGTCTACCACGCATATGCAACCAACGAGGCGACTCTGGAATTGACCATCGTCCAATTAAAATAAGTACGCAGGGCACAACTGAACTGGCAAGCATCCAGCGCCAAGAGTGAGAAAAAGCCATAAGCACATACCCTACTATCAACGCAACATTAGCTCCCAAATACCACACTCCGGCGATAATACCCAAGCAGATCGCACGGATACGCCGAGGCGCAAATTCAGCAATGATTGCCGTTGCAATAGGATAATCCGCCCCAATTGCAACACCTATCAGAAATCGTAAAACCACAATATGAAGTGGCGAATCAACTGCGAGAAAGAGAAGGGAAAGGAAGATAATCATCGCAAGGTCAACGATAAACATCTTCTTACGTCCCAAAATATCTGTTGCCCATCCGCCTACGAGAGCGCCAAACGTCAATCCAACCAACGCAGCAACTCCGATTAGACCACTCCAATGCTGGTCAATATTCAGGTCTGGTTTCATTTGAATGAAGGCTACACTCACAATGGAGAGCACGTATCCTTCCAAAAAGGGACCACCGCTTGAAAAAGCAATGACCTTTTTGAGGAATCGTGTCGTCTTAACATCGTCAAGATGTTTTGACATTATCTTCCTTCCCTTCTCTTTATTCATTGTTCAGTAGAGCTATTAAGCCTTACTCGAACTCAATGATTCCCCAATTCAAATGCGGCTTTGCACCTGTTTGTTCACTATCTTCATCGACCAACCGGAATCGTAGTTCTCCCTCGCCTACTTGCCATAGCTCAGTCTTAAGTGTGGTACCAGGAAGCACTGGTGAGGTAATACGCGTCTTGAATCGCTTAATACGCTCCGGTTCACCCGGCATATACGCATTAATTGCATGGCGCATAACAACACCCGCATAAGAAATTGCGTGAAGAATTGGCCGTGGTTCACCGTTTTCTGCAGCATATTCCCAATTAATATGCTGTGGATGATAATCACCAGACAAGCGGTAAATTAGTGCTTGATTCTCCGGAATACGTTCGGTAACAACAACATCTGGTTCGCGTTCGGGCATATCAACGATATCCTTCGGCGCAGCCGGACCACCCCAACCGCCGTCATATATCAAGCAATCCCACGATTCATTCGTGAATAACAACTTGCCATCTGAATCGTAAGTATCGCCAATATGCTGGGCTAGAAGGCCTCGTCCTGCCCCTCGGTCGTATAAACCCTCAAGCTTAACCATCGTTTCTACACGATCGTTTAGCTTGGTAATTGGCTGATGGAATTTAATATCAAAGCCCCAGTGCAATGAACCTGCATAATTGTATCCGTAATCAATCGTTCGGGTAACTTCCGAATCAACAATAAGCATCGCGCCAAACATCGGAAGCACTTTAAGTTGAGGATTACGTTCGTCGTGTTCGTCTAAATACTCAAGGCCATCTTTGCCGTCGATACCGGCACCACAACCCAGAGCAAAGAGTTCTAGATCTCGGAAGGTATACTCACGCACAAACGGACCAAAAGTCTGGCCGACCATACTAGTATCAATTGCCATGTTTTTCTCCTTAGTTATTACTTCGCATCATTACGAAGTTGTTTAATTAGTAGTTTTCCGTACAATCCACGTGGAATTTCATTACGAAATTCCACAATGGCTGGAACTTTGAAATCTGCCAAAGATTTCTTTGCAAACTCAATAACATCTCGTTCAGTTAACGATGAATTTGTACTCACAACAATGGCTTTGGGTACCTGATCATAAATTGGATCTGGAATACCAATAACAGCTACATCTTTAACTTCATCAAGCTGACTCAAGACAAGTTCAATTTCTCGTGCGGAAATATTTTCCCCAGATCGCTTAATTAGACGCGCATCCCGTTCAACAAAATAGAACCATCCTTCGTCATCTCGATAACCCACATCCCCAGTAGCGAGCCATCCATATGAATCTATCGTCTGCTTAGTATCTTCTTTTCCACGCCAATATCCTGCCATCAAAGTTTTACCTTGAATACCGCGAATGTATATACGCCCTTCTTCGTAAGGGAGAGCCACGCTTCCATCGTCGCGTCGTATCTGCGCCTCGTAACCAGGACCTTCAATACCCACAGCGGGCCACTTACTAGGACCATAAGGTATATCCGTTAGCACACCTACGAGAGTTTCAGTTAAGCCATAACTATTTACAATCTCTACATTGAAACGCTCTTTATACTCCCGCATTTCATCATCATTAATCGGCAAAAAATAATGCACAAAACGCACATTATGCTTTTTCTCTTCTTCATCGACAGGTTGCGCAAGCATCGTTCGCGCTATCATTGCCATCGATTGAACTAGCGTTGCACCGTAGGAACACACCTGTTTCCAAAAACGGCGAGCGCTATACCGCGATACAAAAATTAACGAAGCACCAATTGTTATAACGGGCATTAATGCCGAGAGTTGGAAATTCACATGCGTGCCCATCATCGACGTTAAATAACGATCACGTGGAGTCATCGCCAACTGCCAATTAACGTAAAATCCGGAAAATACAAAATTGGCATGTGTCAGCATAACACCCTTGGGGCATGCAGTTGTCCCGGACGTGAACATTATTTGCGCCAGATCTGTACTACAAATATGAATTTCTTTATCAAATTCTGGAGAATAATCATCGGCAAGTCGGGTGCTCTCTTCCAGCCATAGAACTTTTTGCCGATGTTTTTCCGGAAGCTCAGGAAAGACTAATCCCTGAATGGCGACGAGTTTAGGAGTACTTGTGGAAAGCAGATGGTCGTATTCGCTACTCGTAAGCGTTGGCAGCATTGGGACTACCACTGCCCCTAATTTACTTGTTGCCAATATCCATTCGATCAATTCGACTGAATTGCACATAATAAGCGCAACACGATCGCCTTTCGAAATAGAAAAACGCTCAGAAAGCATATTAGCCGTTTGATTCACCCGAGAATCAAACTCCCAGTAAGTGAAGGAAGTTGCCTTTCCAATTGAATTATCAATAAAAACAAGGAATTCTTCATTTGGACGTGTTTGTACACAGTTATCCCACATCATTGGGATTGTTTGACCACACATTTGAGGCAACTCCTTCACTTACCAGAACCTATGATCTACGCTTCGTCAATTTTGACAGTTCCGTTTTCAATGAAACGTTGAATATCTTCTTCACTGAACCCAGCACGTTCGAGCAAATACTTCGTATCCTGTCCCAAACGTGGCATTGGACGCCAAAATTCTCCTGGAAAGTTCTTGAACTTCGGGAATGTATTCAACCCAGTGACAGTTTTCCCTTCGCCGTTTTCCCACGTGATGAAAGTGTCACGTTCCTTTATATGCGGATCGCTAATGACATCCTCGAACTCGTTAATAGCCTGAGCCGCCATCTTGTGTTCGGAAAAATCTCTTTCAACATCATGACGTGACTGCGTTGACAAGTATTCTTCGAGCTTCTGTTCAATAAGCTCTGCCTGTGGATTAGACTTCCACAACGCTGAAGTTCCTTCTGGAATATCCTCAGTTCCCCACAAATGCCCAAGACCAATAACTTCAAGAAGGTACCTATTTTGTGGGACACCATAAATACACAAGGCTATGAACCCATCTGCACATGCATACTCGCCAATTGCACACAGATTTTGGTGTCGGCCACCCGGACGAGGATACTTAACACCTGCGTTAAGATAATCCATCATGTAATACGAACCGACACGCAGTAGCGTCTCGTGCATCGCAAGGTCAATCGACTCTCCTACGCCGCTTACCTTAACCTTGTGCAACGCTGCGAGTGATGCCGAAATGATCATCAATGAGTTAATGTAATCACCAGTATAGGGATGCATTCCTACTGGCTGATCCTCGAAACCATTTTGCGCGACCATACCAGAATATGCCGCAACTGTAAGGTCGTACGCAGCAGTATTGATCCGCGACTGTTTGCCACTTTGCCCAAATCCAGATACATGAACAATCACAAGGCGTGGATTAATCTTCCACAATACTTCGTCGGTAATTCCTTTACGTGCAAATACCGGACCCTTGGATGATTCGATAAAGATATCAGCATCTTTAATCAAACCAAACAGTACTTCTTTTCCCTCATCTGAAAACTGGTTCATAGAGATAGAGCGCATATTACGACGTTCCATTTCTTTAACCCATGTAGTGTCACGCATCGAATCGCCATTCCAATGGTTTTCTACCCAGGTAACGTCAGCGCCCCATTCTCCCATTATTGCTGCCGCAGTAGGGGCAGCAATCTCCATAGCAGAGTAGACCACCTTAATATCATCAAGAACACCAAAAGATGGTTTAGTTGTTTCTATTTCATAGTTATTAGTCATCTTTTTCTCCTTACCGATACTCACGCAAAGCCTGCTTGCCAGCAGTTAGAATCATCATTTCGTCAGTGCCACCAGAAACACGGTCTACCCGAATATCGCGGTAAAAACGTTGCAAGCGATGTTCACCTGTGATTGCCACTCCAGAAAGTACCTGTAGAGCTTCGTCGACGACCATGGTGGACGCGTGAGAACAGTAATACTTGGCCATAGAGCAATCTCCTCGACCCAACTCGCCTCGTCCTTGCTTCCAGGCAATTTCGTAAAGCATATTTCGCATATTGGTAATAGCGACTTTCATATCTGCAAATTTGAGTTGAATCAGTTGGTGAGCCGCAATTGGCTTTCCTCCTTGAATACGCTGATTTGCATACTTCGCTGCGTCTTCAAATGCACAAAGTGCAGTACCGTAATTTGTCAAGGCAACAAGGAAACGTTCTTGATCGAAATCCTTAACGCCACGCATGAAAGCGTTTCCCTCTTGACCAAAGATGTCGCTCTCATCAAGTTCAACATTGTCAAAGTAAAGTTCAGCAAGAGAATCCATACGCAACCCTAGCTTGGCTAGTGGTTCCCTAGTCACACCTTCCTTAGACATATCTACAATCCACTCGGTATAAACCGACATATCTTCACTATTACGCGCCATAACAATCATGTACGGCACTTTCATCGAGGAAGTTTGGAACGTCTTATGTCCATTGAGGTACACTTTGCCATCACGACGAGTGTAAGTTGTCTGCATATCATCCCAAGATGATCCGGCACTCGGCTCAGTCATAGCAAAATTATAGATTTGATCTCCGGTACCCAAATATTTCAAGAACATCTGCTGTTGTGGCTCACTACATTCACGCATAAGCCCGGCGATTCCCGGAAGTTGGTATAGGACGTAAGTAGGCCCACCTTCTCGCCCCAATGCCTCATATACAGCCGTAAGAGTGATCCAATCCATTCCTAGACCATCAAATTCCTCAGGCAAGAGGATTCGATCAAATCCGAGCTCACATAAAGCAGCTACCCAACGGTGGGGGTACTCTTTATTGGCGTCACACTCACGAAAGTATGCTTCCCAGTTTTCACTCTTCATCAGATCAGTGAATGAGTCAACGATGAGTTGCTGATCTTCAGTTAACGAAAAATCCATTGTTTTCCTTCCCTTCAGTGGCTTCAATTCCACTTTTGTTTCTGTTATTTGCTCTGGCTTTTGAAAAATACTGCTGCTCGTTTGAGACACTTACCGACTTCATCAATAAGCCTTCCATGATGGATAAAACCGTGAATGACGCCGGGTATCTCCACAAAGTCGTGCTCAATTCCGTAACTACGATAAATATCCGCAAGAGTACGCGAATCATCCTTTAACGGGTCTAAACCGGCAGCAAGAATAAACGCCGGTGGTACATCTTTTAGATCTTGCGAAAGGATATCGACAAATGGTGCAAATTCATCTTCTGGTTGGCTTAAATATAAGTTTTTATACATTTGGAAATCAGACTCGGTTAAACCATCCCATGGACCGCCTAGACGGCGAATTGATCTAGAGTCGTGAAGACCAAACCAGCCATAAATGAGAAGCATTGCCCGAACCGGAGCAGAACACCCTTCAGCCTTCATTTTCAAGAATGTCCCCATTGACATATTGGCACCACCGGAATCTCCGGCAAAAGCTATCTCCAATGCATCAACATGCATTTCTTGACCACGTTCTCGCACGTACTTAATTACGTCGATAGTTTCTTCGATCGCTTGTGGGTACTTAGCTTCTGGAGCAAGCGTATAGTCTATTGAAACGACGTTTGCCTCAGCTTCTTGCGCAAGCACACGCGTGATTCGATCGTGTGTGTCTACACTCCCTAGCGCAAATCCGCCACCATGAATAAAAAATATTACCGGAGCAGGCTCGGCACTTAAGCCACCACGATATAGCCGACAACTCACATTGCCATGTCGAGTTGGGACTAATATATTTTCCGAAGGAACCTTGGGCCCACCTTCATTCCACCATTTACGCTCTTGTTCGTAGGCAACTCGCATTTCCTCAATCGTTTGTCCGGGACGATAAAGGTCAGCGGCTAACCTGTTTTGTTGTGCTAAAGCTTCCTTTTGCGAAGGAGCTAATAGATCTGAAATATCAATCTTATTCGGCATTCTCACTTACCCCCCGATTGAGCATTTTCAGACGAAGCATTCAGACGCTTGACGTATAGCAACAACAGTGCCGAAAAAGTAGCAGCGAGCAACGCAGAACCAGCGAGAATATAGAAAATAATTGGGTACGCATCGTTACCCTGTTCATCAATTATTGAGCCGAACCAAGCTGACGAGAAAGTGTCAGGTAAGAAACCAATAACTGACAGTAGACCAGTCGCCGTACCAAAAACTTTTAATGGAACTTTTCCTTCAGATAACTGCGAAGAAACGACACCAAAAACACCGTTAGCAACAAAGCCAAGCAATACGACGATGATTGCAGCCACCACTGCCATGCCCGCATTTTGTGGCAATACGGTAAACGCAACGAGAGAAATCGCAACTATTATGGACGAAACGGCAATAATACGTGAAGGAGAACCAACAGCTTTTGCGATGAACCCAAACGCCGGGCCAGAAAGCAAGGTGACACCATAGGTACGCAAAATTGATACAACGGTTACTACTCCTAACGATGCCCCCATAACGTCCTGGAGATACGGCGTCGTGTAATTGACACCGGTGTAGTAGAAGTACACAAAAAACATCGTCAATGCAGACAACCACACTACCGGGTTACGGAAAGCAACGAATGCCATGGAGAGACTAAATCCGCCGTTTGCCGATGAAGCAATTTCACCTTCGAAACGAGGAATGAATAAGTAGGATAAAATGCCTAAAAGCAAAATGAGTACACCGAGGAAGATAAGCATCGTCCGGATGGCCATGATCATATTGCTTGCCATCCAAGAAACGATGACTAAGGAAATCAGACCCACTAATAGACCTGCTGCACCATAAAACCCATACGATATTCCAATGTTTCGCGAATACTCTTTTTCTTCCGAAATCAACCGTACAAGCTTAAAGCGGATACCCCACCAAATGAGAATAGTCGTAATACCCATACCGACGAAAACTATATAGAGCATCTGCACAGAAGGTAATAGAGCATAGATAAAAGTAAGAACTGCTGTACTACCAAATCCCACCCAAGCAAGAGTTCGAGTACGAATCTTATCGGCGATCACTCCCGATGGCAGATAACAGATGGTTGCGGTAATTGCATAAGCGGAGAGCATTTTTCCAATCTCAGCATTATTAGCACCGGTTGCCTGCATTAACGGATCATAAAACACGTTTTTTAGGTATGCAGGAGTATAGATGATTGAGCTACCAATAGAGACAAGTATGAGCAGAAAGAACCGGTGGCCACGGCTCAAATCTGAGGCATGTACTTCAGAACGTAGATGTTTCATAATATGGTCACTTTCATGAAAGGTATCAGGAGTGCAGAAGGTTCCAATGACAAAACCGAAACTAACGGCCGTGAAACTTTCGCATATAAAAAAATCGGAGTTAATTGCGGACTAGATGCGTCCTTAATTAACTCCGTAACCTGTGGCTTCTCGCTCGTTGGCGAGTAAAACCTTTCAGCATCACTGCTGGAAAGGATAAACCATTCAGCCATACCGTGACTATACCAATATAAATATTTTTTAAATTAGGGCTAATGTCCCCATCGGTTAAAAACAAAAGTAACTACACCAGTTAATTCAACTCAATGGAGCTACCGTAATACCAAAGCGAGCCAGCTCGCTAGCTCCCCCGTCCGGTTCGGTTAGCACCCAAATTCCTCCTTGATGCAAAGCCACCATATGCTCCCAATGGCAGGCATCCGCACCGTCGTCGGTAACCACAGTCCACTCATCAGCCAAGGTGTGGTTATCTTGCACACCGGCAGTGAGCATAGGCTCAATACATAAAACCATACCTGGCTTGAGTTTAGGGGTGCGAGCATCAATGGAATAATTGAGCACTTCTGGTTCTTGATGCATCGCATCACCGATCCCATGGCCGGTGTAATCTAAAACAATATCTGGACGAACACTATCATCTAGTGTCTCTACATACTCGTCAATCGCGTCACCAATATCGCCAACCCGCTTACCAGTGGCCATCGCAGCAATTCCAACCCACATCGACTCGCGGGTAATATCGCTCAAAGTCTGGCGAGCTTCGGTAACTTTCGGATCGCCACCGGGGATAACAACGCTAATGCATGCGTCCGCGTGCCAGCCGTCAACTACTGCGCCACAGTCAAATGAGACGAGGTCACCTGGTTCAAGAACGCGTGGCCCTGGGATGCCATGAACGATCTCCTCATTCACCGACGTGCAGATCTGACCTGGATAATCGTAATACCCATAAAAGTTCGACCGCGCCCCATTCTTATTCAACACCTCAAGAGCAACCTGGTCCATATCGGCCGTGGTCACTCCCGGACGGGCAGCAGCCCGCAACGCGGCATGAATCTGGGCAACGACCAAACCCGCTGTCCGCATTTTAATGATCTGTTCATCGGTCTTGTATTGAATTTTGTTTCCCACGTCGCTCTTCCTTCACTCCGATAATGGCGATAATAGTAAACTGCTAGCCACACATGTAGCTAGCAGTTTACTAAAATAGGTTACTTCAAACCCAGATGGTCTTTAACAGCACTAACGATTCGAGCACGCACTTCCTCAATCGTCCCCATGCCATCAACAGTAATGAGCTTATTACGATTTCGATAAGCACCAACGATCGGCTCCGTCGCCTCATGGTATACCGCTACCCGATGGGCGATAACGTCCGGAGTATCGTCTGCACGTCCTTCAATCTCAGCTCGCTTGAGCAACCGATGAGACACCTCTTCATCAGCAATAGAGATTTCGATCATCGCATCAATCTGTTCACCCTTATCGGCGAGCATCTGATCTAATGCGTCAATCTGCTCCAATGTGCGCGGATATCCATCGAGCAAGAACCCGTTCGTAGCATCCGCCTGTGCAAGCCGCCGCCGAACGATTTCATTCGTTACCGAATCAGGAACAAGATTCCCTTCGCTAATATATCGTTGGGCTTCAAGACCAATATCTGACTTTTCTGCAATTTCCGCCCGGAAAATCTCACCCGTAGAAATTGCTGGAATACCTAATTCTTGAGAAACCGCGGTAGCTTGGGTACCTTTACCAGCTCCCGGGGCTCCAGTAAGAATCAAACGAAAACTCATCGTAAGAATCCTTCATAATGACGTTGTTGAAGTTGGGCGTCAATATCCTTTACGGTCTGAAGTCCAACACCAACGAGAATGATGATAGACGTTCCGCCAAAGCTGAACGATGTCAAACCCATTTGGGTAAAGACGATTTGTGGAATCAACGCAACAATCGCCAAGTAAAGTGCGCCAACCCAAGTAATACGGTTAATGACATAACGCAGGTAATCAGCTGTCGGCTGTCCGGCACGAATACCTGGAACGAATCCGCCATAACGCTTCATGTTATCGGCAACTTCTTCTGGATCGAAGGTAATCGACGTATAGAAGAATGCGAAGAACAAGATGAGGAAGAAGTAAGCAACTAAGTACCAGAACGAATGCGGAGCAAAGTACGTACGAATCCACGCTGCCCATCCGTCTTGTGAAGACGAGAACTGGGCAAACATCGTCGGCATCGACAAAATCGATGAAGCGAAAATAACTGGAATAACGTTAGCCATGTTCAACTTCAGCGGGATGTAGGTCGACGTGCCACCGTAAGTGCGTCGTCCAACAACACGCTTTGCATATTGAACAGGAATACGACGTTGTGACTGCTCAACGAAAACAACCACGACGGTGATTGCCAGGAACATTGTCAAAACGATTAACACACCGAACCAGCCATGATTCGACTGGCTGACATTGCCAAGCATTGCAGGGAAATTAGCAGCAATACCGGTGAAGATAAGCAAGGACATACCATTACCGACGCCACGCTCAGTGATAAGTTCAGCCATCCACATAATCAAGCCAGTACCAGCAGTCATCGCTAAAATAGCAATCACGTACTTACCAGCAGATGCTTCAGGGATCGGATCAACACTACAGTTTTGGAACAATGCCCCATTAGCAACAGAAACGGTGACAGAGGATTGCAAGATCGCCAAGAAGATCGTCAAATAACGAGTGTACTCCGTGAGTTTAGCCTGGCCCGTCTGACCTTCTTTAGAGAGTTCTTCAAAACGTGGAATAACTACCTTCATTAACTGAACAATGATGGATGCCGTAATATAGGGCATAATTCCAAGCGCGAACACAGCTAGTTTTAGCATAGCTCCGCCCGAGAACATGTTGATTAATGTAAGTAGTCCTTCGCTTCCAGCCTCATCAAGACATTTCGTCACATTCTTATAAGAGACAAAAGGAGCTGGAATAAATGTACCGAGACGGTAAATCACCATAATCATGACGGTGAAGAGGAGCTTAGCTCGCAAGTCTGGGGTACGGAAGGCTGAGATCAGTGCGTGTAGCAAGGAAGTTCCTCCGATGTTGGATCCGGTTGATACCGGGCGCGGTATATCGGCAAGCCGATGTTAGGTCATGTCATAGCTTTAAAAGCTATGGTGGCTGGCTAAAGCCAGACACACGTACTGTGACAACTATACCCGGTATATAGTGGACAAATACAGTGTTAATTGAGTAATGTTTGAGACATTTTGCATGTAAAAGGCGGGCTCAGTATCATATGCGTGATACTGAGCCCGCCTTAAGTATTGTGAGCTATGCTCAGCGTTGCTCTAGCGAACCGCCTGCAGCTTCGATCTTTTCCTTAGCAGAACCAGACCAAGCGTCAACCGTGACGTTGACCTTAACGTTAATTTCGCCAGTACCGAGAATCTTAACGAGCTTGTTGGCACGAACTGCACCCTTAGCTACGAGATCATCAACGGTAATTGTGCCACCTTCTGGGAAGAGCGACTCGAGTTTGTTGAGATTAACAACTTGGTATTCGATCCGCGCCGGGTTCTTGAAACCACGGAGCTTAGGTAGACGCATATGCAATGGCATCTGGCCACCTTCGAAACCAGCCTTAACCTGGTAGCGAGCCTTGGTACCTTTAGTACCGCGACCTGCTGTCTTACCCTTCGAGCCTTCACCACGGCCCACACGAGTGCGAGCCTTCTTGGCGCCGGCAGCTGGGCGTAGATCATGTACCTTTAGAACGTCAGCCATCAGGCCACCTCCTCCACAGTAACCAGGTGGGCAACCGTGCGAATCATGCCCCGGACAACCGGAGTATCTTCACGAATGACCGACTGGTGGATCTTGTGTAGGCCAAGTGAACGAACAGTATCTTTTTGATTCTGCTTCGTACCTACAAGACCCTTGGTCTGAGTAATCTTGAGTTTCATCATGCACCAACTCCTGCGGCGGCAGCTTCATTCTCAGCACGCTGTGCTTCGAGTTCGGCATCTTCGCGTTCCTTGGCTTCGTGCTCGGTACGCTTACGAAGCATTGACTTAGGAGCAACCGCATCCAGTGGCAAACCGCGACGAGCGGCAACTGCCTCAGGCTGTTCTAGTTGCTTCAATGCTGCGATGGTACCGCGAACAATGTTAATTGCATTGGAAGAGCCCAAAGACTTTGAAAGAACGTCGTGAATTCCAGCGCACTCCATGACCGCACGAACTGGACCACCGGCGATAACACCGGTACCAGCGGAAGCTGGGCGAAGGAGGACGACGCCAGCAGCGTCTCGTCCTTGGACCAAGTGCGGAATAGTGGTGCCAATACGTGGAACCTTAAAGAAGTTCTTCTTTGCTTCTTCGGTACCCTTTGCGATTGCAGCAGGTACTTCCTTTGCCTTGCCGTAGCCAACACCTACGGTGCCGTTGCCGTCTCCAACCACAACAAGTGCGGTGAAGGACATGCGACGTCCACCTTTAACGGTCTTAGCGACACGGTTAATCGTCACGACGCGCTCAATATAAGCGTTGCGATCCTCGGCGCGACGATCGGTGCGACGATCGCCACGGCGATCATCACGACGGTTATTACGCTCGTTGCGTGAGCCGTCGTTCTCCGAGCCATTGGCTCGTCCTCGCTGCTGTGCAGCCATAAGAATTTCCTCTCGTTTTGCCAATTTACAGGGTCAGACCAGCTTCACGGGCGCCTTGCGCAACTGCAGCAACGCGACCATGATACTTGTTACCACCGCGATCGAAAACGACCTGGGTGATACCGGCGTCAACAGCACGCTTACCGACGAGTTCGCCAACAACACGTGCTTTATCGACCTTGGAATCGGATGCGGCGCGCAAATCAGCTTCGAGCGTCGAGGCGGACACAAGAGTCTTGCCTACGGTGTCGTCGATGACCTGTGCAACCATGTGGCGATTTGACCGAGTAACTACTAAGCGTGGACGCTCGGTAGTACCGGAAATACGTTTGCGGAGTCGGATGTGGCGGCGAGTACGTGAAACGAACTTGCCCTTGCCCTTTGGAGTAACAGCCATCACTTACCAGCCTTTCCGGCCTTGCGGCGCACGTATTCACCAACGTAGCGAATACCCTTACCCTTGTACGGCTCAGGCTTGCGAAGCTTACGAATTCGAGCTGCCATCTCGCCGACTTGTTGCTTGTTGATACCACTGATCGAGAACTTTGTTGGAGCTTCAACTGCGAAAGTGATACCTTCTGGAGCTTCCACGAGAATCGTGTGCGAGTAACCAAGGGAGAATTCGAGATTCGAACCCTTGGCAACGACGCGGTAACCAGTACCAACGATTTCGAGGGCCTTGGTGTAACCTTCGGTCACACCAATGACATTGTTTTCAATCAGTGTACGGGTCAAACCGTGCAATGAACGCGCAACGCGATCATCATTTGGTCGACGGACAACAATGGTGTTGTCTTCAACTTCAACGGTGATTGGAGCTGGGACAGTATGAGCGAGTTCGCCCTTTGGCCCTTTAACTGAAATTACATCGCCATCAATTTTGACGTCGACACCAGCCGGGATAGTAATTGGGAGCTTACCAATACGAGACATTGTTACACTCCTTCCTTACCAGATGTAGGCGAGGACTTCCCCACCTACGCCCTTGTCTTTAGCCTCACGGTCGGTGAGCAAACCAGAGGACGTAGAAAGAATTGCTACGCCAAGGCCGCCAAGAACCTGAGGAAGATTTGTGGACTTCGCGTAAACACGAAGACCCGGCTTCGAAATACGACGCAAACCAGCAAGCGAACGCTCACGGTTTGGACCGAACTTCAAGTTGAGGGTGAGCGTCTTGCCCACCTGGGCATCTTCGACTGTGAAGTCGGCGATGTAACCCTCACGCTGAAGGATGTTGGCAATATTTGCCTTCATCTTCGAGTACGGCATTGAAACCGACTCGTGGAACGCCGAATTGGCGTTGCGCAGACGCGTGAGCATATCTGCAATTGGGTCTGTCATAGA
Organism: Arcanobacterium buesumense; assembly: GCF_012563545.1. Classification (NCBI taxonomy): domain Bacteria; kingdom Bacillati; phylum Actinomycetota; class Actinomycetes; order Actinomycetales; family Actinomycetaceae; genus Arcanobacterium; species Arcanobacterium buesumense. The sequence goes on from NZ_CP050804.1 coordinate 1,536,994, forward strand.
CATCGGGCTTTTGCCCTTTCTCGTCGCGGTTTCCTATTAAGACCTGCGACGTAGATTCTTACCAGCTGGACTTCTTGACACCGGGCAGTTCGCCACGGTGGGCCATCTCGCGCAAGCAAACGCGGCATAGGCCGAACTTGCGGTAAACCGAGTGTGGACGGCCGCAACGCTGACAACGAGTGTAAGCGCGAACGGCGAACTTAGGCTTACGAGCAGCCTTTACCTTGAGTGAGGTCTTTGCCATCTTCGTCAGTCCTTCTTGAACGGGAATCCAAGGTGACGCAGCAAAGCACGTCCCTCTTCGTCAGTCTTAGCAGTCGTGACCACGGTAATATCCATACCGCGGACGCGATCAATTTTATCCTGGTCGATCTCATGGAAGACAGACTGTTCGGTTAGACCGAAGGTGTAGTTACCATGACCATCGAACTGCTTAGGCGAAAGACCGCGGAAATCGCGGATACGAGGCAAAGCAGTGGAAAGAAGACGATCGAGGAACTCCCACATACGATCGCCACGCATAGTTACGTGGCAACCGATTGCTTGGCCTTCGCGCAACTTGAACTGAGCGATGGACTTACGAGCCCGGTTGATCTGCGGCTTCTGACCAGTGATCGCGGTAATGTCGGCAATTGCGCCTTCCAAAACCTTCGAATCACGAGCTGCATCGCCGACGCCCATATTGACGACGATCTTCTCTAGACCAGGAATCTGGTTGATATTTGCGTACTTGAACTCGTCGTTCATCTTGGAACGAATGTCGTTAGCGAACTTAGTCTTCAAACGCGGAGTAATTTTCTCGCTCACAGTTCGATTTCCTTTCCACCACGACGTCCGATGCGCTCACGCATGATCTTCTTGCGACCATTACGCTCAACTTCAACCTCACGGAAACCAACACGGATTGGCTTCTTATCTGAGCCAACGAGGGCCACATTGGAGATGTGAATTGGAGCTTCAACAGTCTCAATACCACCAGTGGCAGCACCACGCTCGGTACGGCCGACCTTGGTGTGCTTCTTTACGCGAGCAACGCCTTCGACGATGACGCGGTCTTCAGCTGGGATGACAGCCAAAACTGTTCCCTGCATGCCCTTGTCACGTCCAGCGATTACCTGAACTAGGTCACCCTTCTTGATCTTCGCCATATCTCAGATCACCTCCGGTGCCAATGAAACGATACGCATGAACTTCTTATCACGAAGCTCACGAGCGACGGGGCCGAAGATACGGGTACCACGAGGCTCGTTCTCGTTCTTCAGGATGACAGCTGCATTTTCGTCAAAGCGAATGTATGAGCCGTCAGCGCGACGAGTGCTCTTCTTTGCACGGACGACGACCGCCTTAACGACGTCGCCCTTCTTAACATTTCCGCCAGGAATGGCATCCTTGACGGTGGCGACAATCGTGTCGCCAATTCCGGCGTAGCGCTTGCCAGAACCACCGAGAACACGAATGCAGAGGATTTCCTTAGCACCGGTGTTGTCAGCGATCTTAAGCCGCGACTCCTGCTGGATCATTTACATTTCTCCTGTCGTCGTGCCGGTTCTCGTTTTACGAGCCTTGCCGAACGGATGGTTTGCTTTCCCGGGCGTTGCCGCCCGGGATACATCACTTAGCCTTTTCGATAATCTCGACCACGCGGAAATGCTTGGTCGCAGACAACGGTCGGGTTTCCATGATACGTACGAGATCGCCAACCCGGACCTCGTTAGATTCGTCATGGGCCTTGACGCGCTTGGTACGAGTCATAACCTTACCGTAAAGCGGGTGCTTACGGCGGTCTTCAACTTCGACCACAACGGTCTTGTCCATCTTGTCAGATACTACATAACCACGGCGAACTTTGCGATGGTTTCGCATTGTGGTATCAGTCAACTTTTCTTGCTCGCTCATGTGGGACCTCACTTCTTAGCCGTCGGAGCGGTGCGAATTCCGAGCTCACGCTCGCGGGCAATGGTGTAAATGCGTGCGATATTGCGACGCACTTCCTTAAGACGACCGGAATCTTCCAGACGGTGGGTCACGGCGGAGAAACGAAGGTTGAAAAGTTCTTCCTTCGATTCCTTCAGACGCTCTGCGAGCTCAACGTCATTAAGCTTATCGAGCTCTTCAGTGCTGATGCCTTTAGCCATCATTCACCATCCTCACGAGTAATAAAACGGGTCTTCATTGGGAGCTTGTGCATAGCGCGCAACATTGCTTCACGAGCTAGTTGCTCTGGCACACCAGCAAGTTCAAACATGACACGGCCAGGCTTGACGTTTGCTACCCAGGTTTCTACTGGGCCCTTACCAGAACCCATACGAAGACCGAGAGCCTTCTTGGTCAACGGGCGATCTGGGAAGATGTTAATCCACACCTTACCACCACGCTTGACGTGACGGGTCATGGCAATACGTGCTGCCTCAATCTGACGGTTGGTAATATAAGCCGGCTCCAGTGCCTGGATACCGAATTCACCGAATGCAATCTGGTTTCCGCCCTTGGACATGCCCGAACGAGTCGGACGATGCTGCTTGCGGTACTTTGTGCGGCGGGGAATGAGCATGTAACTCAGGCCTCCGTTTCCTGGGTAGGTGCCGGCTCGGTTGCCGGTGCTTCAGCCGGTGCAGCCTTCTGCTCTACCGACTGGTTCGAACGTGCACCGCGATTTGGACGATCACCACGTCGACCACGACGTTCACCACCGCGTCCACCACGGCCACGTGGTGCTTCAGCGAGTGAACGATAGTATTCGGCGTCGGTAACGTCACCGCGGTAGATCCATACCTTCACGCCGATACGGCCGAAGGTGGTGCGTGCCTCATAGAAACCATAGTCAATGTTGGCGCGCAGGGTGTGCAGTGGGACTCGACCTTCACGGTAGAACTCTGCACGCGACATTTCTGCGCCGCCAAGACGACCGGAACACTGAACACGAATGCCCTTAGCGCCAGCGCGTTGCGCGGACTGAATACCCTTACGCATTGCACGACGGAAAGACACACGGGCTGCTAGCTGCTCAGCAATACCCTGAGCAACAAGCTGTGCATCAGCTTCTGGATTCTTAACCTCGAGAATGTTGAGCTGTACGGCCTTGCCGGTCAACTTCTCAAGATCCTGGCGAAGACGATCAGCTTCAGCGCCACGGCGACCAATCACAATACCCGGACGGGCAGTGTGAATGTCGATGACAACGCGCTCGGTGCGACGCTCGATGTTAACGCGGGAAATACCAGCGCGTTCGAGGTCGTTTTCCACCTTGCGGCGAATCTTGATGTCTTCTTCAATGTAATCGCGGTAGCGCTGACCTTCCTTGGTGGAGTCAGCGAACCACTTCGACCGATGTTCGGTGGTGATACCGAGACGGAAACCGGTCGGGTTTACTTTCTGTCCCACAATCAGGCTCCCTTCTTCTCGTCACCGACGATGACGGTGATGTGGCTTGTACGCTTCATAATGCGATTCGCACGACCCTGAGCGCGTGGCTGGATGCGCTTCATCGTTGGGCCTTCGTCAACGTATGCGGCGGTGATCTTAAGATCAGCTTCGTCGAAACGTTCGTTGGCCTGCTCAGCGGCGTAACGGGCATTTGCCATAGCCGATTCAAGAATCTTCTTGATATCGATGGCAATAGCCTGTGGTGCGAACTTTAGTAGGTCGACCGCTGCAAGAGCACGCATTCCACGGATCTCATTGATCACGCGACGTGCCTTCTGCGGCGTTACACGTACGTAACGTGCTTGTGCCTTGGCTTCCATAATCCTGCCTAACTCTCTGCGCTGCCTTAGCGGCGGCGGCCCTTGCGATCGTCCTTCTCGTGACTACGGAAAGTACGAGTAGGGGCGAATTCGCCGAGCTTGTGGCCGACCATGGATTCGGTGACGAACACCGGAACATGCTTACGGCCGTCGTGGACTGCAAAGGTGTGACCTAGGAAGTCGGGGGTAATAACCGACCGACGGGACCAGGTCTTAATAACGTTCTTGGTACCCTTTTCGTTTTGGGCGTCCACCTTTTTCATAAGGTGTTCGTCTACGAACGGGCCCTTCTTCAAACTACGCGGCATTGCTCATATCCTCCTGATCAGCGCTTCTTGCCAGTCTTGCGACGGCGCACAATGAGCTTGTCGCTGGGCTTGTTGGGATGGCGTGTACGGCCTTCCTTCTTACCCCATGGGGATACTGGGTGACGACCACCAGAGGTCTTACCTTCACCACCACCATGTGGGTGATCAACTGGGTTCATGACAACACCACGAACGGTTGGGCGAACGCCCTTCCACCGCATGCGGCCAGCCTTACCCCAATTGATATTGGACTGCTCAGCATTGCCAACTTCGCCAACAGTTGCACGGCAGCGCGCGTCGACGTTACGAATTTCGCCAGATGGCATACGCAGCTGGGCGTACTTACCTTCTTTAGCAACGAGCTGTACCGAAACGCCAGCAGAGCGGGCGATCTTTGCACCGCCACCTGGGCGCAATTCCACAGCGTGGATCACGGTACCAACTGGAATGTTGCGAAGTGGAAGGTTGTTGCCTGGCTTGATGTCTGCAGACGGACCATTCTCAACCATCATGCCCTGCTTGAGGTTGACCGGAGCCAAGATGTAACGCTTTTCGCCGTCTACGTAGTGTAGAAGTGCGATACGTGCGGTACGGTTCGGGTCATACTCAATATGAGCAACACGTGCTGGAATGCCGTCCTTATCGTGACGACGGAAGTCAATCACGCGGTACTGGCGCTTATGGCCACCACCCTTGTGACGGGTAGTGATGCGGCCGGAATTATTACGGCCACCAGTCTTAGAGAGCGGGCGCAGGAGCGACTTCTCCGGCGTCGATCGGGTGATCTCAGCGAAGTCGGCGACGCTCGCACCGCGACGACCTGGTGTCGTCGGCTTGTACTTACGAATTCCCATGAGTTCTTATCCTCAATATCCTGCCGGCGTTAGCCGACGATCTCGCCGTAGATGTCGATCGTGCCCTCACGGAGGGTGACAATGGCTCGTTTGGTTGCCTTGCGACGGCCGATGCCGTTACGAGTGCGACGAGTCTTGCCTGCACGATTCTGAGTGTTCACGGACTCAACCTTGACACCAAAGATTTTCTCGATGGCGATCTTGATTTCCGTCTTGTTCGCGGATGGGTGCACCAAGAAGGTGTACTTACCTTCATCCTCGCCACGAGCTGACTTTTCAGTAGCTACTGGGGCAAGAATGACGTCACGCGGATCCTTGTTGTGGAACGCTGCGTACTGAGTCACTTCGTCTCCTCCTTGCTGTGTGCACCAACAAAGGTGTCAAGAGCGGCTTGGGTGAAGATGACATCGTCGGCAACAAGCACATCGTATGCGTTGAGCTGATCAACGTAAATGATGTGAACTTGTGGCAAGTTGCGAAGCGAGAGAACGGCAGTCTCATCGTTACGCTCTAGTACAACAAGTGCGGTACGCTCGTCAACAACCTTATTGAGGAGGTTGAGAGCTGCCTTGGTTGAAGGAGTTGCCGAATCGACGATACCGGTGAGGACGTGAATACGACCATTACGTGCACGATCAGACAAAGCCTGAAGAAGTGCTGCGGCAATCATCTTCTTAGGGGTGCGCTGCGAGTAATCGCGTGGGCGCGGGCCGTGGACAGTGCCACCGCCGGTGAAGTGTGGGGCGCGGATCGAACCCTGGCGAGCGCGACCGGTACCCTTCTGCTTGAATGGCTTGACGCCACCGCCGCGGACTTCGCCACGGGTCTTAGTCTTGTGCGTACCCTGACGTGCAGCAGCAAGCTGGGCGACGACGACCTGGTGGATCAATGGAATATTAATTTCGAGATCGAACGACTCTGCGGGCAGAGTTGTTGATCCGGCCTTAGCGCCTGTGGTGTCGAGGATGTCAACCTTGAGGTCTGCCATTTAGATCAGGCTCCCTTCACGGCAGTACGGATCACGACGACGCCACCCTTGTTACCTGGGATAGCGCCAGACACGAGGATTAAATCATTCTCGGTGTCAATGGCGTGAATGGTCAAATTTTGTACGGTCACGCGAGCATTGCCCATGCGTCCTGCCATACGCATCCCACGGAAAACACGGGAAGGTGTGGAACAAGCGCCAATCGAGCCAGGCTTGCGGTGGTTACGGTGTGCACCGTGCGATGCTGATACACCAGCGAAGCCGTGACGCTTCATAACACCAGCAAAACCCTTGCCTTTAGACTTACCGATAACATCGATAGTCTGGCCAGCTTCGAAGGTCTCAACACCAAGTTCTTGGCCTAATGAGTACTCTTCAGCGTCTACTGTACGAATTTCTGCAACGTGACGACGTGGTGCAACACCAGCCTTCTCAAAGTGTCCTTTGAGTGGCTTTGTCACGTTCTTAGCCTTCAGCTCGCCAGATGCGATCTGGACTGCTGAATAGCCATCGATTTCAGGTGTACGAACCTGAGTTACAACGTTCTTACCAACACGAACAACCGTCACTGGAACGAGGTTAGCGTTCTCATCCCAGACCTGGGTCATGCCGAGCTTGGTGCCAAGTAGGGCCTTAACCGGCGCCACTTTAGCAGTAGTGATGTTCTTGGTCATTTTATGCGTTACCTCAGAGCTTGATCTCGACGCTAACGTCGGCTGGAAGATCCAGACGGCGGAGCGTGTCAATGGTCTTCAGAGTCGGATCGACAATGTCGATCAGTCGCTTATGCGTACGCATTTCAAAATGTTCGCGACTGTCCTTGTACTTGTGGGGCGAGCGAATGACCGTGAAAACGTTCTTCTCGGTCGGCAACGGCACTGGGCCCACGACCGACGCTCCTGTACGGGTAACTTCGTCGACGAGCTTTTTCGCTGCGTTGTCGATGACCTCATGGTCATAAGACTTCAGACGGATGCGGATCTTTTGTCCCGCCATGGCGTCGTCTCCCTCTCTTCTACCGCGGAACACTGAAACCCGCCATCGGGCGTGTCGCGGTTAAGCAATCAACAACGTCAAGCCCTATGAGATTTTTCAGTGAACCGGCCTTATGTACCGAAATACTTTTGCACTTCGGCCAAGTTCTTTACGTCTGGTTACAACCAGACAACTTGATAAGTATTGCAAACAAAGGCACAACTCATCAAGTCATGAGCGCAGTTGGTGTTTCATTCCACACTCATGATGACTTTTCACCAATTCTAGGTGAACTATGAGGGCCCTGCCAAAAGACAGGGCCCTCATAGAAGGTTTAGTTACCTAGCAGATACATTACTTGATGATCTTGGTGACACGACCTGAACCAACGGTGCGGCCACCCTCACGGATAGCGAAGCCGAGGCCCTCTTCCATAGCGATTGGCTGGATGAGCTCAACCGACATGTCGGTGTTGTCGCCTGGCATAACCATTTCGGTGCCCTCTGGAAGGGTGATCACGCCGGTAACGTCAGTGGTACGGAAGTAGAACTGCGGACGGTAGTTGGAGAAGAATGGGTTGTGACGGCCACCTTCGTCCTTACCGAGCACGTAGACCTGAGCTTCGAAGTTGGTGTGTGGGGTGATGGTGCCTGGCTTGGCAACAACCTGTCCACGCTCAACATCTTCACGCTTGGTACCACGGAGCAAGAGACCACAGTTTTCGCCAGCCTCAGCGTAATCCATCTGCTTGTGGAACATTTCAATTCCGGTAACAGTGGTCTTCTGTGGTGCACGAATACCGAGGATTTCGACTTCCTCATTGAGCTTGAGCATACCGCGCTCTGCACGACCGGTAACAACGGTTCCACGACCAGTAATCGTGAAGACGTCTTCGATTGGCATGAGGAATGGCTTGTCAAGATCGCGCACTGGATCGTCGAAGTAGGTATCGACAGCTTCCATGAGCTCTTCGATGGACTTGCTCCACTCAGCGTCACCCTCAAGAGCCTTGAGTGCCGAGATCTTAACGACTGGGAGATCGTCACCTGGGTAATCCTGGGACGAGAGAAGCTCACGAACTTCCATTTCGACGAGCTCGAGGATTTCCTCATCGTCAACCATGTCAGCCTTGTTCAAAGCAACGATGATCTGTGGAACGCCAACCTGGCGAGCAAGAAGAACGTGCTCGCGAGTCTGAGCCATTGGGCCGTCAGTAGCGGCAACAACGAGGATTGCGCCGTCCATCTGTGCAGCGCCGGTAATCATGTTCTTGATGTAATCGGCGTGGCCTGGGGCGTCAACGTGTGCGTAGTGACGCTTTTCGGTCTGGTATTCAACGTGGGAAACGTTGATGGTAATACCACGCTGACGCTCTTCTGGAGCATTGTCAACCTGGTCGAACGGGGTGAACTCGTTCAGTTCTGGATATTTTTCCGCAAGAACTTTGGTAATCGCAGCGGTCGTCGTTGTCTTTCCGTGATCAACGTGACCGATGGTGCCGATGTTCATATGCGGCTTGGACTTGTCGTACTTGGCCTTTGCCACTTTCGCCCTCCTGGGACTCGATGTTATTTGGTCTTCAGTTTATAAGTTTTGTGCGCTAGCACCAAACCGTGACTAAAGAGATCCTACTGGTCTATTGGTTGATTGTAAATCAGACCTGTTGGCTCACTCGCCACGGGTCTTCTGGATAATCTCGTCGGCAACAGCCTTCGGGACTTCCTGGTACTTCGCGAACTGCATGGAGTACACTGCGCGACCCTGCGTCTTAGAACGCAAATCGCCAATGTATCCGAACATTTCGGAAAGCGGAACGAGAGCGCGAACGATCTTGACACCAGTCGCGTCCTCCATGGAGGAGATCAGACCACGGCGAGAGTTAAGGTCGCCAATCACATCTCCCATGTACTCTTCCGGAGTACGAACCTCCACGTCCATTACTGGTTCGAGGATAACCGGGTTAGCGCGCTTAGCGCCCTCACGGAACACCATCTGGCCAGCAATCTTGAACGCCATTTCGGAGGAGTCGACGTCGTGGTACGCACCATCTTCGAGAGTGGCCTTCACATTTACCATTGGGAATCCGGCAAGAACGCCGTTTTCCATAGCAGCTTGAATACCAGCATCGACAGACGGAATGTACTCGCGTGGCACGCGGCCACCGGTCACAGCGTCAACAAACTCGTAGGTCTTGCCTTCTTCGTTTTCCTCAAGAGGTTCGAAAGTGACAATAACCTTTGCGAACTGACCGGAACCACCGGTCTGCTTCTTGTGGGTGTAGTCAATAGACTTTGCCGTGGAACGGATCGTTTCACGGTAAGCAACCATTGGCGCACCAACATTAGCTTCAACCTTGAACTCGCGACGCATACGGTCAACGATGATATCGAGGTGAAGTTCGCCCATACCGCCAATAACAGTCTGACCAGACTCTTCGTCCAAACGGACAGTGAAGGTAGGATCTTCTTCGGCTAGCTTTTGAATAGCAATACCGAGCTTTTCCTGGTCAGCCTTTGACTTAGGCTCGACGGCGACGTGGATCACTGGATCCGGGAACGTCATCGATTCGAGCGAAATCGGGTGGTTGAGATCGGTCAATGAATCACCAGTTGTGGTGTCCTTAAGACCGATAACAGCATAGATGTGGCCAGCGTGTGCGGTATCCACTGGGTTTTCTTTATTCGAGTGCATCTGGAAAATCTTTCCGATGCGCTCTTTCTTACCCTTGGTCGCGTTAAGCACCTGCGAACCGGCGTCCATCTTTCCAGAGTAGACACGGACGTAGGTCAAACGACCGAAGAATGGGTGAACTGCGATCTTAAAAGCAAGAGCTGCGAATGGCTCATTTTCACTCGGCTTACGAATAAGCTCAACTTCTTCATCGCGTGGATCAACGCCCTTAACTTCACCAACATCAAGTGGGGAAGGAAGGAAATCAACAACAGCATCGAGAACCGGCTGGATACCGATGTTCTTATATGCTGAACCGCAGTAGACTGGGAAACCTTCGCCAGCAATCGTCATACGGCGAATAACAGCTTTAAGCTCATCGATCGAAGGCTCTTCGCCGCCGAGATACTTATCAAGAAGTTCGTCGTCGTTTTCCGCAACTTGCTCAACGAGAGCAGCACGGTATTCTTCAGCCTTAGCAAGAAGGTCAGCAGGAATTTCTTCCTCAACAACCAAGTTACCCATGGTTGCGTTGCCCTTCTCATCCTTTTCCGGGAAGCGCAATGCCTTCATGTTAAGAAGATCAATAACGCCAGCGATATCAGACTCTGCACCAATTGGCAGTTCCATGATAATCGGGTTGGCGTGCAAACGATCCTTAAGGGTCTGAACAGAGAAATAGAAGTCCGCACCCATCTTGTCCATTTTGTTAATGAAGCAGATACGTGGAACGTTGTACTTATCAGCCTGACGCCAAACGGTCTCTGACTGTGGCTCAACACCTTCTTTACCATCGAATACAGCGACCGCGCCGTCGAGAACGCGGAGCGAACGCTCCACCTCAACGGTAAAGTCAACGTGTCCAGGGGTGTCGATGATGTTAATCTGATGACCCTTCCAGAAAGAAGTGACCGCAGCCGATGTAATCGTAATACCGCGTTCCTTCTCCTGCTCCATCCAGTCAGTGGTGGATGCGCCATCGTGAGTTTCACCGAGCTTGTAGTTAATACCGGTGTAGAAGAGGATGCGCTCGGTGACGGTGGTTTTACCCGCGTCAATATGCGCCATAATTCCGATGTTACGGACCTTATTTAGGTCGGTAAGCACTTCGTGTGCCATGGATCTCTTTCCTGATCATGCCGGGCTTACGCCCGACGTCGTTTTACCAGCGGTAATGCGCGAATGCGCGGTTCGCTTCGGCCATCTTGTGCATGTCCTCGCGACGCTTAACAGCTGCGCCGAGGCCATTTGCGGCGTCCATGATTTCATTCTGGAGACGTTCGAGCATGGTGTGCTCACGACGTCCACGAGAGAAATCAACGAGCCAACGAAGCGCGAGAGTGTTAGCGCGGCCTGGCTTAACCTCGACCGGAACCTGGTAGGTTGCGCCGCCAACACGACGAGAGCGAACTTCGAGCTGTGGACGAATGTTATCGAGTGCGCGCTTAAGAACGACGAGTGGCTCTTGGCCAGTCTTCTCGCCGACAGCTTCTAGAGCACCGTAAACGATACGCTCTGCTGTGGACTTCTTGCCATCAAGAAGCACGCGATTAATGAGCTGGGTAACGACTGTGGAGCCGTGAACCGGATCAGCAATGAGTGGACGCTTACGCGCTGGACCCTTACGAGGCATTACTTCTTCTCCTTCTTCGCACCGTACTTGGAACGACCCTGGTTGCGAGACTTGACACCCTGGGTATCAAGTGCACCACGAACGATGTGGTAACGCACACCAGGAAGGTCCTTTACACGACCACCGCGAACGAGCACGATCGAGTGCTCCTGGAGGTTATGACCTTCGCCTGGGATGTAAGCCGTAACTTCAATACCTGATGAAAGACGGACACGGGCAACCTTACGAAGAGCCGAGTTCGGCTTCTTTGGGGTTGTGGTGTACACACGGGTGCACACGCCACGACGCTGCGGGCTAGCCTTCAGCGCCGGCGTGTTTGATGAACTCGCCTTGCTGGAGCGGCCCTTACGGACCAGCTGCTGAATAGTTGGCACTATTTCTCCTGTTGATATGTCAATAGTCGAACTGCCCGCCTGCTCGCCTTTTCGAACCTGCGGTCGGAAAGACACCGTTCTTTCCTAACGTCCACGCATATGCACATTCGCAATACCGACCGTGTGGAGACGGGCTTTCACGTAAAAGCAAACGGTTTTCCGAATTGGCAACGTCATACGCATGGAACGGGCACCGTTCTTAAGACTAACGAATTCGCACTATGCCAGTCAAAGAATCAGCCTAAATATCTTAGTGGCACTAGGCACATAGGTGCGAAAAGGACGATATTTACCGGCGAGAACGGACAATAGCGTTAACAATCTCACACATATCTCCGAGGAGATCGTCAAGCTCAGAGAACTCACTATACAATTCGTCTGATTTATCTACGCTATTGCCAAAATGCTCCAGCTCTCGCAAAGAGGAATCTGCGCGATTCTTCGCCCCGGCCACCGTGGCTGCCAGCTCCGAACCGAGACTATCGCGCACTGTCATATCCGCCGTTGTTTCCCACAAGCTTAAAAGCTGACGAGGAATCGCTACCGCTTCAGCCACCTGCCGAACATAATCACGCACTGCCTGCATAAAGGTTGCCGTACGCGCAGTTTGCGTGCGCAAAGTCCGAATATCATCCTGCAGAGCTTCCCCAAGCATCACCAATGCCCGGAATTGATCATATGTACTGTCATCGTCTTCGTCGAAATCAAGAACTTCAGCCACAAAATGACCGTACATGTAAATATGCAACCGACTAAGGGCAATACGGAACTGCGTACGCGAAACATTCAACGTCAATTCATCTAGCTTGGCAGACAAAGAATCCATATAGCCACCAACGATGCCTTGCATTTGCACCCAAACAGTCAACGGCATAGTCAATGACGCAAGTTCGGGACGATCCGCACCATACAACGTAAATTTTTGACCCACTTCAGCCATATACGCCATATCTTCATCGACACGTTTCACAGTTTGCGCGATATCCGTGGCCATCTGCGAGAGAATCTCCTGAGTGGACATCCAGGAGCTGAAATGCTCATAAACTGCACGAGCCTTATCCAAAGCTGAAACCAGTGCAGATTCCCCAGAACGAACCGGGAAGCCATCAGCACGAGCTTCCCGCAACGCAACTTCCGAGACTAACGCGGCGTTTTGGAAACTCTCGTAGGTTGCAATACCTGCCCCGTGAAGCGTGTCTACTAACACACCGACGCCAATTTCGGCAGCTTCCCGTCGGTTCTTGCCAGCCGCCATTGCCTCGCGCTCTGCTTTACGCACAACCGCATAGATATCTGACACTGCCGAGTACAGCGAATCATCACACGGACGCGAACGAACCGATAGATAACCACCATCAGCTAACGGAGTGATCGTAGCAAAAACGCGATACTCAGACCCATCAGCCGCTAGATTACGCACATATGCCGCAAAAGGTTCTCCGGACTGCAGCGTATCCCACATCACCTTAAAAGCTGCACCAGGCATTTCCGGATGGCGAATAAGATTGTGCGGCGCACCTCGAAGTTGCTCACGCGAGTAACGCGACATTCGAGTAAATACACTATTTGATAAATCAATAATGCCCTTCGCATCCGTTGTTGAAAAGAATAATTCATCAACGGGTACAACATGCAAAGCACCAGTGGGTTCAACCATACCTGTGTTCCTTAGTAATAAAACAGGGAAAGCGGAGGTGATTTCACCACCGCTTTCCCTATTATCGCATTTTTATCGAAGATAATCAGAAATTAGAGCCGAATCCGTAACCGGCAGCATCATAATCATCGAAAGAGCCGTAACCATAGAAGTCATCAAATGACTCCATGCCCGCTCCCATAAACGAATTGAGCTGCTCGTATTCAGCACGAGCCTCATCGGTTGGCTCAACGCGCAACTGGCGCAGACTCTCAAGTCCAGTACCAGCTGGGATGAGCTTACCGAGAATGACGTTTTCCTTCAGGCCAGACAGCGGATCAGACTTGGCATTAAGCGCAGCCTCAGTCAAAACCTTTGTGGTCTCCTGGAAGGATGCAGCAGACAGCCAAGAATCAGTAGCCAACGACGCCTTGGTAATACCCATCAATTCGGGACGACCAGAAGCCGGACGGCCACCTTCAGCCAAAACTGCACGGTTAGCACTCTCGAAGACAGCAACATCAACCAATTCACCAGGTAGCAAACGGGTATCGCCGGAATCAAGAACCGTGACACGACGCAACATCTGACGCACGATAACCTCAATGTGCTTATCGTGAATCTCAACGCCCTGAGAACGGTAAACATGCTGAACTTCAGAGACCAAATGCAACTGTGTAGTGCGACGGCCAGAAATACGAAGAACCTTCTTAGGATCGATCAAGCCTTCAACTAGCTGCTGACCAACAGTGACATGAGCGCCTTCTGGAACAAGCATCTTAGCGCGTTTGCCAACAAGGTAAACAAGATCTTCATCACCGTCATCACGCTTAATAATAAGGCGACGCGAACGCTCCAAATCTTCGATTTCGAGCTTGCCTGCAGCCTCAGCCAATGGCGCTTCACCCTTTGGAGTACGCGCTTCAAAGAGCTCTTGCACACGTGGCAGACCCTGAGTGATGTCTTCTGCAGATGCTGCACCACCAGTGTGGAAGGTACGCATTGTCAACTGGGTACCAGGTTCGCCAATCGACTGTGCCGAAACAATACCAACTGCTTCGCCAATATCAACGAGCTTACCTGTAGCCAGCGAACGACCATAACACATGGCACACGTACCAACACGGGAGTTACAGGTCAGCACCGAACGCACTGAAATCTGCTTAATACCGGCAACGAGAAGCTTCTCAAGAGCAACGTCACCAATATCAGTACCACCGGCTACCAGCACGTTACCGTCAGCATCAGTGACATCCTTTGCCAAGGTACGCGCGTAAACCGAGGTATCGATTTCGTCATTTGGCAAGACCTTGCCGGTCTCCCACTGTTCCTTGGTAGCTTCCTTTTCAGTCAGTGTCGTTGGAACGCCATTCACCATCACTTCGCGCAGCTCATTGCCATCCTTATCAACAGCGACAATAAACTTGTTCAAGCCGCGAGAGGTGCCACAATCGTGCTCCCGGACGATCACGTCCTGGGCGACGTCGACAAGACGTCGGGTCAAATAACCCGATTCCGCAGTACGCAACGCGGTATCTGCTAGACCCTTACGAGCACCGTGGGTAGCGGTGAAGTATTCGAGTGCTGACAGGCCTTCACGGTAGTTGGAGGTAATCGGACGAGGAATAATCTCACCCTTAGGATCGGCCACCAAACCACGCATACCAGCAACCTGACGAATCTGCATCCAGTTACCACGAGCACCAGAGGTAACCATGATGTTCACGTTGTTCCACTCATCGAAGTTCTTACGCATTTCTTCAGCAACCTCATCGGTTACTTCAGTCCACAATGCAACTAAGTCCTTACGACGATCTTCGTCGCGGATGTTTCCTTCTTGGAAGTCCATTTCGATCTTTGCGGCGCGCTTTTCTGCGGCTGCCAAAATGTCCTTCTTCGTTTGTGGCGGAATAACGTCCGAAACTGCAATGGTCACGCCGGAACGGCCACCCCAGTAGAATCCAGTTTCTTTCAACGCATCAAGCGAGGCACCAACATCAACCTTTGGATAACGCTCAGCAAGCTCGTTAATGATCGCACCCAAAACCTTCTTGCCGACCACCTTATTGATGTACGGGAAGGTTGTTGGCAGGGCTTCATTAAAGATTGCTCGGCCAAGAGTTGTTTCGAGGATAATCGGATCGCCTTCATCGAAGCTCTCCGGAGCCTGCCAATCACGTGGTGGGACAATGTCATTAGCCGGGAAACGCAGGTTAATCTTGGCGTTGAGATCCAACTGACCAAGATCAAAGGCCATCTGTGCCTCAGCCACTGAGGAGAAGTAACGCCCTTCGCCGTCTCCCCCGTCGCGTACAACGGTCAAGTGATACAAACCAATAATCATGTCCTGTGCCGGAACAGTCACTGGGCGACCATCCGAAGGCTTGAGGATGTTATTAGCGGAGAGCATCAAGATTCTCGCTTCAGCTTGAGCTTCAACAGACAACGGCAGATGGACTGCCATCTGATCGCCGTCGAAGTCAGCGTTGAAAGCAGCACAAACGAGTGGGTGTAGGCGAATTGCCTTACCTTCAATCAACTGTGGTTCGAATGCCTGAATACCCAAACGGTGCAAGGTTGGTGCACGGTTGAGGAGCACTGGATGCTCACGAATAACTTCTTCAAGCACGTCGAAGACTTCGTCACGTTGACGTTCAATCAATCGCTTAGCTGCCTTGATGTTCTTTGCGAGCTCCAAATCAACAAGACGCTTTTGTACGAATGGCTTGAACAATTCCAAAGCCATCGTCTTTGGCAAACCACATTGGTGAAGCTTGAGCGTTGGGCCGACGACGATAACCGAACGGCCTGAGTAATCAACGCGCTTACCAAGGAGGTTTTGACGGAAACGTCCTTGCTTGCCCTTAAGCATATCGGAAATCGACTTCAACGGACGGTTTCCAGCGCCCTGTACTGGGCGACCACGGCGACCGTTATCAAAGAGAGCATCGACTGCTTCTTGCAACATACGCTTTTCGTTATTGACCATAATTTCTGGCGCATTAAGATCAATCATGCGTTGCAGACGGTTATTACGGTTAATAACGCGACGGTAGAGATCGTTCAAATCAGAAGTAGCAAAACGGCCGCCATCAAGTTGAACCATTGGTCGCAGATCCGGCGGAATCACCGGAAGTGCATCAAGAACCATGGCTTCTGGCTTCGTGCCGGAATGCAAGAAGGCGTTCACTACCTTAATCCGCTTCAATGCACGGGTTTTCCGCTGTGCTGTACCGGTTTCGATTTGTTCAACTAGCGCATCGTGCTCTGCTTCTAGATCGAAATCACGCAGGCGACGCTGGATAGCTTCAGCACCACGGAATGCCTTGAAGTAGTCACCCCAACGCAACACCATTTCACGGTATGCATCTTCGTCACCTTCAAGATCGCCGACCTTGAGCTTGGTGAACTTGTCCCAAACTTCTTCAAGACGAGCGATATCGTCTTCATATTCACGACGAACCCGGCGGGTTTCATTTTCTGCTTGGCGCTTGATCTTGGCACGCGCGCCAGCATCTTCGCCGTTCTTCTCAGCTTCGGCAAGTGCTTCTTCTTCAGCCTTGAGTCGCTTTTCGACGGCGGCGTCACGCTCTTTTTCCAGGTTTGCGCGTTCGAGTTCATATTCAGCTGTGAGCGCTGGCATGTCATTGTGCCGGCGGTCAGCATCTACGTCAGTGACCATATAGGCCGCAAAGTAGATGACCTTCTCAAGGTCCTTTGGAGCAATGTCGAGCAAGTATCCAAGGCGTGAGGGGACACCCTTGAAGTACCAAATGTGGGTCACCGGAGCAGCGAGCTCAATATGGCCCATACGTTCACGACGAACCTTGGATCGGGTGACTTCCACACCGCATCGCTCACATACGATGCCCTTGTAACGTGGGCGCTTGTACTTACCACACGCACACTCCCAATCACGGGTTGGGCCGAAGATCTGTTCACCGAACAGACCATCCTTCTCTGGCTTTAACGTACGGTAATTAATGGTTTCTGGCTTGGTAACAGTACCATGACTCCACTTGCGCACATCGTCTGACGTGGCCAGCGAAATATGGAGCTGATCAAAAAGATTGACGTCGAGCAAGATTCCTACTTCCTCAAGTAAGTACGCCGATTTTGGGGCATTTGGCGAGGTGAGTAGCAGGCGCGATAGCTACTCACCTCGCTGACGTTTGTTAGAGTTCCGAACCGGTTTCGAGGTCTTCTAAACCAGTAGTAATGCCGGCGCTTTGTGGCGCACGGAAGGCATCTTCGTCGGAATCTTGAAGGTTAATCGGGTTGCCGGCGGCATCCAAAGCTTCAACGTTAAGGCACAAGGAACGCATTTCTTGAACCAAAACCTTAAACGACTCTGGAATACCAGGCTCAGGGACGTTATCGCCCTTGACGATTGCTTCATAAACCTTGACGCGGCCGACGGTATCGTCGGACTTGATCGTCAACATTTCTTGCAAGGTATGTGCAGCGCCGTATGCTTCGAGCGCCCACACTTCCATTTCACCGAAACGCTGACCACCGAACTGAGCCTTACCACCCAATGGTTGCTGTGTAACCATCGAGTATGGACCAGTTGAACGGGCGTGGATCTTATCGTCAACCAAGTGATGCAACTTGAGCATGTACATGTAACCGACTGAGACTGGCTCTGGGAATGGATCACCAGTACGGCCATCAAACAACTGGGCTTTACCAGAAGCACCAATTAACCGATCGCCATCGCGATTCGGATGGGTGTTTTCCAAAAGTCCACGAAGCTCACCAGATTCAACACCGTCGAATACTGGGGTTGCGACGCGACCGTTGTGTTGGCCCACGACCGCATGTTCTGGAAGTGCAACTGCCCATTCTTCGCCGGCTTCGCGAGCTGCCGTTGCATCCCAACCTTGGGAGGCAACCCAGCCCAGGTGCAATTCGAAGACCTGACCGAGGTTCATACGAGATGGCACGCCAAGTGGGTTCAAAACGATATCCACTGGAGTACCGTCGGCCATGAACGGCATGTCTTCGACTGGCAAAATACGAGAGATAACACCCTTGTTGCCGTGGCGTCCAGCCATCTTGTCACCAATGGTGATCTTACGACGCTGAGCGATATGAACACGAACAGTTTGCCGTACATCAGCAGCAAGTTCATCATGGTTTTCGGAGGAGAATTCCTTAACACCAATGACGATACCGGATTCACCGTGTGGAACACGTAGTGAGGTATCGCGAACTTCCTTCGCCTTTTCACCGAAGATAGCGCGCAGGAGACGTTCTTCGGAGGTCAGTTCTGTTTCGCCCTTTGGCGTAATCTTGCCGACGAGGATATCGCCAGCTGAGACTTCCGCACCGATTCGGATAATGCCGCGCTCATCAAGATGAGCAAGCATATCCTCACCGACATTTGGAATGTCGCGAGTGATTTCTTCTGGACCGAGCTTAGTGTCACGAGCATCAACTTCATGCTCTTCGATGTGGATCGAGGTGAGCAAATCTTCAGATTGGCAACGCTGCGAGACGATAATAGCGTCTTCGTAGTTGTAACCATTCCATGCCATGAAAGCAACAAGGAGGTTTTGTCCAAGAGCAAGTTCGCCACCATCAGTTGCCGGACCGTCAGCAATAAGCGAGCCTTTTTCAACCCGATCGCCTTCGGAAACGCGTACCAATTGGTTTGTACAGTTGCCCGGATTAGAACGCTCAAACTTCAAAAGCTTATAGACACGGTGGGTGCCGTCATCTTCTTCAACATGGACAACATCAGCGGAAACTTCAGTAACCACGCCAGAAGCCTTGGCAACAATAACTTCGCCGGCGTCAACCGCAGCACGTGCTTCGATACCGGTACCAACATATGGTGCAACCGGACGAATCAACGGCACTGCCTGGCGTTGCATGTTCGCGCCCATAAGTGCGCGGTTAGCGTCGTCGTGCTCCAAGAATGGAATAGCTGCCGTACCGACGGAAACCATCTGGCGAGCTGAAACATCCATGTAGCCAACTTCGTCAGCCGGAACGAGTGCCGGTTCGCCACCTGGAAGACGAACGAGGACTTCTTCGTCAACAAAGTGACCGTTTTCGTCTAGAGCTGCTGATGCCTGTGCGACGTTGTAGCGATCTTCGTCAGCCGCATCAAGGTAATCGATTTGATCGGTTACCCGACCGTCGACGACCTTACGGTACGGTGTTTCGATAAATCCGAATGCATTAACGCGTCCGTAAGTTGCCAACGAGCCAATAAGACCAATGTTTGGTCCTTCTGGCGTTTCGATTGGACACATACGGCCGTAGTGCGATGGGTGAACGTCTCGAACTTCCATAGAAGCGCGATCACGAGACAAACCGCCTGGGCCAAGAGCCGAGAGACGACGCTTGTGGGTCAAGCCAGCCAATGGATTGTTTTGATCCATGAACTGAGAAAGTTGCGAGGTTCCGAAGAACTCCTTGATAGCGGCAACGATTGGTCGAATATTGATCAATGACGACGGCGTAATAGCTTCGGCTTCCTGCGTTGTCATCCGTTCGCGAACCATACGGTCAAGACGAGCTAGACCGGTACGAACCTGATTTTGGATCAATTCGCCAACTGCCCGGATACGACGGTTACCAAAGTGATCGATATCGTCTGTCTCGACTGGTACTTCTACCCCACCATCAACTGTAGTGATCGATGATTGATTAGCGTGCAGTGCCAAAAGGTAACGCAAGGTAGCGGTGACATCTTGGAGTTGAAGCTGGCGCTTATCAGACTCGGTCTGCGTACCAAGCTTTTTATTAATCTTGTACCGGCCAACCTTAGCCATATCGTAACGCTTCGGGTTGTGGTAGAAGTTGTTAATCAGTGCGCGACCAGCTTCCGCCGTCGGTGGTTCACCTGGGCGCAACTTGCGATACAGATCTTGTAAAGCTTCTTCTTGAGTCTTGACCGTATCTTTATCCAAGGTGTCTAGGAGAATCGGGAAGTCCTTGAACTCTTCACGAATCTCAGCTTCAGACATACCCAGAGCCTTGAGGAATACGGTAGCCGACTGCTTACGCTTACGGTCAACACGTACGCCAACCGAATCACGCTTATCAATTTCAAACTCTAACCATGCACCACGTGATGGGATAACTTTAGTTGAGTAAATATATTTATCAGAGGTTTTATCTGCCGTACGCTCAAAATAAACGCCAGGCGAACGAACCAACTGCGAAACAACAACACGCTCGGTACCGTTAATAATAAAGGTGCCTTGTGGAGTCATTAACGGGAAATCCCCGATAAAGGTAGTCTGTGACTTAATTTCACCAGTTTCATAATTCTGGAATTCAGCAGTCACATATAGCGCAGCGGAATAGGTAAGATCCTTTTCCTTACACTCTGCGATTGAAGCCTTCTCTTCTTCAAGATGCGGATTTGACAGGACAAGGCCCATCGTTCCAGCAGTGTTCTCGATTGGCGAGACTTCGTCAAAAATTTCTTCAAAGCCAGACTTTTCGCCTTCTGCAGCGCTTTCACGCCATTCTTCGGAACCGATAAGCCAGCCGTAGCTGGAGGTCTGTAGGCCGAGTAGGTCTGGGACTGACAACGGTTCGTAAATCTTTGCAAACGATACGCGGTCAGAAACTAGTTTGCCATTCACAACGGTAGGCGTCGGGGTGCTATGCACAGCCAAAGGTGATCCTTCCCTGGGTTCTGGTAAGGGATATGCGAGGTTCGTCTAAAAACTACCCACATTATGACCAGATTGCCGGTTAAATGTGCTATTTTCAAGGAAAAATGGTAGCCAAAAGGCAAGCCACGCAAGTTTCTAATTTACCTTTGGAATGCAAGAAAGTCTACCCCCACCGATGTGGAAGGGGTCACGACTCCTATAAACAGACGAACAATCCTCGAATAACTATGCGGCAGTCGCGCCCTGCATAATCTCATCGACTCTTCGTCAGGTCGAGTAAATCTCTCAACGCGAAAACTCTCCCACACTTCGCCACTAGATGCAAGTAGACACGGCCAAAAGTATTCCCAACCTCAATATACGAAGATCCCCCAAACGCGAACATTTGGGGGATCTTCTCAACCGCCGGTGTTTAACCAGCAAGCTTTATTTCATGAGTGCGGATGAAGCCGCATACCTCACTTAAGGGTGACAGTTGCGCCAGCACCTTCGAGCTGTTCCTTAGCCTTCTCAGCGGTTTCCTTGTTGACACCTTCGAGGATTGGCTTAGGTGCACCATCAACGAGGTCCTTAGCTTCCTTCAGACCGAGGGAGGTAAGAGCGCGCACCTCCTTGATGACTGCAATCTTCTTGTCGCCAGCAGATTCGAGAATGACGTCAAATTCGTCCTTCTCTTCAGCAGCTTCAGCAGCGCCACCAGCAGCTGGGGCAGCAGCAGCAACTGCAACTGGAGCAGCAGCTTCTACGTCAAATTCTTCTTCGAACTTCTTAACGAAGTCGTTGAGCTCAACTAGGGTGAGCTCCTTGAAAGCTTCGATGAGCTCTTCAGCGGTGAGCTTAGCCATGATTGGCCTACCTTCCTTTGCCTACGTGTGAGGCGGGTTATTGTATTAAGTTGTGCTACTGCTCTCAGGCAGCAGCTTCTTCTTGCTTCGCACGTAGTGCGTCGACAGTGCGTACCAACTTGGTTGCTGGTGCGTTGAAAACAAATGCAGCCTTCTGCATGGAAGCCTTGAGAGCTCCGGCAGCCTTGGCCAAAAGGACCTCGCGAGATTCGAGATCGGCGAGCTTCGAAACATCTTCAGCAGCCAGAAGCGTGCCTTCAAGAACACCAGCCTTAACGATAAGTGCCGGGTTTTCTTTGGCGAAGTTCTTCACTGCCTTAGCTGCGGAAGCGATGTCACCGGTGACGAATGCCAGTGCAGTCGGGCCGGAAAGCGCGTCATCGAGACCTTCGACGCCAGCTTCCTTAGCCGCGATGCGAGCGAGGGTGTTCTTCGCAACAACGTACGTAGCTTCTTGACCCATTGCGCGACGAAGAGTCTTCATCTGTGCAACAGTCAGTCCACGGTACTCAGTTACGAGAACGGCCGAAGAACCCGAGAATAGCTCCTTGAGCTCTGCGATCGCTGCAGACTTGTCGGTCCGTGCCATGGGACCTCCTTCCGATTGAATGCCGAGATCGGAAGTTCAACATCGCGAAACCAAAGCGGGAATAAAAAATCCTCATGCATAGGCATGAGGACGGGTGCAGATTACCTGCTGTCTTTCGTACCTACGCTGGCTTCGCCGTGCGAACTTCGTCCCGAAAATTTCGGGCGACCTGCGGTCTTGGGCAATTAGTAGACTACGTCTATTTGAGCATCTTGGCAAGACCAAGCTCAGTTCCGTGAGCGGTCCAACATTTTATAGCAACACCGCAGTCCACTACTGCGCCAATTTCTTCAGCTCCCCATCTATACGATGGAACAGCATATCGAGGGCAACAAGGTTATGCCCACCTTCTGGCACAATCAGATCTGCACGGCGTTTTGACGGCTCTACATATATTTCATGCATTGGCTTAACCGTGCCTAAATACTGCGACTCCACCGATTCTAATGAGCGCCCACGCTCCACCACATCACGTTTGATACGTCGCAAAATACGCACATCGGCGTCGGTATCAACAAAAATCTTTACGTCACACAAATCGCACAAACGTGGCTCGGCAAAAATCAAAATACCTTCAAGAATAAGTACCGGTGCAGGCTCAATGTGTTGGGTTTCAACTGCCCTATTGTGGTTCGCATAATCATAAACAGGTGATTCGATTGCCTGACCGTTCAGCAATGAGTGAAGATGGTCAACTAAAAGATCGTTATCGAAAGATTGGGGATGATCATAATTGAGCTGGGAACGTTCCTCATAGCTCAAATCATTATGAGCTTTATAGTAGGAATCATGAAAAATAACTGACGCATGCGGGGCAAACCGCGACTCAATCGCCCGCGTTAAGGTCGTCTTTCCACTTCCAGTACCACCTGCAATACCGATGACTAACGATGTACTCACGGAAATAACCCCTTTAATACGAGAATGGAACTCTGTGGAAAATAGTACCGTGAATCGTCGCCAAATACCTGATAAGCATCTGATACTAGATCAAATATCTTCGTGACATAAAACAAACGCGGAACTGATATCAGTTCCGCGTTTGTCTACAGTTACGTATGACGCATGAAGTCATACCGCCCGTTGCAAGGAATCAGGCTTCCTTTGAGCTCTTGGTTGCATCGATGCGAATACCAGGGCCCATCGTAGTTGATACGGTTGCTTTGAGTAAGTAACGACCCTTAGATGAGGCTGGCTTCAAACGCATGATCTCTTCGTGAGCTGCAGTGAAGTTTTCAATGAGCTGTTCCTTGGTGAAGGATGTATTACCAATGATGAAAGCAAGGTTACCGTGCTTATCAACACGGAACTCAATACGTCCACCCTTGATGTCGTTAACAGCCTTAGCGGTATCCATTGTCACGGTACCGGTCTTTGGGTTAGGCATCAAACCACGTGGACCAAGCACGCGACCTAAACGGCCAACCTTACCCATGAGATCCGGGGTTGCAACAGCTGCATCGAAGTCGGTCCAGCCACCTGCGACCTTTTCGATGAGCTCGTCGCCGCCGACTTCATCAGCACCAGCTTCAAGAGCTGCTTGTGCTTTGTCGCCAACTGCGAAAACGATAACGCGTGCCGTCTTACCAGTTCCGTGTGGCAGATTAACAGTGCCACGAACCATCTGATCAGCTTTACGCGGATCAACACCGAGGCGGTACATAACCTCAACGGTAGATGGGAACTTAGTAACGGACGTCTTCTGTGCTAGCTCAATCGCTTCAGCTGGCGTATAAATTTCGCCAGCCTGGATGAGCTCAGCAGCCTTACGATAATTCTTTGAGCGCTTTGCCATTCTGCTTTTCTCCTTGTCAGCAGTTGTGGGGAACGAACCCGCTCGGGCTCTACCACGATGCCACATGTGGCATCATCAGTTGCTCGGGATGAGCGGTTAAGATTCTTAGATCTCGTCGGTGGTCACGCCCATCGAACGAGCGGTGCCGGCAATAATGCGAGCAGCGTTGTCGATATCGTTGGCGTTGAGGTCTGGTTCTTTAGTCTTTGCAATCTCACGCAATTGATCTGCGGTGAGGTGAGCAACCTTATTGGTGTGCGGAATTCCAGAACCCTTCTTAATACCGGCAGCTTTCTTAATAAGTTCAGCAGCAGGTGGAGTCTTGGTGATAAAGGTAAACGAACGATCTTCGTAAACCGTAATCTCAACTGGGACAATATTTCCGCGCATGGATTCAGTAGCAGCATTGTATGCCTTCGTGAATTCCACAATGTTAACGCCGTGCTGACCCAGAGCTGGGCCGATCGGCGGAGCCGGGGTGGCCATTCCAGCTTGAATCTGGAGCTTGATCAGACCGGCAACCTTCTTCTTCGGTGGCATTTTGATCCTTCTTTTCTTATCTTACTACCGCCGTCTGGCAACGACGACGGGTGCCTTCGTATCGCTTAAAAGACCACTGTGCTACGGAGATTAAGCCACACAGTGCTGTTGACGTTAGCCAATCAGTCCATCTTCTTAACTTGACCGAAGGACAAATCGACCGGGGTTTCCTGGCCGACAAGTGTCATGAGAACAGTCAACCGCTGGTTAACTGCATCAACCTCAGAAATTGTAGCGGGCATTCCAACCCAAGGCTCAGTGGTAAGAGTCACTGTCTCACCAACGACATATTCAACTTCAAGAGTCAAACCGACAGTTCCCACTTGTGCGCCAGCGGATTCTGCCGCAGCCGCAGCTTCTTGCTCAACAACAGGAGTGAGCATTTGCACAACTTCATCAGGGTTGAGAGCTACCGGATTACGTCCGTTTCCAACGAATCCAGTAACGCCATTTGTGTCCTGGACAACTCGCCATGAATCGTCCGTCATCTTCATGCGAATAAGTGCATATCCTGGGATCCGTACACGCGAGATGAGCTTTCGCTGGCCTTTCTTGACCTCAAAAACTTCTTCCATTGGAACTTCAATCTGGAAAATATAATCTTCCATATCCAAAGAACGCATACGGGTCTCAAGGTCACGCTTAACGCGCTTTTCATACCCAGCATAGGTATGCAATACATACCAGCGACCAGGTAAGCCCTTAAGCTTGGCACGAACCATTTCTTCAGTCACCAGCTCCTCATCTGAGGTAGCCTCTTCATCATCCGAGACGGCAACCGGCTCAGCGGCCACATCCGCAGGTTCAGACGCTTCCTGATCGTTGGGTAGTGATTCCTCAACGGCAGTTTCTGCAGGTAGCACGATATCCGACGCCGGCTCAGGTACGGCATCGGAGAATACGGGATTACCGATTGTAGTGTCGAGCTTTTCCTCGGACATATTTCCTGCTTTCAAATGATCTGGCAAATAAGCGTTAGCTGAAGATGACGAGAACGAGTTGAGCAAATACCAGATCGATCACTCCTACGAATGCCATCACAACAGCAACAAAGAAAACGACCGTAAGGAATAGCTTCCACAACTCAGAACGCGTTGGACGCTGAACTTTCTTCAGTTCCACAAACACTTCACGGAAGAACTGGACGATACGAGCGAAGAAGCCAAGCGAATCTGATTTCGCTGGCTTATTGCCGTGACTAGACGCGGAAGCCTGGCTCACTTGGTTATCCTCTCGGTAAATGTGGAAAACGGCCCTTGTGGGCCGCCTTCTTAGCAGGGCAGGAGGGACTCGAACCCACAACCGCCGGTTTTGGAGACCGGTGCGCTACCAATTGCGCCACTACCCTATAGGGGAAAGCCACGTTACATATCCTACCGCAAGTAGGTTAACAGACGTATGCGTTCCACAACTCCCCCTACTTTACTTCGCATTTTCCTCTGACACAATATTGAGCATGTAATTAGTGCCACATCACTCTTTTTCAGACCCACCCATTCCTTAAATACAGGTGACATTCAGCCATTTCCGTGCCACCATAGGACATATGACACATAAAACACCACGCACTCGCGTATCTGCTCGACTCGGGGCTTTACAACCATCTGCCACACTCGCCGTCGACGCTAAAGCTAAAGCACTTAAAGCTGCCGGCAAGCCCGTTATTGGTTTCGGCGCTGGAGAACCCAACTTCCCCACCCCAGCACACGTCGTCGACGCTGCCGTTGCCGCCGCCCAAGACCCAAAGAATCACAAATACACCCAAGCTTCTGGTTTGCCAGAACTGCGCGAAGCGATCGCGATGCGCGCCCGCGAAGACGCCGGTATCACGGTTGATCCAGCTAACATTATCGTTACCAACGGTGGCAAGCAGGCAGTCTTCCAAGCTTTTGCCTCCCTCGTTTCCGACGGCGATGAAGTCATTCTTCCCGCTCCGTACTGGACCACCTACCCCGAAGCAATCAAACTATGCGGTGGTAGCGTCGTCGAAGTATTTGCTGGCCCAGACCAAAACTATAAGGTCACAACCGCACAACTCGATGCGGCACTGACTGACCGTACCAAGGTTCTGCTCATGTGTTCACCATCGAACCCAACCGGTGCCGTCTACACAGCTGACGAACTACGTAACATCGGCCAGTGGGCACTAGCTAACGGTATCTGGATCATCACCGATGAAATCTACGAAAAGCTCGTCTATGAAGGTGACATGTCCTACCTGCTGAAGGTTGTGCCAGAACTTGCTGACCAGACCATCGTCGTCAACGGCGTCGCAAAATCGTACGCTATGACCGGCTGGCGCGTAGGCTGGATGTACGGTCCAAGTGACGTCATTAAAAAAGCAGCTAACTTCCAATCGCATATCACTTCAAACGTCTCGAATGTTTCCCAGCGGGCCGCTATTGCCGCATTAACAGGCGATCAAAGCATACTTGCTCCAATGAAAGAAGCTTTTGATCGACGTCGGCAAACCCTCGTCGCCATGCTTCGCGAGATCGATGGCTTTGTTGTCCCCCAGCCTACCGGCGCGTTCTATGTGTTCCCCAACATTGAAGCACTACTTGGCAAGGAGATCCGGGGCCGAGTAGCCACCACGTCAGCCGAACTTGCTGAGCTGATTTTAGACGAAGCCGAAGTTGCAGTAGTACCAGGTGAGGCTTTCGGCGCACCCGGTTACCTGCGCTTCTCCTATGCGCTTGCCGACGACGATCTGGTTGCCGGTGCCCGGAGATTACAAGAACTCTTTGCTTAACCAGATAAGCACCTAAACGACGAAAAGTTGCCGGGAGAACGCGTTGGTGTCCTCCCGGCAACGTGCATATAAAACAGCTACTAGCCGTCAATAAACCCAAAATATAAATGCTGTGGCTGGCGCAAGAAATAGCGATTGTCATTACAATCACATTGTTAAGCGTGGCAGAAGGTTATCTTTTACCTTCACCTCAGCCACTTCTCAGCTACCTCTAAGCGAAACAGTGCCTCAGCCTGCCAGTTCTTCTTCCGCGAGCGCCGGGCGCCGGCAACCAATGAAAGCACCACGCCAGCAGCCGAAGCACCCAAGGCCTGCGGATCAACCCATCGCGCCACCTGCTGCGTCCAATCAGCTAATAATTCATCAATATGCGGATACGTTTTTGGAGCTAACCCAGGTAGCACCGACATGTGCCCCAATAAACAGCCCCAATCATGAACGCGGTAGCCCGGGCCTAAGCTATCGACATCTAAAATTCCCGAAACCTCACCGGTAGCCGGATCGATAAATACGTTCGCTTCATAAAAATCCCCGTGGGTAGGCACAACCGGCCCAACATCCGCCTGAGCTAATACCGCCCGAATTTCCTTAGCTAACGAGCGTGCCCGATCGGCATGATCTGGAATAACGCTCGCCGCGGCTTCCGCATAATGCTCACTTCGCTCAGCCCACGCTGGGCGCGCCGGCAACCCGCGAGCCACCAACGGCAAACTATCCAACGTGCCAGCTAACGAATCCAAGACGGCTCGCATTCGCACAATATGCTCGGGAGCTACACTCGCATACACTTTGTTCAGCGCGATTCCAGGCACTGCCGATGTCACAATAAAACCGCGCGGATCAATACGCTCGATCCGCGGCGCCGGCGTCCCGCTACGCTCAAGTATCCGCAGCCTGGTAGCAACCGCCTCAACATGCCCGGCCTGAGTGACCTTACCAAAGCTCACATCTTCGGTATCGTCGTCGATAATTTTAACTACCGCGCGTCGGGTTGGCCGATACGTCACCAACTCCACATCAACAGCGCGCCCTAGCCAGGTAGCCAGTTTATCCGGGTCACACGCTAAATCTAGGGCTGGTAATTGGGGATCACCAGGATGCTCCCACACATGAACTCGCATCTGGCGCCACGTCAACGTACGCCCATCGACCTCAGCAAGCCGATCTTCGTCAACCTGAGCAGAAGAAGCAACAACGTATGTGTCACGGCGGGTAACCGGGCCACACTGGCCATCCACAAAGTCCAACACAACACTGTAGCCAACCGAAACTCCGGCACCCGGACGATGATGAACCGCATGAACATTCCAGGAACGGACCACGCCACGATGAGCTAAGGCAACCGAAAGCATCTGTGCGACATCCGGTCCGGTCAGCAAAGACATCACGGTGCGTTCAGCATCAGCACGTTGACGGTGTACAGCTCGTTCACTAGACATACGGATCACGGGATTAGTCACGTATCCATTTATAGAGAAGCTTGCCAGGCAGTTCAACTCGACTACCTATCTCGCTCAGTTTCACACTCTGGCACATTGAAACGATCCGCGCACGCTGGCAGACTTGGCTTATGCGAGACCTTAATGCCCTTCCCAAAGCACATCTTCATTTGCATTTCACCGGCTCAATGCGGGTATCAACTTTAGCCGATATGGCTGCTGAGCAAGGGATTCGCTTGCCGGAGAATTTAACCGATAATGTTTCGCTCCACGTTCCTGCCGATCAACGCGGTTGGTTTAGATTTCAGCGCGCCTACGATGCCGCCCGTAAAGTGGTTCGCTCCGAGGAAGCAATGCGCCGAATTGTGCGCGAAGCTGCCGAAGATGATAAACGCGAAGGTTCACGCCGGCTAGAAATTCAGATTGACCCCACCTCGTATGCACCGTTTGTTGGTGGTATTACGCCAGCCTTAGAAATCGTGCTTGATGAGGCCGCAATTGCTTCCCGTGACGTAGGTATCGACGTGGGCGTTATCGTTGCTGCTTCACGTATTCGTCATCCTTTTGAAGCACGCACGTTGGCGCGGTTGGCGGCCAAGCATGCTGGAGATGGCCCTGGGAACGTCGTAGGTTTTGGGTTGAGTAATGACGAACGACGTGGGACGACCTCGGAATGGTCAGCTGCGTTTAACATTGCCCGCCGCGCTGGTCTCGCAGCGGTTCCGCACGGCGGGGAACTTTTAGGCCCAGATCATTTGCGAGAGGTAGTTGCTCATTTGCGTCCAGTGCGGTTAGGTCACGGAGTGCGGGCAGCCGAAGATCCTGACCTTTTAGCTCGGATTGTGGACGCCGGCATCGCTTTTGAGGTCTGTCCGGCATCGAATGTATCTCTTGGAGTTTATGGGCATAAGCATGACATCCCATTACGCACCCTTCTTGACGCCGGGGCCCAGGTCGCGTTGGGAGCTGACGATCCCTTGCTGTTCTTATCGAGATTAACCGATCAGTATCGTATTGCTCGTGATCTTGGTTTTGACGATTATGAGTTAGCGTTGCTGGCACATTCGTCAATCACTGCTTCGTTGGCAAGCCCTCAATCAAAGAGCGTTTGGCATGACGAGATTGATGCTTGGCTCGCTGGACCAGACGATGCTAACGGCTCTTAATCGAGGCTTAGACCGACGAAGACAGGCTCAGGTACCAATGTTACCCCGTACGCTTTTTGCACGCCGTCACGGACCTCTTGAGCAAGTTGGACAATATCGTTGGCACTAGCTCCACCACGATTTGTGATAGCTAATGAGTGATCGGTTGAAAGCGCCGCTTTATTGGGCAAACCATATCCTTTATCGAACCCTGCATGGGAGATAAGCCAAGCTGCTGAGGATTTCACAAGGCCCGGAACTACTGTTGGTTCGCCGCCAATTTGCCGAATAGTCGTGTGATCGGTGACTGGGAAGCGTGGCGCTTGTTCCGGTAAGTTTTTGGCCTGATCCAAAGTTAAGATCGGGTTGGTAAAAAATGAACCTGCTGAATAGGTATTTCGGTTAGCATCATCAAGAATCATTGACTTTGAACGCCGTAGTTCAAGAACCGCTTGCCGAACCTCGGCTGCGGGGGCACGTTCGCCAAGTTCAATGCCAAGTGCTGTCGCAAGTTGTCCGTATTTGATGGGCGCTCCGAGGCTAGCCCGGCGCATGTGAAAATTCACCTCTAGAACAATCCAGCGTGGACTTGGACCCAATGGGCCATGAACCATGGACGATTTGAGGAGTGAATGCCGGTAACCGAAATCAAGATCAGCTAGAAATAGGGTGGTAATTTTTTTAGCTAGTCGGTCATATACTCGTAGTGAGGCGATCGTTTCGGCAACTTCTTGCCCATAGGCACCGATATTTTGTACTGGGGCTGCCCCAGCAGAGCCGGGAATACCAGAAAGAGCTTCGAGGCCCATCCATTCGTTTTCGATGGCATAGACAACAACGTCATCCCATGGAGTTCCTGCGGTAACAGTCATCTGTCCGCCGCCACAACCGTCATCCATCGTCGGCGTGATGTCATTTCGCATATCACGTACGACGATACCAGTAAAATCACTATCAGCTGCCAGAATATTTGATCCGCCACCAAGGACGAGTAGCGGTAACTGTTGTTCATCAGCTGTGCGAATGGCGTCAATAATCTCGTTTTCCGTCTGGGCCTGGACCAGATGAGAAATGGGACCGCCAACGTTGAAAGTAGTCAGTTGTGCCAAAGAGGAGGCATCAGTTTGAGCTCGTGACGATGCAACTGGAGCAAGATCTTTCCGAGAGTGTTCCATCAATGTCCTCCTGTGTTATCTGCAATCTCTACTATAATCTGCTCCCCCGGCACGGCGGAAATATAGTTGATTGTGTACACCATTGTAAGCACCCATAAAAGTAAAAGCCCCTCCAAATGGAAGGGCTTTTGCTTAGTTAAACCTTATCGGGTCTCACGATGCGTCTGAGACTTGGAGCACCTTGGGCAGTACTTCTTGAGCTCTAGACGATCCGGCGTGTTCCGACGGTTCTTCTTCGTAATGTAGTTACGCTCCTTGCAAACCTCGCAAGCGAGGGTGATCTTGGGGCGAACGTCTGCAGACTTGCTAGCCACTGTTGTTACCTCACGTTCGGCTTGTTGAGAAGCGGGTGCTTCAATTTTCGTTTGTAGCGGGGGCGGGGTTTGAACCCGCGACCTCACGATTATGAGTCGTGCGCTCTGACCAACTGAGCTACCCCGCCTCAAATTCATTTCTGGTGAAATGAATGGAGCCCCGAAAGGGAATCGAACCCTTGACCTTCTCCTTACCATGGAGACGCTCTGCCGACTGAGCTATCGGGGCAACGTTGGAAAGCTTACCAAGAGGCATGCACAAAAACCAACTACTTGCGCAATTTTTTCGGTGATACATATCACTTCAATTATTGCATGGTTCGTATTGAGCATGAGCCCAATGACGATCCAGTGGCAGGTGAGGGATTTGAACCCCCGAAGGTTACCCGTCTGATTTACAGTCAGATGCATTTGGCCGCTCTGCAAACCTGCCATGCACGTTGTTTTTTACAACCCCGTGCGGATAACGAGATTACCAGCTCTACCCCATACCGTGTCAAACTATAAGCATGGAAAAGAGTGCCGTGCGCGTCACATTTTTCAAAAATGCTCAATTTTCTAAGGAGAAACCATGGCAGATTCATCATTCGACGTCGTCTCTGACTACGATTACCAGGAGGTAGATAACGCTGTAAATCAAACAGCTAAGGAGATTGGCCAGCGCTACGATTTCAAAAATGTCGGCGCATCAATCACCCTCAAAGGCGAAACAATTACTATGATTGCCAACACCCCCGAACGTGTTCTAGCAATCTGGGATGTTTTGCAATCAAAGCTCATCCGGCGTGGACTTTCACTAAAACAAGTCGATGTTGGCGAAGGCGAACCAAAGGCTTCCGGCAAGGAGTATCACCTCCTCGGCACGCTTAAAAAAGGCATTGACCAAGTCAACGCAAAGAAGATCACAAAATTGATCCGTGACGAAGGGCCAAAATCCGTTAAAGCTCAAATTCAGGGAGATGAAGTTCGTGTTTCATCGAAATCACGCGATGATCTCCAAGCTGTTATCGCGCTTCTCAAAGGCGGAAAGTTCGATGTAGCACTCCAGTTCGTCAACTACCGCTAATCGCACCTACTTCATGCCAGTGGGGCCCGCAGATGCTATCTGCGGGCCCCACTGTGACACTTAGTAAAGTTTCCCGTCGTGTTCTTCACCGCGCGAAACAGCTGTCATCGTCTCGCGCTCAACAACCTTTATTCTTTCCCGCCCAGCAGCTTGGCCTAACGACTTTTCGAAGTCTTCTAGATGGTGCCAACCTTCCCAATCGGTGTACCGGACACCGCGCTCATCGAGCACTGCCTTGGTAGCTTCCCAACCGACGTTTTCAGTGGAGGCATGTAACTTTCCGGCTTTATAATCATCAATCAAATGACCAATTGTTTCTTGCGCATCTGATTTGGTAGAACCAATCAAACCAACCGGACCACGCTTAATCCAGCCAGTAGCATACATGCCAGTCACAACATTCCCTTCATTATCCGTCACTCGTCCACCTTCATTCGGAACAACACAACGACGGTCATCAAATGGCGCCCCTGGAATTGGTGAGGAGGCATAACCAATCGCCCGATATACGGCCTGAACTGGGTAATCAATATATTCGCCAGTCCCCTTCACAGACTGATCTCCTTGAAGTTCCATCCGCTCCATACGGATACCTTCAACGTGATCTTCACCCAGAATTTCAACCGGGGCTTGCAGCATGTGGATATGGATACGGCGTGAAGCTGTTAAATCTTCAGGCTCTTGGAAGGCGTAGTTTGTGAGCTGATCAACTACCTGCCGCGTCATCTTTGACTCATCCATCGCTTTTTCTGAGCCAGCGTCATAGTCAAAATCGTCCGGATAAACCACAATATCAACATCAGGAACGTGCCCAAGCTCACGTAATTCCATCGGGGTGAACTTCACCTGTGCCGGACCGCGGCGGCCAAAAACATGAACATCAGTAATTGGCGATTGCCGCAACCCTTGTTCCACATTTTCTGGGATCTCAGTGCTCATCAAATCATCTGGATGTTTCGCCAGAATACGTGCAACGTCCAGTGCAACATTACCCACACCAAGCACTGCAACTTCTTTTGCTTCTAGCGGCCAGGTACGAGGTACATCCGGGTGCCCGTCATACCAGTAAACAAATTCGGAAGCGCCATAAACTTCCGGAAGATCGCCACCAGA